>JAEZKH010000166.1 GCA_023415515.1 Actinomycetes bacterium
ACGCGGTCGTGACAACCGACCAGGTCCGAGCGGGCCGTCCCGCGCCGTATCTGATCTTCCGTGCGATGGAGGCTCTCGGCGTGCAGAGCGTCGCCGAGGTGCTCGTCGCCGGCGACACACCGAACGATCTCCGGGCGGGCACGAACGCAGGTGCGAGGTATGTCGTAGGCGTGCTGACCGGCGCCCACGACGCGGAAACACTGCGCCCCGAGCCCCATACGCATATTCTGACCAGCGCAGCGACCATCCCCGAGGTGCTCGGGCTACGGGGGCCGTGACAACAAGAGTGGTGAGGATCTGGTACCCCCGAAACGCACCGATGTGGACCTTTTCTGGTCCTGTGACCTGCGCCACCATTGCGGAGGTACCCGTCACGAGGGTGTCCGCGTGACCCGTACGAAGGGTGGTTCTTGATGACCAGCAGCACCACGTCCTCTCCCCCCACCGGTACTGCGCCGGATCCCGATGCGGCCGCGCGCGAGGCGCAACGTCGCGACACCGCGGAACGCAGGCGTCAACTGTTGCGACGCACGCTGGTCCGCGTCACCGCGCTCGTCGTCTTCCTCGGATTGTGGTGGCTGGTCACCTCCTTGCAGCTGATCAAGCCCCTCTACCTGCCGTCGCCGTCTGCCGTGTGGCATGCGTTCGTGCTGGCCAACACCGACCACCCGATCGCGCCGGGCGTGCCGAGGATGGTCAAGGGCGAGCAGAACTACTACCTGTGGGAACATCTCATCGCCAGCCTGCAGCGAATCGGTGTCGGGGTCGGCTGGGCCATCGTCTTCGGCCCGATACTCGGCTTCGCCATGGCGACCTTCAGGCCGGTCGCCACGATCATCGAGCCCTACCTCAACTTCTTGCGGGCGTTGCCGCCGCTGGGTTACATCGGCATCTTGATCGTCTGGTTCGGCATCGGCGACACCTCCAAGATGTGGCTGCTGTTCCTCGCCGCGTTCCCGCCGATCACCATCGCCACCATCAACGGTGTCCGCGGCGTGCGCGAGGAGCGCATCAACGGCGCACTGTCGCTGGGGGCGAGCAGACTGCAGACGATCACCCACGTGGTGCTGCCCTCTTCGCTACCCGATGTGATCAGTGGTATCCGGATCGCCGTCGGGTTCGCGTGGACCACCGTGGTGGCGGCCGAGTTGAACAACGGCATCCCCGGCATCGGCGGGCTCGCCTACCTTTCCGGTACCGAATTGAAGACACCCCTCACCATCGCGTGCATCATCGTGATCGGCATCGCCGCCATCCTGCTCGACCTGGCCATCAAGGGGGTCGAGAAAGTGCTTGTTCCCTGGCGCGGAAAAGCATGAGCGCCAACCTGTCCCACCAACCGATGGAGTTGTCATGACACGTTCGCATCGTCTCCCTGTTCGTATCCTTGCGGCGGCCTTCGCCGTCGTGGGCATGGCCGCGCTGAGCGGCTGCGTCGAATCGAACCGGCCCGCCGACGAGTCGGCAGGCGGCGGTGAGTGCCCGTTCGAAGCCGATCCGTCGGTGACGTCGACGGTGCGCATCGCCTACCAGAACATCCCCAACGGCGACCTCGTCGTGAAAGACCAGCGGATGCTGGAGAACTGCATGCCGAATGCGAAGATCACGTGGAACAAGTTCGACTCGGGCGGCGACGTCATCCAGGCATTCGGATCGAACAGCGCCGACCTCGGCCTCATCGGCTCGAGCCCGGCAACCAAGGCGCTGTCCGCGCCCCTGAACATCCCGATGAAGGTGGTCTGGATCCACGACGTCATCGGAAAAGCCGAATCGCTTGCGGTGAAGGACAAGGCCGTCAACGACATCACGCAACTCAAGGGCAAGACCATCGCGGTGGCGTTCAGCTCGACGGCGCATTACAGCCTGCTGCAGGCGCTGCAGGACGCGGGGATGGATCCCGCGAAGGACGTGTCGATCGTCAACCTCGCGCCAGACAAGATGCCGTCGGCGTGGGAGGGCGGCCAGATCGACGCCGCGTGGGTGTGGGATCCGACGCTGTCGGAACTCCTCGCCAGCGACGGCCACATCATCATCTCCAGCGAGGACACCGCGAAGGCCGGCAAGCCCACCTACGACCTCGGCGCCGCGACGACGAGCTTCATCGATGCCAACCCTGCCTTCATGACCGCCTGGGCCAAAGCGCAGAACGCAGCGGTGGGACTGATCAACGACAAGCCCGACGAGGCGTCGGTGAGCATCGGCGCGGTGATGGGGATCAGCCCCGATGACGTGAAGAAGCAGTTCGCGGGCTATGAATATCTGCCCGCCAAGGAGCAGGCCAGCGCCGATTACCTCGGCGGCAAGATGGCCAAGGACCTGGAGGCCACCGCGGGCTTCCTGCTCAAGCAGGGTGGCATCACCGCGGTCAGCGCTCCCGCGGTGTACGCGGGCGGCGTCGATCCCAAGCCTGCGGAGGCGGCAGCGCAATGACCAAGTCGGCCGCGGCCGTCACCGACACCGCGACTCAGCGGCTGGTGGTCGACCACGTCACCCAGCGGTATCTCAGCAAGGGCACCCAGGTGCACGCGCTCTCCGACATCGACCTCGTGATCGAGCCGGGCGAGTTCGTCTGCGTCGCAGGACCTTCGGGCTGTGGCAAAACGACCCTGCTGCAGCTTCTCGCCGGGTTCATCCACCCCACCGAGGGTTCGATCACCATCGATGGCAAGAAGATCACCGCCCCGGGCTCCGAACGTGGTGTGGTCTTTCAGCAGTCCAACCTCTATCCGTGGCTGTCGGTGCTGGGCAACGTGGAGTTCGGCCCGCGGCTGCGTCGGGTGGACAAGGCCAAGCGCCGCGCCGACGCCCACCGGTATCTGGACATGGTGGGGCTCAAGGACTTCGCGCAACGCCGTCCATATGAGCTCTCCGGCGGTATGCAACAGCGCTGCCAGATTGCCCGGGTGCTCGCCAACGACCCGGAGATCGTGTTGATGGACGAGCCGTTCGGTGCGCTGGACGCACTCACCCGCGAACGTCTGCAGCTCGAGCTGCTCAACATCTGGCGGGAGACGAAGAAGACGATTTTCTTCATAACCCACAGCGTGGAAGAAGCCATCTTCCTCGGCAGCAGGGTCATCGTGATGAGCGCCCGCCCAGGGCGCATCGTCTTCGACGAGCAGGTCGACTTTTCGAGGCAGGTCGGACGGCGCCTCGGCGCCGAACTGCGCACCCTGCCCGAATTCATCGCGCTGCGAGACAAAGTCAGCCGCAAGATCTACGAGTCTGCAGACGGCCACTAACACTTCCGGAGGGTGTTTTCTTGACGACTCTCGCCGATGGCGCCCAGCCGGTCGGGCAGAACGAGATCATCGATCGGTGGCGCGCCACCGTCGACGGCGCCGGACTCGTCGTGGCCCTGCCCGACGCGGAGGATCCCCGCGTGCTCGGCGCGGCCTGCCAACTCGCCGCCGACGGAGTGATCGCACCGCGACTGTTCGGAGACGCGTCGCGGATCCGGGCGGCGGCCCGAAGGCACGGGGTCGACCTGTCTGACGAGATCTTTGTCGATGTCCGCGACGCGATGTCCGACGACGACGTGCGTGCCGCGCTCGAAGCCGGCTTCGCGCGCCACCCCGAGCGAATTGCCCAAGCCGCAACCGATCCCGTGTTCGTCGCGGCGGCGGCGGTGCGGGCGGGGACGGTGCACGCCTGCGTCGCCGGGGCCACGAGGCCGACGCCCGACGTGTTGCGGGCGGGGCTGCGGGTGGTCGGGCTCGCGCCGGGCATCAAGACGTTGAGCAGTGCCTTTCTGATGGTGCTGCCCGACGGCCGCCAGTTGACGTTCTCCGACTGCGCCGTCGTTCCCGCCCCGTCCGCCGACGAGCTGGCGGACATCGCGATCGCAGCCGCGGCAACCCATCTCAGCCTCACCGACCACGATCCCGTGGTCGCCATGTTGTCGTTCTCGACCAAGGGCAGCGCAGCCCATCCGGATGTCGACACGGTCAACGCGGCAACCGAACTCGTCCGTGAACGCGAACCCGGACTGCGTATCGACGGTGAGCTTCAGCTGGACGCCGCGCTTGTCGCGTCGGTGGCCGCGGCCAAGGCGCCGGGCTCCGATGTCGCGGGGGAGGCCAACGTTCTGGTCTTCCCGAATCTCGGGGCGGGCAACATCGGCTACAAGCTGGCCGAAAGGCTTGGTGGCGCAATGGCACTCGGGCCCATTCTGCAGGGTCTGTCGGCTCCGCTGAACGATCTGTCCCGCGGCTGCAGCAGCAGGGACATCGAGGTGATGTCCCTGCTGAGCGCGGTACAAGTCAAGCGGTGACCACTAGGGCTGCACTGTCTTTTCGACGTCGGTCAGCATCCCGTCGATACCGTGCAGCAGTTCGGCGAGGACATCGTCGTCGGCCACCAGCGGAGGCGACACCATCAGCATCGTCGCGCCGCGGTCGTCGCCGCGCAGGATCACCTTGGTGCGCTTGAACGATTCGGGCAGCACCTCGCGGAGAACGGCGATCGACTCCTCCTCGGTGAGCTCGCGACCGCCGTTGTGGTCGGCCGTCAACTCGATGGCGTAGAAGAAGCCGGTGCCGCGAATGTCTTTCACGCAGCGGTGCGCCTTCTGGAGCGAGTCGAGCGCGGCTCTGAACTTCGGCGCCCGGGCGGACACGTTGCCGAGCACGTTCTCGTCGCGCATCGCGGTGATGTTGGCGGTAGCGACGGCGGTCGACACCGGGTGACCGCCCCACGTCGCACCGTGGGTGAACACGCCGCCTCTGGCGGACTCGAAGAGATCCTGCACCAGATGCTCGCGGGCGATCATGCCGCCGAGCGGCGCGTACCCGGACGTCGATCCCTTGGCGAACGTGATCATGTCCGGCACGACACCCGTCAGCCCGTGGCCGAACCAGTGGCCGAGCCGACCGAACGAGCAGATGACCTCGTCGGAGACGAGCAGGATGCCGTACTTGTCGCAGATCGCGCGAAGTGCCTGCCAGTAGCCGTCCGGCGGCACGAGCGCACCACGGCCGTTCTGCACGGGTTCGGCGAACACTGCGGCGATCGTGTCGGGTCCCTCCTCGACGATCACCTGTTCGATCGCCTGCACGCACGGCAACTCGTCGGCCGGTCCGCAGTCGCCCAGGTAGCCGAGGGTGTTCGGCACACTGCGAACGCCTGGCAGCAGCGGGCCGAAGGGCTCCTTGATCTTGGGCAGCTGGGTAACCGACAACGCGCCAAGAGTCGTTCCGTGGTATGCCATTTCGCGACTGATGATCTTGGTCCGCTCCGGCTGGCCCTGGCTGTGGTGATACTGGCGGGCGAACTTCACCGCGGTTTCGACCGCCTCCGAACCGGAGTTGACGAAGAACGTGGTGCCGAGGTCGCCGGGTGCCAGTTCCGCGATCAAGCCGGCGGCCTCGATCGCGGGCGGGTGGGCCATGCCCCAGTTCGAGGCGTAGGCCAGCGTGTTGACCTGTTCGGCCGCCGCTGCAGCGATGTCGCTTCGGCCGTGACCCATGTTGACGCAGAAGAGGCCCGCGAGGCCGTCGAGGTAACGTTCGCCCTCGGTGTCGATCAGGTAGCTGCCCTCACCGCGAACGAAGACCGGAAAATCGGTGTCCCAGGCTGATTTACGAGTGAAATGGGGACCGAGGTGGCGACGGGCACGCGCCCGCAGTTCGTTTCCGTTCACGGCTGACTCCTTCGCGACTCTCACCGGATGGCTCGAACATATCGGCCGATTGGCCTGCTGGTCAGAGCCAGAAACCGAGCGATCGATGGGTCCAGTGCGACGCGGCCGAACCCGTCTCGGCGCATACTGATCATGGCCACCAGCCGGGCAGATCGGAAGGAAAGTTGCCAAGAACCCTCATCGAGATCGACAGAAGTTCCGCCGAGCCGCTGTATCGGCAGGTGCGACGGGCGATCGAACACGGCATCGCCAGCGGCGTCTTCGACATCCACCACCGGTTACCGAGTTCGCGGGAGCTCGCCATCGATCTTGCGGTGTCCCGCAACACGATCAACCTCGCATACCAGGAACTGATCGCCGAGGGGTATGTGCGCAGCCACGAGCGTTCCGGCATGTTCGTCAACCCCGAGATGCTCGACGCCGCCGCTGCGGAAACCCGTGTGACGGTTTCGCGAATCGACTGGGCGAACCGGATCCGGCCGCAACCAGACGCAGGCATACCCGAGATCGAGAAGACCAGCGATTGGCACCGGTACCCGTATCCGTTTCTCGCCGGCCAGATCGACCATCGCAGCTTCCCGGCGCGGGCGTGGGTGCGATGTCTGCGCGACGCGCTCTATCATCCGCACGCCCACGCAAGCCTGCAGGACAGCGTGGCGGCCGACGATCCGATGCTGATCGACATGATCCGCCAGCAACTCCTGCCGCCGAGGGGAATCGCGGCGGAACCGGACGAAATCCTCGTCACCGTCGGTTCGCAGCAGGGCCTCGACCTCGTCGGCCGGCTGCTGCTCGGTACGGGCGATCGCGTCGCGATCGAGAACCCGGGCTACCTCGACGCCAGACACATCTTCGTGCGCACAGGCGCGGTCGTGTCGGGGATGGACGTCGACGAGCACGGGATGCGGCCGCCGGACACGCTCGCGGGGACACAGCTGATCTACCTGACGCCGAGCCATCACCACCCGACCAACGTGACGCTCGGCGTCGACCGTCGGCGCCGACTGCTCGCGCTCGCGGCCGAGTCGGGAACGGTTGTCGTCGAGGACGACTACGACAGCGAGTTCCGCTATCACGGCAGCCCGAGCCCGGCGCTGAAGTCGTTCGACACCAGCGGCGACGCCATCTACCTCGGCACGTTCTCGAAATTCCTCGCCCCCGGCCTCCGGCTGGGTTACCTCGTCGGTCCCGCCGATCTGGTGCGCGAACTGCGCCACGTGCGGCGGTACGTGCTGCGGCACCCGCCGGGGCACACCCAGCGCGCCCTCGCGCTGCTCATCGACAGCGGCAACTACCACCGCGCGCTGCGCCATCACCGGACGCTGATGAAACGCAAATGGGAGCGGCTCGTGGCAGCGGTGCACAAGTACCTGCCGTTCCCGACCGGAGCATTCCCGCCGGGTGGAGTCAGCCTGTGGGTGGTGGGGCCGCAGGAACTCGACTGCCGCGACCTGATCCCCGCCGCGGAGAGCCGAGGGGTGGTCATCGAGCGCGGCGACATCTTCTACATGCAGGACGATCCGCCGCGCAACGTGTTCCGTATCGGGTACGGCGCGATCAACCCGCGTTCGATCGAGCCCGGCATCGCTCTTCTCGGGCAGGCGTGCGCCGAGGTGCTGTCGAATTCGCTGTGATCTGCATCACAATACGAATTCGTTGTGACGCTGGAGATCTGCTGTGATGCGTCGACTGGGCAAATAGCCCAGACGCTCAGCGCTTGTCCTGGCGCTGACAGCCCTCGCTGATGCCAAAAGGGCATTAAAAAGGCGATTTCGTATAAGCACTGCGGGATCGGCGACGCCATGTCCATCCGAGCTGTGTGGGGTGAGCAAACGTCGGCAGGGTTTCGTTGATCCGTCTGGAAAAGGCCGGAGTCCGTTGTCGACCACCGAGCCCGCTGGTTAAATTCATCTGCCTCAGAACGACGAAAGGAGGGCGTGGCGCCGCATGTCGCGCCCATCGGGCCTCCTTTCGGCCCGTTGTTCGGTAATTGAGGCAGTCGATGCACAGCACACTCATCTCGGCGGGCAACCGTCGTCACCAGAGGGAGAACATGAAGCGATTCAGTCGGATGCTCATCGCGATGGTCGTGGCGGTCGGGGGGTTGTTCGTGAGCACCGGCACCTCGCACGCAGGTCTGGACAATGAGCTGAGCCTGGTCGACGGTCAGGATCGGACGCTGACGATCCAACAGTGGGACACGTTCCTCAACGGCGTGTTCCCGCTCGACCGCAACCGTCTGACCCGCGAGTGGTTCCACTCGGGCCGCGCGAAATACACCGTGACCGGTCCCGGCGCCGACGAGTTCGAGGGCACGCTGGAACTGGGGTATCAGATCGGCTTCCCGTGGTCACTGGGTGTCGGCATCAACTTCAGCTACACCACGCCCAACATCCTGCTCGACGACGTGTCGTTGTTCCCGGAATTCAACCCGCTGGGCTCGGTCATCACCCCGAATCTGTTCCCGGGTGTGTCGATCAGCGCCGACCTGGGCAACGGCCCCGGCATTCAAGAGGTCGCGACCTTCTCCGTCGACGTAGCAGGCCCGGCGAACGGGGTGGCGGTGTCCAACGCGCACGGCACCGTGACCGGCGCGGCCGGTGGCGTGCTGCTGCGCCCCTTCGCCCGCCTCATCGCCAGCACCGGTGACAGCGTCACCACCTACGGCGAACCCTGGAACATGAACTAGTTTCGGCTATATGAGGGTGCTCATCGTCGAGGACGAGGAGCGACTGGCCTCGACGCTGTCGATCGGCCTGCGAGCCGAAGGGTTCGTCGTCGTCCATTCTGACAACGGGGTCGACGGGCTGTGGCAGGCCGCGGAGAACGACTTCGATGTGGTCGTGCTCGACATCATGCTGCCAGGGCTGAACGGCTACGAGGTGCTCCGCCGGTTGCGGGAGCGCAACGTGTGGACGCCTGTGTTGATGCTGACGGCCAAGGACGGCGACTACGACCAGACCGATGCGTTCGACCTCGGCGCCGACGACTACCTGACGAAGCCGTTCTCGTTCATCGTGCTCGTCGCGCGGCTGCGCGCGCTGGTCCGCCGCGGCGCACCGCAGCGCCCCGCGGTTCTCACTGCGGGCACGCTGAAGCTGGATCCCGCTCGTCGGGTGGTGGAACGGGGCACGACTCCGATCCGGTTGACGCCGCGGGAGTACGGGCTGCTCGAGTACCTGATGCGGAACAAGGACACCGTCGTCACGAAGGCCGAGATCCTGCGGAACGTCTGGGATGCGCACTACAGCGGACCCGACAACGTCGTCGAGGTCTACATCGGCTACGTCCGTCGCAAGATCGACATCCCGTTCGGCACCAACACCATCGAGACCGTTCGCGGCGTCGGCTATCGGCTCGAGTCGGGGGCATACGCCAAGGGCAGCTGAACGGTGAACCGCGCTCCGCCGCCAGGCCGGTCGGTGATCGACACCGTGCCGTGATGCGCCATGACGATCTCGCGCACGATCGCAAGGCCGAGACCCGTACCGCCGGCGCTGCGCGACCTGTCGGCGTCGAGGCGGACGAAGCGGCCGAACACCCGCTCCCTGTCGGCAGCCGCGATGCCCGGGCCGTCGTCGTCGACGATCACGACGGCGTGCCCTTGAACCGCATGAGCGGCGACCGAGACCGACGATTTCGCATGCCGCGCCGCGTTGTCGAGCAGGTTCCTCAGCATGCGCGACAGCCGAACCGCGTCCCCGACGACACGGGTGGGCGTCACATCGACACTCACGTCCAAAGACGTTTTACCGCTCAGCCTTTCGGCCTCCGACACCACGAGGTCGTCCAAGTCCACGTCGTCATGCGCCACCGCAAGACCGCGCTCGTCGGCACGCGCGAGCAGCAGGAGGTCGTCGACCAGGGCCTGCATACGCCTGGCCTCGGGAATCAGCGTGCTCGTCGCGAGTTCACTGTTGAGCAGTTCGGGGTGGGCGACGGCGACCTCGAGCGCAGAGATGATCGTGGTCAGTGGGCTGCGCAGTTCGTGTGACGCATCGCCGACGAAACGCTGCTGCGCGGAATGGCCCGCCTCGATTCTGGCGAGCATCTCGTTCATGGTGAACGCCAAAGCCGAGATCTCGTCGCGCTTCTCGGATACCGGTACCCGTTCGGACAGGTCCGAGGTGCTGATCTCGGCGACCCGCGTACGGATGGCGTCGACGGACCGCATCGATCGCGACACCAGAACGTAGGTCATCGCCGCCGACACCACGACGACGATCGGCGCGGCCACCGCCAGCGCGATGACCACGGCCCTCACCGTCGCGAAGACGACCTGGCTGCCCTCGCCGACCAGCACCGTGTAGCGGCCGCCCGGGCCGTCCACCGTCTGCGCGCTGAATCTGATCTGCCCGTACGGCGACTCCTGCTCCGGCATCCCGATGCGAACCCCGTCGCCGATCTCGGTAATGGGCACCATCGGGGTATCCGGCGCCGACGGCGAACGCCGCACGACCGTGCCGTCGGGTGCGATGACTTGCACCGCGAGGATGCGTTCGTCGGTGCGAAGCAGATCGGGGTCGAGGTCGTCGACACCACCGGATCTCAGGCCGGCCGCGACGTCGGCGACGCGCGCGGCCGCCGTGCTGTCGATTCCCGACAGCATGGTGCGGTACAGCGCCACAGCGAGTATGCCGCCCGCCGCGGTGAGGGCCACGAGCACCACTGTGGCCGCAACCAGCGCCGAGCGCGCGGATATGCCCAAGCTCCACCGCCGACGTCGACGCATCGGCACCAGTCCACCATTCGCGTCGGAATTTCGCCATCTCTCCCGCACAATGTTTGCCGTGGCGGACATGCGGCAGGTGCACCAGTGGTTTCTGCACCGGGGGCTGCCGCTGGTGCTGAACCGAAGGGTGCGCTCGCGCGCGTTGATCGAGCGCTCCGCACCCGCGGTCAGCGGCGTCGGGGCGATCATCGCGCTCACGATGACTGCGGCCGAACTCACCGGTGGCGATCCCGACTTCGCCAATGTGTTTCGGCTCGGCGTGCTGACGCTGCTGCTCATCGCCGCGCCGGTGGCGCTGTATCTGCTGCATCAGACGGGCACCACCCTCGGCAAGGCGGGCAGGCGGTCGGCGGCCTTGTTGGTGATGGCGCTGTTCGTGTTCGGGCTGCCGTTCGCCGACAGCGGGTTCTCCGGGTTCGCCGCGGCGGAGATCTTCGGCTTCGCGGTGGTCGCCGTGTTCGTGGTCTGGTTGACGTACCTCGGGTTCGGCGCGATAGCGCTGTGGGCGTTCCGGTACGCGCTGGTTCAGGTCGGCGCGCTCGGCACCCTGATGAGCCGCGCCCTGCCACTCCTCATGCTCACCGTGGTGGTGTACTTCACCGGTGAGCTGTGGCAACTCGCTGCCCGCATGACGCGCCGGAGACTTTGGGAGACAATCGGGTTCCTGTCGATCGTGGCGATCGTCTTCATGGTCACGACCATTCGCGACGAGGTTCACGCCCTGCGTGAAGATCGTGCCGAGCAGCACGATCCGGCGCGTCTGCTCGAAGGGACGCCGCTGGAGATCGAGGCCGACCGGCATCCGCCGCGCACCCGGCTGTCATTGGCCGAGCAGATCAACGTCGTCGCGGTGATGGTGGTGTCGCAGGCCATTCAGGTCGTCTTCTTCACCGCAGGGCTGTTCGCGTTCTTCCTCGCACTGGGCGTCATCGCCGTTCCCGACGACGTGACCGTGCTGTGGTCCGCCGAGGAGAGCTGCCCGGTCGGTCAACCGCCCTGTGCCGGAACCTGGTTCGGCGTTCACATTCCGATTCCGCAGACAGTGGTGCACACCTCGCTGTTCGTCGCTGTGCTCTCGGGTTTGTACTTCACGGTGAGCACGAGCGTCGACCCGATGTACCGGCAGCGCTTCTTCGACCCGCTGGTGTCCGACGTTGCGACGAGCCTCGCCGGACGCGACGCGTACCGCGACATGACGGTGGCGTAGCTCTTCACCCGCGTCCCCTCGCACCGCGAGCGACCGTGTCTGCACAGCGACACGCCGTTGACAGCTGTGCAAAAGGGGTCGCTCACGATGCGTCGGGCGCTACCGTCGCGTCATGACCGACGACGTCAGCGTGCTCGGCGATGTGTTCGGCAAGCGCTACGGCGAGGTGCTGCTCGTCACCGTCGGCGAATCCGGCCCGGAAGCGACCGTCTACAACACCTTCCCGCTGAATGACTGTCCCGCCGAACTGTGGGACAAGCTCGACGCGAATGCCATTGCCGAAGAGAACGGTGCCGTGGCGGCGCTGTTGAACGGTCCGCGCTACTGGCTCATGAGCAGCATCGGCAAGGCGAACCGGGAATCGATGGTGCGCATGACATTCGGTGGGCTCGAGATGAATCGTCAGGCCACGGTGCGACTCGACTCGATGAACCCGGCGCCCTACAGCGTCAACACAGTCGACCGAAGTGCCGTCTTCACCTTCGACGCCGGCCGCGAGATCTACGAACTCGTCGATCCGGGCGGCAGACGCTGGGTGATGCAGACCTACAGCCAGACCGCCGATCCGACACTGTCTCTCGCCGATCTGCCCGGGCTCGCGACGCGACTGTCGTTGCCTGCGGGATGGAGTTATCAGGCCCGCACGCCGGCTTCGGCTCTTGTCGTCGACACCACGGGGCGGCCGGCGAGTGTGACCCAGGACGACCTCGCGAACAGCTATTCGTTGCAACTCGCGCCCTGACGAGTGGGCCCGACCCGGCACGCTCGCAGGGGAAGGTGACCCCTTACAGGTACTGGCCCAGGTTGCTCTCGGTGTCGATGGCACGCGATGCGCTCGACGACTTGCCGGTGACCAACGTGCGGATGTAGATGATCCGCTCGCCCTTCTTGCCCGAGATCCGCGCCCAGTCATCGGGGTTGGTGGTGTGGGGCAGGTCCTCGTTCTCGGCGAACTCGTCGACGATCGAGTCGAGCAGATGCTGGATCCGCAGACCGGGCTGACCGGTCTCCAGCACCGACTTGATCGCGTTCTTCTTCGCGCGGTCGACGACGTTCTGGATCATCGCGCCGGAGTTGAAGTCCTTGAAGTACATGACTTCCTTGTCACCGTTCGCGTAGGTGACCTCCAGGAACCGGTTGTCGTCGATCTCGGCGTACATCCGGTCGACGACCTTCTCGATCATCGCCTTGATGCAGGCCGCGCGGTCGCCGTTGAACTCGGCCAGGTCGTCGGCGTGCACGGGCAGGTCCTCAGTGAGGTACTTGCTGAAGATGTCCTGTGCCGCTTCGGCATCCGGGCGCTCGATCTTGATCTTGACGTCGAGCCTGCCGGGCCGCAGGATCGCGGGATCGATCATGTCCTCGCGGTTGGAGGCGCCGATCACGATGACGTTCTCCAGCCCCTCGACGCCGTCGATCTCCGAAAGCAACTGCGGGACCACCGTGGTCTCGACGTCGGAGCTCACACCCGTGCCGCGGGTGCGGAAGATCGAGTCCATCTCGTCGAAGAACACGATCACCGGAGTGCCTTCGGACGCCTTCTGGCGGGCCCGTTGGAAGATCAGCCGGATGTGGCGCTCGGTCTCGCCGACGATCTTGTTCAGCAGCTCGGGACCTTTGATGTTGAGGAAGTACGACTTCGCCTCGCGGGCATCGTCGCCGCGCACCTCGGCCATCTTCTTGGCCAGCGAGTTGGCCACCGCCTTGGCGATCAACGTCTTACCGCAGCCGGGCGGGCCGTAGAGCAGCACACCTTTCGGGGGCCGCAACGAGTACTCCCGGTAGAGCTCCTTATGCAGGAACGGAAGCTCGACGGCGTCGCGGATCTGCTCGATCTGCCGGGTCAGGCCGCCGATGTCGTGGTAGCTGACATCGGGCACCTCTTCCAACACCAGGTCCTCGACCTCGGCCTTGGGGATGCGCTCGAACGCGTAACCAGCCTTGGTGTCGACCAGCAGCGAGTCACCGGGGCGCAGCTTGCGCGGCCGGTCGTCGCCTGCGAGCTCGTCGTCGTAGCCGTCGGGCAGATCCTCGGATGCCACCAGCGGCTCGGCCAGCCAGACGATGCGCTCCTCGTCGGCGTGGCCGACCACGAGTGCGCGATGGCCGTCGGAAAGGATTTCACGCAGGGTGGAGATCTCTCCGACGGATTCGAAGGTGCCCGCCTCGACGACGGTCAGCGCCTCGTTGAGACGAACCGTCTGCCCTTGCTTGAGTACCTTCACATCGATGTTCGGCGAGCACGTCAGCCGCATCTTTCGGCCCGAGGTGAACACGTCGACGGTGTCGTCGTCATGCGTGCCGAGGAGCACCCCGTAGCCGCTCGGCGGCTGCCCGAGCCTGTCGACCTCTTCGCGCAGCGCCAGCAACTGCTGGCGAGCCTCTTTGAGGGTTTCCATCAGCTTGGAATTCCTGGCGGCGAGCGAATCGATCCTCGCCTCGAGCTGGTGCACATCGCGGGCGCTGCGAAGCCCGCTCTGGGGACCGACCGCATTCTCCAGCTGCTCGCGCAACAGCGCCGCCTCCCGGCGAAGCTGCTCGAGTTCTGCAGCGTCATCGCTGGAGGACGGTGTCCCGTAGGATTCAGAACGCTCTGACTCGCTCATGTTGCGCTCCCTCCCCGCACCCGCAGTTGGTGCAGTAACAACTTCAACGCTACCGGCGATTCAGCCATTGTGTGCGGTGTAGCGATTCGACACACCAGCACCGCTTGTTAACCTGAACCTTGATCTGAGCCAATCGGAAGGACAGCCGTGACCCTGAAATCCCTCGTAACCGGCGTTGCAGCAGTCGCCGCCGTCGGCGGCGCAGCGGCGGGTGTGACATCGCTTGCATCTCCCGCGATAACAGCGGCTCCCGCCGTTCAGCCGGTGGTGTGGGACATCCCGCTGCCCGCCGCCCCCGCACCCGATCTGGTCGGCCCGCTCACCCAGACCGTGAACACCCTCGGCTCGGGCGGCTCGTTCGCCGGCAAGTCCGCCTACATCCAGGGGCTCGGCCGGTTCACCGGCAAGGGTGTCGAGCTGAAGTACAACGACGCGGTGGCCAAGGGCTACCTGCCGCTGACCGCAACCGTCAGCGATCCCGATCTGAACGGCAACGCGGCCACCGCGAATGTGACCGCGACGCTGGCCTCCGGCGAGGTCCGGTCCATGCCGCTGACCTTCGTGCAGGGCCCGAGCCCGACCGGTTGGCAGCTGTCCAGCCAGTCGCTGTTCGCCCTGGGCGAACTGGTGGGTTGATCCACCCCCGCACTGCATTCCTGGGCGCCGTCACCGCAATGGTGGCGGCGTTCGGGCTTTGCGGGTGCGACAACCGGCCACCGCCCGCCGCACCCGAGACCGAGACGACAAGCGTGATCGCGTCCGCGGCGCCCGCGTCGACCCCGCTGCCTCCGCCCGAGGCGCTCGTCGACGTCCTCAACCGGTTGTCCGATCCGGCCGTGCCGGGAGCGGACAAGATCGGACTCGTCGAACTCGCGACCGCTGATGATGCCGCCGCACTGGACAAGTTCGGCAAGGCGCTCGCCGACAACGGCGCGCTGCCGCTGACCTTCGAGGCCGTCGATCTGAAGTGGTCGGAGACCGACGCAGGCAACGTGGTGGCGACGGTGAACGTCACGACAGCCCAGAATCCGCCGGGCACGTTCAGCTTCCCGATGGAG
Source organism: Actinomycetes bacterium (assembly GCA_023415515.1). Classification (GTDB taxonomy): domain Bacteria; phylum Actinomycetota; class Actinomycetes; order Mycobacteriales; family Mycobacteriaceae; genus Mycobacterium. The sequence continues at coordinate 15,245 of JAEZKH010000166.1, forward strand.
TTCACGCCCGCCCACGACGGGTGGAAGCTGACCCGCAAGACCGCCAACCTGCTGCTGGATTTCGGCGAGGGCGCCACCGCGTCGTCGCCTCCGTGAGTGACCATGGCCGCTATGTGGATCGGCTGGCTCGAGTTCGACCTGCTGCTCGGTGACGTGCATTCGTTGAAACAGAAGCGCTCGGCGATCCGCCCGGTGATCGCCGAACTACAGCGCAGGTTCGCCGTCTCCGCCGCCGAGACCGGCTCGCAGCAGCTACATCGGCGAGCCGGAGTCGGGCTGGCGCTCGTATCGGGCGACCGCCGACACGTGGTGGATGTGCTCGATGCGGCAGAACGCCTCGTCGCTGCCCGACCGGAGATGGAACTGCTCTCCGCGCGGCGCGGCCTGCGGCGCAGCGACGACGACTGAGTCCGCTAGGTCTGCTTCCTGCGGCGTGCGGGCGTCGGCGCCACGGCACCCGGAGCGAGCTTGCGCGCGCTGACCAAGAACGCGGTGTGGCCGCGCATGCTCTGCTGCGGCCGCACGGCCAGGCCGACGACGTGCCAGCCGCGCTGCATCGTCTCCCAGGCCCGCGGCTCGGTCCAGCACTGCTGCTCGCGCAGCGCCTCGACGACACGCGACAACTGGGTCACCGTCGCCACGTAGATGATCAGCACGCCGCCCGCGACAAGCGCGTCGGCGACCGTCCCGAGCACCTCCCACGGCGCAAGCATGTCCAACACGACACGGTCGACCTCGCCTCCGGCGTAGTCGTTGACGTCGGCGATGACCAGTTCCCAGTTCTCGGGCAGCTCGCCGAAGAACGTCTCGACGTTGCGCGACGCGTGCACGGCGTGGTCGTCGCGCACCTCGTAGGACAGCACCCGGCCGCCTGGGCCGACCGCCCGAAGCAGTGAGCACGTCATCGCACCCGAGCCTGCACCGGCCTCCAGCACCCGCGCGCCGGGGAAGATGTCGCCCTCGTGCACGATCTGGGCCGCGTCCTTGGGGTAGATCACCTGGGCACCGCGCGGCATCGACATCACGTAGTCCACCAGCAGCGGCCGCAGCACGAGAAAGGGGTCGCCGTTCGCGGACTTGACCACGCTGCCCTCCGGCAGGCCGATCAACGCGTCGTGGTCGATCGCTCCCCGGTGGGTGTGGAACTCCCCGCCCGGGGTCAACACCACCGTGTAATGCCGGCCCCGCACATCGGTGAGCTGCACGCGATCGCCTTCGGCGAACGGACCGGTTCTCTGCACAATCGCTCAGCCTGCCAGCAGACGCGCCGTCGCACGTGTCCGGGGTTGTCGGCCTGCGGTCATAAGCTCGCAGTCATGGACCAGCAGGAGGTCCCGTCGCCGCCGACCGAGATCCGAAGGCCTGCGCTGTCGCCGTCGCGCGCCAGCGACTTCAAGCAATGCCCACTGCTCTACCGGTTCCGGGCGATCGACCGGCTGCCCGAGCCGTCGTCGGCCGCTCAACTGCGCGGATCTGTCGTGCACGCCGCGCTCGAGCAGCTCTACGCGCTGCCTGCGCCCGACCGCATCCCCGAGACCGCACGGTCGTTGGTCGCCCCCGCGTGGGACCGCATCGCCGCAGAGGCGCCCGACCTGGTGACCGACGTCGACCCCGCCGCGCGGGCCGAACTCCTCGACGAGGCCAGGGCACTGCTGTCCGGGTACTACCGGCTCGAGGATCCGACGCGATTCGACCCGGAGAGCTGCGAACAGCGCGTCGAGGTCGAACTGGCCGACGGCACGCTGCTGCGTGGCTTCGTCGACCGCATCGATGTCGCGCCCACCGGCGAGGTCCGCGTCGTCGACTACAAGACGGGCAAGGCGCCGCCGGAGGCCCGGGCACTCGCCGAGTTCAAGGCGATGTTCCAGATGAAGTTCTATGCCGTTGCGCTGCTGCGCTCGCGCGGCGTGCTGCCCGCCAAGCTTCGGCTGCTGTATCTCGCCGACGGTCAGGTGCTCGACTACTCCCCCGATCTCGACGAGCTGGAACGGTTCGAGAAGACGTTGATCGCGATCTGGCGCGCCATTCAATCCGCCGGGGCGACAGGCGATTTCCGCCCGAACCCGTCGCGCATGTGCGATTGGTGCGCGCATCACGCGCGTTGCCCGGTGTTCGGCGGCACACCGCCGCCCTACCCGGGGTGGCCGGAACGACCGGCCGAGGGCGGCGAGGACGCCGTGTTGTACTCGGCGGAGCCCGCTGCGTGAGCACCCCTCACTACCGACGGCTCGGTGCCGACGGGGAGTTCCAGCTCTTCGAGTCCACCGACTACACCCGAAGCAACTGGGATCCACAGATTCAGCATGGTTCACCGCCGCTGGCGTTGATGACGAAACTGATCCAGGAACTCAGCGACACGGCCACAGGTTCGGCGATGCGAGTCGGCCGGGTGTCGATGGACATTCTCGGCGCGATTCCCGTTGCGCCGGTGCGGGTTCGGGCCTGGGTGGAGCGCCCGGGCACCCGCATTGCCCTGCTCTCCGCCGAGATGGTGGCCGCCCGGCCCGGTGGTGCCGACCGCGCGGTGGCCCGCGCATCGGCGTGGCTCTTGGCGACCACGGACACCGCCGACGTCGCCACCGACCGGTTCCCTCCGCTCGTCGAGGGCGAGGCCGATCCGGCGCCGCACAGCTGGGCGGGAGCGACGGGTTACCTGGAGTCGATCAGCTGGCGGAGACAGCTCGAGCTGGACAACGGGTCCGCTGTCGCGTGGATGAGCCCGCTGGCGCGGCTGGTGGACGACGAGGACATGACGCAGATCCAACGCCTTGCCCTCATCGTCGACTGCGCCAACGGTGCGGGCGCGGCGATCGACCCGGCGGCGTTCGTTTTCATGAACACCGACACCACGATGCACGTCCACCGGGTCCCGGTCGGCAACGACTTCGCGCTGCGCGCCCGCGGCTCGATCGGGGCCGACGGCATCGGGGTCACCACCGCAGAGATCTTCGACCAACAGGGCTTCATCGGCACGTGCGCACAGACGCTGCTGGTGCAGCGCCGACCCTAGTTATATTTGATTGCATCTATATAGATGTAGTGCAATACTCGGTGCATGGATGTGTTCGAGGCGGTCGCAGAGCCGAGCAGGCGGGCCCTGCTCGACGCCCTCACCCACGGTGAACGGACGGCGGGCGAACTGGTCGCCACCCTTCCCGAGCTGACCCAGCCGACAGTGTCCCGCCACCTGCGGGTGCTTCGCGAGGTCGGCCTGGTCGAGGTGCGCCCCGACGCCCAGCGTCGCATCTATGCGCTGCGGGCCGACGGACTGGTGCAGATCGACGAGTGGATCGAGCGGTACCGCCGCTACTGGGGCGACCACCTCGATGCGCTGGAGCGCCATCTGGAATCGAAATCAGGAGACTCGGCATGACTGCACGAGATGGACGGCTCACCGTCGACGGTGATCGCGCCGTGCTGACGTTCGAGCGCCGCCTGCCGCACCCCGTCGACGCGGTGTGGGCGGCGATCGTCGATCCCGCCGAGCGGGCGCAGTGGTTCGGTGACACGACCATCGACCCCCACGAGGGCGGCCTGATCGACATGGTCGCCGCCGACCCGCCACTGCCGGCAGAAAAGAAACGGATGACCGGACGCATCCTTGTATGGGATCCCCCGCGCGTGCTCGAACACGAATGGAAGCAGGCCATCGTCGAAGACAGCGTGGTGCGCTACGAACTGCATCCCGACGGCGACGGCACGCTGCTGCGCTTCACCCACCGCGGGCTCGGCGTGCGCAATGCGACGGGTTTTCGGGCCGGAATGCATGCGTACCTCGACCGGTTGGAGGCGTACCTCTCAGGCACCGAGCTTCCCGACTGGGTGACCAGGCGGTTGGAAATCATTCGAGCAAGTACGGAGTCAAATTAACATGTCACACAACGGTTCTCACATGGCAGCTGCCACGGTCGCGATCGCGTACCACTCCGGCTTCGGTCATACTGCAGTGCTCGCCGAGGCCGTCGCCGCAGGTGCCGCCGAGGCGGGCGCCGACGTCACCGTCGTCGCAGTCGACGCGATGACCGACGAGGCGTGGGACGTGCTCGACGGTGCCGATGCCATCGTGTTCGGCAGCGCGACGTACATGGGCAACGTCTCCGCGGCGTTTCAGTCGTTCGCCGAAAAGACCGGGCGCCGTTGTGTAGACGGCACCTGGAGCGACAAGGTGGCCGCAGGCTTCACCAATTCCGGCGCCAGAAGCGGCGACAAGCTGAACACGCTGACATCGCTGGCGGTTTTCGCCGCCCAGCACCGCATGCACTGGGTCAGCCTGGGTCTGCCGCCGGGCCATAACAGTTCGTTCGGCAGCGAGGACGACCTGAACAGGCTGGGCTTCTTTCTCGGCGCGGGCGCGCAGACCGATGTCGACGCGCCGCGCGACGGCGTGCACCCCTCCGACGTCGCGACCTGCCGTCATCTCGGTCACCGGGTGGCCTCGACGGCCCGGCAGCTCAAGCTGGGCCGAGCGGTGTCATCTCCTGAAGCATCGTCGGCACCAGCTCGCTGACCGTCGGGTGGATGTGCATGGTGCGGGAGATCGCGGTGTAGGGCAGTTTCGCGGTCATCACGTCGAGAATGTGATGCACGACCTCGTCTCCCCCGACACCGAGGATCGCGGCGCCGAGAATCTCCTCGGTGTCGGCGTCAACGACGACCTTCATGAAGCCCTGGGTCTCGCCTTTCTCCACCGCACGCCCCACTCTGGTCATCGGCCGCTTGCCCACCAGCGCTTTTCGGCCTGACTTGCGCACCTGGTCGACGGTCAGTCCCGCCCGGCCGAGCGGCGGGTCGATGTAGAGCGCGTAGGTCGGCACGCGGTCGCTCAGCTTGCGCGGGTCGTCGTCGAGCAGGTTGGCGGCCACGATCTCGAAGTCGTTGTACGAGGTGTGGGTGAACGCCCCGCGGCCGTTGCAGTCACCCATCGCCCAGATGTGCTCGACGGTGGTTCGGCACTGGTCGTCGACGATCACGTTGCCGCGCGCATCCGTTTCCACGCCGGCATTTTCCAGGCCCAAGTCGTCGGTGTTCGGCTGCCGGCCGACCGCCACCAGCAGATGGGTTCCCGCGATCGGGTCGGCACCGCTTCTGGGTGTGACCTCGAAACCGTTGGCACGCTTGCGGAAAGAGATGTCCGTCGCGTTCAACTCGATGGCGATGCCCTCGTTCTCCAGAATCGCCTTGATCGCCGCCGATACGTCCTCGTCTTCGTGGGACGTCAATCGTGGACCCCGTTCGATGACGGTGACCCTGGCTCCGAAGCGGCGGTACATCTGCGCGAACTCGAGCGCGATGTAGCTACCGCCGATGATCACCAGGTGATCCGGCAGTGTGTCGAGGTCGAGGATGCCGACGTTGGTCAGGTAGTCGACTTCGGAGAGCCCCGGCAGTTCCGGAACCACGGCCCTGCCGCCGACGTTGAGGAATATCTTGTCGGCTACCAGAACCTGATCGTCGACGCGAACGGTGTGCGGATCGGTGAAGCGTGCGTGCCCGCGGATCAGCGTGCAGTTGTCCATACCTTCGAGCCACGACTCGACACCGTCCCGGTCGCCGATCATCACTTTGTCCTTGCGGGCCTTGACCTTCGCCATGTCGACGCTGACTTCTCCCGTGCCGATGCCGTATTCGGAACCTCGGCGGGCCGTGTGCGCAGCATGCGCGCTGGCCACGAGCGTCTTGGTCGGAATGCAGCCGGAGTTGACACAGGTTCCGCCGACGAGCTTGCGCTCGATCACGGCGACCGTCTGACCGGCGGCGGTCAGCCGTCCGGCCAACGGCGGCCCGGCCTGCCCGGCGCCGATGATGATCGCGTCGAATTCTTGTGTGCCGGTTGCCATTCAGATTACCGAAGCCAGCGCAGCGACCGCGAAACCGCCGAGGATCGCGATCGCGTCCTCGACGAGTGCTACCGGAAGATCGCGACCGCCGGTGGTCGCCACAAGCTTCTGACGCGCGGCCGCACCCCCGAGGGTTCCGATGACGGCTCCGATGAGCGCCGCGCCGATGGCTCCGACCACCACCCAGGCGGTCGGGTTGAAGACGGCGCCGGTGGCCAGCACGGCGCCCGAGAACGCCCCGGTCACCAGGCGTGATCCGAACTGCATCGGCACCCGCCTGCTCGGGGTGCTCGGCAACTGGTCGGTGACCAGCTCGCCCAGCGCCAGAATGGTCAGTACGGTCACCGTGATCGGGTGCGCGACCCATGCGGCCCAAGTCCCGTCGAGGTCGATCCAGCCGAGCGCGCCCGCCCACGCCACCGCCGCGGGTGCCGACAGGGCGCGCAGACCGGCGACCACACCGATCAGAAGAGCCAACAGCAAAACCAGAAAATACGTCATACCGACCTCCGGCCAGGGGGTAATCGTTCCCCGGACGCTAACACGCACGGCTGAGGGAAGCCTGGCTTTAGAACCTGCAGAACCTGATGTCGGAGGCCAGAATTGCCTTCGCGCCGATGGCCGCCAGCCGATCCATGATCGCGTTCACGTCCCTGCGGGGCACCAGTGCGCGCACCGCAACCCAGGCGGGATCCGCCAGCGGCGCAATCGTCGGCGACTCCAACCCCGGGGTGACCGCAGTGGCCGCATCGAGCACGGTGCGCGGACAGTCATAGTCCAGCATCAGGTACTGCTGACCGAACACCACGCCCTGGACGCGTGCGGCCAATTGGTCACGGGCAGAGGCGTTGTCGGCCGCAGGCTCGCTGTGTTCGATCAGCACCGCCTCCGAATCGCACAGCGACTCGCCGAACGCGACAAGGCCGTGCAGGCCCAGCGTGCGGCCTGAGCCCACGACGTCGGCGATGGCGTCGGCTACCCCGAGCGCGACTGAGATCTCGACGGCGCCGTCGAGTCGGATGACGGTCGCCTCGACACCGTTGGCGGCGAGGTCTTTTCGGACCAGGTTCGGAAACGCGGTGGCGATGCGCTTGCCGGCGAGGTCTGCGACCGTCCACTCCCGGCCCCGCGGGGCGGCATAGCGGAACGTCGACGAGCCGAAGCCCAACGCCAGCCGTTCGCGCACAGGGGCGTCGGACTCGGCGGCCAGGTCCCGTCCGGTGATGCCGAAATCCAGCTGGCCTGAGCCGACGTAGATCGCGATGTCCTTGGGCCGCAGGAAGAAGAACTCGACGTTGTTGACCGGGTCGATGACGGTCAGGTCCTTCTGGTCGGAGCGGCGCCGATAGCCCGCCTCGGAGAGAATCTCAGCGGCCGGTTCACTCAGCGTGCCCTTGTTGGGTACCGCGACCCGCAGCATGCCGTTCACAGCTTGCCGTAGACGTCGTCGAGGGTCAGGCCGCGGGCGATCATCAGCACCTGCGTCCAGTACAGCAACTGGCTGATCTCCTCGGCGAGCGCCTCGTCGCCCTCGTGCTCGGCGGCAAGCCAGACCTCGCCGGCCTCCTCGAGGATCTTCTTGCCGAGGCCGTGCACGCCGCCGTCCAGCGCGGCCGCCGTGCCGCTGCCGTCGGGCCGGGTCCGCGCCTTTTCGCTGAGTTCGGCGAACAGCGCGTCGAAGGTCTTCACGGCCTGCGATTGTTCCACGTGGCAGATGCCGCGGTCACGCGGGTTTGTGTCGGCTCGATGGGGCGCCCTATGTGCTCGCAGGCTTGGGCTCGTGCAGCACGTCGGCGTGCATGTCCTCGAGCGACACGCCCTTGGTCTCCATCACCCACCGCCACACGAAAAGGCCCGACAGCACGGCGCACAGCCCGTAGAAGCCGTAGGCCAGTCCGAGGTGTTCACGCAGGCCCGGGAACGTGACCGTGATCAGCCAATTTGCTGCCCATTGTCCCGCCGCCGCCAAGCCGAGCGCGGCCGCGCGGATGCGGTTGGGGAACATCTCACCCAACAGCACCCAGACCACCGGACCCCACGACATTCCGAACGCAACGACGAACAGGTTCGCCGCAATCAGCGCGACCCACCCCGACGCTCCAGGAAGACTGGGATTGCCGTCTGCCCCAACCGTCGCGTTGCCGAAGACGACCGCCATCGTGATCAGCGTGATGGCCATCCCGGTCGATCCGATGAGCAGCAGCGGTTTGCGACCGATCTTGTCGATCAGCGCGATGGCGATCAACGTCGTCAGTACGTTGATGACGGACGTGATCACGGTGTTGATCGCCGCTACGTCGGCGCTGTACCCGACGGCCTGCCAGAGCACGTTGGAGTAATAGAAGATCACGTTGATGCCGACGAACTGCTGGAATATCGAGAGGCCAAGACCGACCCAGACGATTCCGTAGATGCCGCCGGTCGGCTTGCGCAGATCCCGCCAGGACGGCTTGTCCTCGCGCTCCAGCGTGTCCCGGATGCGCGTGATGGTGATCTCCAGGTTCTTCTGCCCGAGCAGCGTGCTCAGCACCTTGCGAGCTTCCGGAATACGGTGACTGGCAACCAGATACCGCGGTGATTCCGGGATGGTGAACGCCAACGCCCCGTACAGCACGGCTGGCACCGCCATCGCCAGGAACATCCAGCGCCACGCGTCGAGTCCGAACCACAGCGGTTCGTTCGGCCCCCCCGCCACGTACTGCAGCAACCAGTTCACCGCGAACGACAGGAAGATGCCCGACACGATGGCGAGCTGCTGCAGTGACCCCAGCCGGCCCCGGATGCCCGGCGGCGAGGTTTCCGCGATGTATGCAGGCGCGATCACCGATGCGACGCCGACGCCGATGCCGCCGACGATGCGGAAGAGCACGACGGCCCAGACCTCGTGGGCGAAACCGGTGCCGAACGCGCTGACCAGGAACAGCACCGCCGCGATCTTCATGACGGCGATGCGGCCGATCTTGTCAGCGATCCGGCCCGCGGTCATGGCGCCCGCCGCGGCGCCGAGCAGCGCTGATGCCACGGCGAAGCCGAGCTCGGCGTTGCCGATGCCGAAGTCTTCCTGAATCGAGTCCACCGCACCGTTGATCACGGCGCTGTCGTAACCGAACAGCAGGCCGCCGAGGGCGGCCACCGAGGCGATCCTGACTGCGGTCTTACCGGATGAGAAGTCTTCGTCGGCGATCGGTAACGACGATTCGCCGCCTGCGGGTGCATTGGATCCTGCCATGGGCGTCCCTTTCGCAACGGTGCGTGATCCGGGTCACTTGAGTACCCCCGTCATACCACTGGCAAGCACGCTGCGTGGGCAGTTAGGCCGACCGTTCCGCGGCGTCGTCGGTCAGCCTGGCATGGATGGCACGCAGGTCAGCGGGGCCGACGCCGGCCAGCGAGGAAACATGCCTTCGCCTGCCGCCTGCGGGCACGTCGACGTCGTTGGGCACCACCAGAACCGGGCAGCCCGCCTCCTCGGCGGCGGTGGTGCCGGTGACGGAGTCTTCGATGGCCAGGCAGTCCTCCGGCGCCAGCCCCAGCAAGAAGGCTGCGCGCAGATAGGGATCGGGCGCGGGTTTGCCGCTGCGCACCTCGTCACCACATACGCTGACCGAAAAATACTCCCGCCCAATGCCGTTCAGCGCGCGCTCGGTCAGCGCGCGCTCGGTGTTGGTGACCAGCGCGACCGGCGTGCCCTCGGCGGCAAGCGCGTCCAACATCTCCTTGGCGCCGTCACACCACGGCAGGCCTCGGTCGAACAGCTCGGCGGTGTAATCGTTGAGCCAGCGGCTGGACTCGGCCATCGCGTCGCGATCGTGTTCGAGGCCGAGGTCGGTGTAGACGATGCGCATCGTGTTCTCGGCAACGCTGCCGACCATCGAGGCGCGCACCGCCGGTGTCAGTTCGCCGCCGAGCTTCTCGTACAGCGCGGCAAGCGAGACATCCCACACCTTCTCGGAATCGACAAGCGTGCCGTCCATGTCACACAGCACCGCCTTCATTGCGCCACAGCGTTTCTCACTCAGTCCTCCGGGTTGTATCCGAGGTTGGGGGCAAGCCAGCGCTCGGCTTCCTGCAGGGTCCACCCTTTGCGCTTGGCGTAGTCGGCGACCTGGTCGGAGGCCAATCGGCCGACGACGAAGTACTGCGACTGCGGGTGCGAGAAGTACCAGCCGCTGACGGCCGCACCGGGCCACATCGCCATCGACTCGGTGAGCTCGATTCCGGTGCGCTCGGTGACATCGAGCAGATCGAAGAGCGTCACTTTCTCCGTGTGCTCGGGGCACGCGGGGTAACCGGGCGCGGGGCGGATGCCGACGTACTTCTCGCCGATGAGCGCGTCGTTGTCCAAGTGCTCGTCGGGCTGATACCCCCAGAACTCCTTGCGGACCCGTTGGTGCATCCGTTCGGCGAACGCCTCGGCCAACCGGTCGGCGAGGGATTCGAGCAGGATCGCGCTGTAGTCGTCGTTGTCGGCTTTGAACTCCGCGATCTTGTCCTGGGCGCCGAGTCCGGCGGTGACGGCGAAGGCGCCGACGTAATCGGCAAGGCCAGTGGCCTTGGGCGCGACGAAGTCGCCGAGCGACCGGTTCGGGATACCGTCGCGGTGCTCGCCCTGCTGGCGCAGGTTGTGCAACGTGGTCAGCACTTCGGTGCGGGTGTCGTCGGTGTAGACCTCGACGTCGTCACCGACCGCGTTGGCCGGAAAGAAACCGATGACCCCGTTGGCCGTCAGCCACTTCTCCTTGATCAGGGTGTCGAGCATCTGCTGAGCGTCCTCGTACAGCTTGCGGGCGGCTTCACCCGACGCCGGGTTGTTGAGGATGTCGGGGAATCGGCCCTTCATCTCCCACGCGTTGAAGAACGGTTGCCAGTCGATGTACTCGCGCAACTCGGCGAGGTCGTAGTTCTCGAACTCCCGCACGCCCAGCCCCTGGGCGGGTACGGGCGGCGTGTAGCCGTCCCAGTCGATGGGCGTCCTGTTGGCGCGCGCCTTCTCCAGCGTCACCATCGGCCGTTCGTTCTTCTGTGCGTGCCGTTCCCGAAGCGAGGCGTAGTCCTTCTCGGTGGCCTCAAGGAGCGGACCCCGTTGCTTGTCGTCGAGCAGCGCAGCCGCGACCGGCACCGAGCGCGACGCGTCCTTGACCCAGACCACCGGGCCGTTTCGACGCGGCGCCACCTTCACGGCCGTGTGCGCACGCGAGGTGGTCGCGCCGCCGATCAGCAGCGGGATCTCCAGCCCCTGGCGTTCCATCTCGACGGCGAAGTTGACCATCTCGTCCAGCGACGGGGTGATCAGCCCGGACAACCCGATGATGTCGGCGTTGTGCTCTTTCGCCGCATCGAGGATCTTCTGGGCGGGCACCATCACCCCGAGGTCGATCACTTCGAAGTTGTTGCACTGCAGCACGACTCCGACGATGTTCTTGCCGATGTCGTGGACGTCGCCCTTCACGGTCGCCATCACGATCGTGCCGTTGGTGTCTTTCGCCGCGGTCGTGCCGTTTTCGGCCTTCTCGGCTTCGATGAACGGCAGCAGGTATGCGACGGCCTTCTTCATCACCCGGGCCGACTTCACCACCTGGGGCAGGAA
>JAEZKH010000206.1 GCA_023415515.1 Actinomycetes bacterium
CAGCATGCGCACCACCGTCTCCCCCGTGCGGTGGTCCAGGTTGGCGGTCGGTTCGTCGGCCAGCACGAGTGTCGGACTGCTGATCAACGACCGGGCGATCGCGGTGCGTTGTTGTTCCCCACCCGACATCCTGGTCGGCCGATGGTCGACGCGATGTGCGAGTCCGACGAGGTCGAGAAGTTCAAGAGCCCGCTTGCGGAGCGACTTGCGGTCGTAAGGCTCGAACAGCAACGGCAATTCGACATTCTCGACCGCGGAGAGAAACGGGATGAGGTTGTAGCTCTGGAAGATGAAGCCGATCTTGTCGTGGCGCAGGGCGGCGAACTGACTCTCCGTCAGCGTCGACGTGTCGCGGCCCGACAACCTGATGGTGCCCTTCGTCGGCCGGTCCAGTCCGCCGATCATGTTCAGCAATGTGGATTTGCCGCTGCCGCTCGGGCCCATCAGGCAGACGAATTCGCCTGGCATCACTGTCAAGTCGGCGGCCACCAGCGCCTTGACCACGGCGTCGCCGAGCTTGTGCAGCTTCCAGACATTCGATATCTCGATGACGGGTGATCGATCGCCGTCGAGGGAAGAACGGTCCGTCGTCCCGGCTCTGTCTTCGATTGCGGTCATGTCAGCCTCCCGCTGTCAGTGATCGGATCGGTGGTTTCGATACCGCATTCCAGGTGGGCACGATGCTTGTGAACACCGCTGCCAGGACGCTGACGGCCGCCGCGGTAGCGATGCCGACGCCGAACCCCGCGACCGACACTCCCGTCTCCACCACACCCGTCGCGGCGAGTACGACACCGCTCAGCGCCGCAAGCACAGTGCCTGCGAACGCTCCCAGCACCGCGGCGATCACGGGTTCGACGAGCAGTGCGGCCACCACGGGCGTGCGCGGTACCCCATTGGCGCTGAGCACGCCGAGTTCGCGGGTCCGATGGGCGACGGTCCTGGTGGTCGTCACCGCGACCTCCACAACGCCGACGAGCAGGACCGCGACGGCTATCAGCACGACGGCGCGGTCGATCTCCTCGGCATGGCCCAGCGACGCCGACTGCGCGCGGATACCGTCCGACATTCCGAACACGAGCACCACGAGCAACGCGCCGGTCGCGGTGGTGACCACCGGCAGCACCATTTCAGAGACCCGGCGGCGCGCCGACAGCCATCCGTAGGAGAAGCCTTTGCGCATCATCTAGCGGTCCCCCAGAAGGTCGACTGGTCGCTGTTGAAGCAGCCGGTGGACCGGAACGAGCGCACCGACGATCGCCATCGCGGGCAGGAATGCGGCCACCATGCCCGAGGCCTGAAGCCACGCCGTCGGTGTCGCGATCTCCGGAATGACAAGAGCGACAGCGGCGCCCGCACCCAGCACGCCCACGACGTAGGCGGCGATGAAGACGATGGCCGACTCGACAAGGAAGAAGTACAGCACCTCATCGGCGAGGCCGATGCTGGACATGATGCCGAACTCGCGTCGACGCTCCTGCACCGCGGCGAGGAAAGACGACACCGCGATCACGAATCCGAGGCCCAGTCCGATGATCGAGATCAGACCGAGCGTCGAACTGGTGACTTTTCCGGAGAACAGCGCCGAGAACTTCTGCTCGAACGTCAACGGGCCGGAACCGTTGACGGTGTCGTAGATCAGCCCGCGACCGCCGGGGTTCGGCATGACCGAAGGGGCGGTGGTCGAGTCGAGGCCGACCGACGTGCCGAAGGTGTGGCCGAGGCCGCGCCGCCCCTCGTGACCCGGCGGCGCGAAGATCAGCCCCCAGCCATTGCCTCCGACGACGGCCAGCGCCAGTGCGTTGGCGACGGTGACGGACTGCGCGCCACCGAATACCTCGACCGTGAGATTCCGGCCGTCGACCATCATCGGGTCTCCGGTCGCGAGACCGAGTCGTTCGGCGAGCGGGCGGCCGACCACCGCCTTGCCCTCAGGGGTTTCGTCGTTGCCTCTCAGTGCAATCGACTGCCCGTTGACCTCGATGACGCCGGACAGCGTCCGGGTGACGGTCCACCCCTCGGGTGCCGCGAATGTCGGTGCCGGTCCGTTGGCGACCAGTGCCTGGGCGTCGGCGTCGTATCGCACACCGGCGGCGGGTACCGCCCACAGTGGCGCGTCACCGAGGACGTCGGAAACCGAATCCGCGCCGGTGATGGCGAAGCCGGCGGAGATCGTTCGGACGACTGTCACGCAGCCGATCGCGAGTGCGATTCCGAGGACCGACAGCACGAACCGTTCGGGGCGCCGCCTGATGTTGGCGAACGCGGACCGGACAAGGCACATGAACGTGTTGCCCGAAGTGGTGGCGATCGCCGGTGATCGAAACGAGGTGGGAGCAGAGGTCTCCACAAGAGAGGATCGTCGAGGAGAAAAGTTTCGCCGATGGCCGCCGCGGGTGTCGGCGCTGTTAACTCGTGTCGCGAGGAGTTACGGAGTTGTGTCTAGGCCGCAACGGATTTCGTGGTCACGATATCCGGGCGAACGGGTGCGCCTCTTCGAGTTCGTACGCCAGCTCGAGCAATCTGGCGTCGCGGCCCCTCACCGTTGACAACATCATGCCAACGGGCAGACCGGATTTCGACTCGGCGAGCGGCAGCGAGATCGCCGGGTCGCCGGTCGCGTTCTGAAGTGGAGTGAACGCCACCCAGTCGAGGAGCCGGTCGATGATCTGCTCGTACGGCGCGGTGGGATCGAGATGCCCGATGCGGGGCGTCGCCTCCGACAGGGTCGGCATGAGCACGGCGTCGTAGGCGGCCGACAGCCGAGACGTGATCCGATGTGATCTCGCCAACCGCGCGATCGCCTGCGGAAGCCGGTGCAGGGTGCGCGCGGCCTTCCTGTCGAGACCGAGCGTCAGGTTGTCCAGCTTGGTCGTGTCGAAGCTCGCGCCCTTCATCCGACGTCCGCCGCGTACGGTCGCCAGGGCGAGGAATCCCCAGTACAGCAGGAAGTCGTCCTTGAAACGGGCGGTCACCGGGTTGCCGATCTCGGTGACCTGATGGCCGAGCTCCTCCAACAGCACAGCGGTTTTCAGCGTCAGTTCGCGCATCTCCGGACTGGCTTGGCGCAGAACCGATTCCGTGCAGACCGCGATTCGCAGACGCGCTCTGCCCGCGCGGGTGACATCCCCGATGGGGGGTAGTTTCGGGTTGCGGAACGCGCGCTCGGCTTCGCGCAGGAAAGCCGCCGTGTCGCGGACGGACCGACTGACGACCCCGTTCTCGACGATGTGCAGCGGCATCTGGGCCTGTTCGGCGTCCCATGGCAGCCGTCCCCGCGTCGGTTTGAGGCCGACGAGCCCGTTGCAGGCCGCGGGGATCCTGATCGAACCGCCGCCGTCGTTGGCGTGCGCGATGGGAACCACGCCCGCCGCCACGAACGCGCCCGATCCCGACGACGAGGCGCCCGCGGTGTACTCCGGGTCCCAGGGATTGCGAACGGGACCGAGCCTCGGGTGCTCCGCCGAGGCCGAGAAGCCGAACTCCGACATCTGCGTCTTGCCCAGCGGTATCAGACCGGTGGACAGGTAGGCCCGGGCGAACGCGCCGTCGGCAGGCATCGGGCGGGGCCACCACGCGTCGGTGCCCTGCATCGTCGGCCAGCCTTCGACGTCGACGTTGTCCTTGATGTACGACGGGACACCGTCGAAATAGCCGCCGTAGGGCGTGCTTGCGCCCGCGCGGCGGCGAGCCTGGTCGAACGCCTCGTATGCGAGGCCGTTCAGCGTCGGGTTGACCGCCTCGGTGCGGGCTATCGCCGCCTCGACAAGTTCCTGCGCCGAGACCTCGCCTGCGCGCAACGCGTCGACGAGGGCTACAGCGTCGTGGTCACCGAGGGCGTCGTCGCCGAAGGCCGAGATTCGGGTCATGCCATGACGGTACCAAGTGGTACCGCCGCCGTCAGGCCTGGTTTCAGGCCTGACCGACCTCGAACCGCACGAACCGGGTGACGGTCACCCCTGCCTCGTCGAGCAGTGCCTTCACGGTCTTCTTGCTGTCCGACACCGACGGCTGGTCGAGCAGCACGACGTCCTTGAAGAAGCCGTTGAGGCGCCCCTCGACGATCTTGGGCAGTGCCTGCTCGGGCTTGCCCTCGCTCTTGGCCGTCTCCTCGGCGATGCGCCGCTCGTTGTCGACGATGTCGGTTGGCACCTCGTCGCGCGTCAGGTACTTGGCCTTCAGCGCGGCGATCTGCAGGGCCACCGCGTGCGCGGCGCCCTCGTCCGACCCCGTGTACTCCACCAGCACACCCACGGCCGGCGGCAGGTCCGCGGCACGCTTGTGCAGGTAGGTCTCCACCGTGCCGTCGAAGTAGGCGGCGCGACGGAGCTCCAGCTTCTCGCCGATCTTCGCGGACAGGTCGGCGATGGTCTGCTCGACGGTGGCGTCGCCGATCTTGACGGCCTTCAGCGCGTCGACGTCTGCTGCCTTCGACGAGGCGGCAGCGGCGACGATCTGGTCAGCCACGGCCTGGAACTCCGCGTTCTTGGCGACGAAGTCGGTCTCGGAGTTCAGCTCGATCAGCGCGCCGTCCTTGGCGGCGACCAGACCTTCGGCCGTGGCCCGCTCGGCGCGCTTGCCGACGTCCTTGGCGCCCTTGATGCGCAGCAACTCGACGGCCTTGTCGAAGTCGCCGTCGGCCTCGACGAGCGCATTCTTGCTGTCGAGCATGCCCGCACCGGTGAGCTCCCGAAGCCGCTTGACGTCG
>JAEZKH010000228.1 GCA_023415515.1 Actinomycetes bacterium
CCGTTGCACTGCAGCATTTTCCGCGAGCGACCGGTTGGCGGTGGTGGGCGCGTTCGGCTTCGATGCGGCGGGCGCGGTCTTCGGCGCGGGCGCGTCGGCGCCGCGGCATGGCCAGGTCGCGGCCGGGCGGCCGCTGGATTGTCGGCCTGAGCTCGGCGGCGGCGCGTTGGGCTGCGGTCAGCTTCACTGCGGCGGTGGGTCGGCACAGCTGCGGGAACAACCCGTAGCTGCCCGGCAGCGTCACATGGGTGTTGCGGTGCGGATCGGTCCAGATGACCGTGCCGTCGGGCAGTTGTTCGGCGTGCCAACCGTCAGGCCCGCCCCAGAAGGTGACCAGCAGATGGTGTGTGCGGCATAGGCACTTCAGGTTCGATGCACACGTCGGCCCGACGGGATAGCCGATCGTATGGTCCAGATCGCACACATCGGCGGGCTGCCGACAGCCCGGGAACCGACACGTCATATCCCGACACCGCACAAAACGAGCCAGTTTCGCCGACGGGCGGTACCGCGGTTCTGGCGGCGCGTCCTTGGGATGGGTGATCCAGTCGATCGTGGCCCCGGCGACGACTCTGGCCGCCAGCAGCGGCGCAGGCAGGATCGCGCCGCCGATCATCGCCGCCGGCGCGGTGCGCGCCGGACCCACCGGCGCGGTGTGTGCGGTACGGGTGAGCGGGTCGGGGTCCCGCCCGTCCAGTGCCACGGCCGTGTCGTCGGTGAGCGTGCGTTCCTCGGCGATCACATGGATCACCACCGCATTGGCGACGGTCTCGGCGGCCGCACAATCGGGTGAGCCGCACCCGCAGGTGAGCCGCTGGGCGCCATGTCCGAGCGCGCCGAGGGCGTCAGCGCGGCGCTGCTGGGCGGTGCGCGGATCCCCCGCACACACCGTGTCGGCCAACGCGTCGAGGCGAGCGTCGAGGGCCGCGGCGTCGTGGTCGAACAGCACCGCCTCGATCGTGGTCGTCCCGCCCCCGTCGGAGTGCGCGCTGACGTGGCGCCCGCGAGCGTGTAACTCGGTGCGCCGCACCGCCCACGCGTCATAGCGCTCCACCGCCTCATCGACCGCGTTCTCGATCTTGTCCTGCGACAACACCCCCCACCCCGTGACCGCTGCGGCGATCTCGGCATCGACCTTGGCCGCGACATCGCCGTCTTTGACCAAGGCGGTACGCGCCACGATGGTGGTGACCACCCGCAGCCCGACCCGGCCCGCCGCGAACACCTCGGCCACCCGCGGCAGCCGCTCCCGCAACGCCATCGCGATCATCAACTGATGTGAGGCCACGCCCAACGAAACCCCGTGATGGGCGGCCACCTCACAGGCCACCGCATTCCAGTTGTCCAGGCACCACTGCTCACGATCGGCCGACCCGTCAGCAGCCAACCGCGCCTCCAACACATCGGCGATCGCCGACAGCCGGCGCGCACACGCCGCGTTCTCCACGCGCGCCCACGCCCCCACCGCCAGACCCCGCCCGGCGGCGAGCGCCGCAGTCACCAACTGATCGAACATACTGTCGAAAGTAGACCGGCCCACGGACGATCCGCCCACTACAACCCGAGTTCAACTGGCGGCCTGTGAATGAAGTCGCAACTGTGGATAACGGGCGCGCCGTGCGGCACCGGCGCGCTCACGTAGGCTCGTCGGCCCCTTCAGGGTCCGTTTCGGATGCGTCCGGGTCCCGTTCCTCAGCGATTTCGTCCGCGGCGGCGGCGGCCTCCTCGGCGCCCTCGACTGCACCCTCATGCACCTCGGGAGCCGCTTCTTCGGCCTCGACCACCTCATCGCCCTCGACCGCGCCGAGCCCGCCGGCCGCCGCCTCGTCAGGCTCGTCGACCTCAGGCTCCGCCTCGTCAGGCTCGTCGACCTCAGCCTCGCCAGGCTCGTCGACCTCAGCCTCGTCCGCGTCAGCCTCGTCCGCGGCGGCGACCTCAGCCTCCGCCTCGTCAGGCTCGACGACCTCAGCCTCGTCAGCCTCGTCCGCGGTGGCGACCTCAGCCTCGTCAGGCTCCTCGACCTCAGCCTCGTCCTCGTCAGGCTCGTCGACCTCAGTCTCGTCAGGCTCGTCGACGGCGGCGGCGGCTTCCTCGGCGGCCTCCTGGGCACCCTCATGCACCTCGGGAGCCGCTTCTTCGGCCTCGACCACCTCATCGCCCTCGACCGCGCCGACGCCTCCGATCGCCTCGGTTGCTTCGGCCTCCTCGCCGGCTTCGGCGAATGCCCCGGCCTCCACGATCTCCCCGGCAGGTGCGTCGGCGACATCCTCGGCGAGTTGCTCGCTTTCGGCGACGGCTTCTACATCCGACGTTTCTTCGCCGCCCGACTCGGTTATCTCCGAGCCGCCGGACTCCATGATCTCCGTGGAGGCGTCATCGTCGTCCTTGTCGCCCGCCGCCTTCGCCGCCGCGACGATGCCCGTGGTGGCCGCGACCGCGACCAGTTCCTTCTCGATCTTCTCGGTCGGTGAGTCCGATCCCGGAGCGGCGCGCTCACCCTCCTCGACGTACCCGCGCAGATCTGACGGGTCCTCTCGACCCTTTGGCGCGACCATGATGTAGACCACCGCGCCGATGAACACGAACACCGACACGAACGAGTTGATCCTGATGCCCGCAATGTGGGTGGCCATATCGCTGCGCATCAACTCGACCCAGAACCGGCCGAAGCAGTACGCCGCCACGTAGAGCGCGAAGAGTCGGCCGTGGCCGATCCGGAAACGACGGTCCACCCAGATGAGCAGCACGAAAACCAGCAGGTTCCACAGCAGTTCGTACAGGAAGGTGGGATGGACGACTTCGATCAGCTGCCCGGTCGACACCCCGTTCAACGAATCGAGGGCACCGTTTGCGTTGCGGCGCTCGAAGATCTCCAGCCCCCACGGCAACGTGGTCGTTCTGCCGTACAACTCCTGGTTGAAATAGTTTCCGAGCCGTCCGATCGCCTGTGCGAGGACGATGCCCGGCGCGATGGCGTCCCCGAATGCAGGCAGCGGTATACCTTTTCGTCTACACCCGATCCATGCTCCGATGCCGCCGAAAGCAACCGCCCCCCAGATCCCGAGGCCGCCCTCCTGGATCTTGAACGCCGCGATCAACCCCGCGCCGCCCGGCCCGAAGTACGTCGACCAGTCGGTTAGTACGTGGTAGAGCCTGCCGCCGATCAGGCCGAAGATGATGGCCGGCAACGCGATATCGAAAATCACTCCGCGTTCGCCGCCCCGATCGGCCCACCGTTTGTTCCCGATGAACAACGCGGCGATGACACCGATGAGGATGAACATGGCGTAGGCCCGTATCGGGATGGGTCCCAGATGCCAAACGCCCTGCGACGGGCTCGGGAAGGAGGCGAGTATGGTCGTCGTCACGCCGAAATCCTCTGCCGCACACCGTCAGCCAATTCTTCGGTCAGCGTACGCACGGCGGCAAGGCCGTCCGTCAGCGCCGATACGAGGGCCGAGCCGACAATGACACCGTCGGCGTATGCCCCTATTTGGGCGGCCTGCTCGCGCGACCTCACCCCGAGACCCACGCCGACCGGAATGTTCGAAATCGCCTTCACGCGTTTCACCAATTCTGGAGCCGAGTTCGAAACGGCGTCCCGCGCGCCGGTGACGCCCATCGTCGAGGCCGCATAGACGAAGCCGCGGGACGCGTTCGCCGTCGCAGCCAAGCGCTCGGGCGTCGATGACGGTGCCACCAGGAAAATTCGGTCCAGGTCGTGGACGTCGGACACCGCCATCCATTCGTCGGCCTCGTCCGGGATCAGGTCCGGGGTGATCATCCCCAGCCCGCCCGCCGAAGCGAGGTCACGGGCGAACGCGTCCACCCCGTAGTGCAGGACGAGGTTCCAGTAGGTCATCACGACCGCGCGGCCGCCGATCTTGCTGATCGCCTCGACGGCGGCCAACGAGTCGCGCACCCGCACACCGCCACGCAAAGCGGCCTCGGTAGCGGTGGCGATGGTGGGTCCGTCCATTCCCGGATCCGAGTACGGGATCCCGACTTCGACGATGTCACAGCCGGATTCGACCAACGTCGTCATCGCGGCAATCGATTTCGGCACGTCGGGGTATCCCGTCGGCAGATACCCGATGAGCGCCGAGCGGCCCTCCCCTTCACATGCCGCGAAGGTGTCGGCGAGACCCTTCGTCATGTCGCCGCCCCCTTGCCGTCGAGCAGGCCGAACCACGTGGCCGCCGTCTCCACGTCCTTGTCACCGCGACCGGACATGTTGACCAGGATGATTGCCTTCGGGCCGAGTTCCTTGCCGAGTTTCAGCGCACCGGCGACGGCATGGGCGGACTCGATCGCCGGGATGATTCCTTCGGTCCGGCACAGCAGACCGAACGCGTCCATCGCCTCGGTATCGGTGATCGGCCGGTACTCGGCGCGGCCGATGTCCTTCAGGAACGCATGCTCGGGGCCGACGCCGGGATAGTCCAAACCCGCTGAAATCGAATGCGATTCGATGGTCTGGCCGTCCTCGTCCTGCAACAGGTACGAGAATGAGCCCTGGAACGCCCCGGGCGATCCGCCAGTGAACGTTGCTGCGTGACGGCCGGTTTCGACACCGTCGCCCGCCGCTTCGAACCCGACCAGCCGCACCCCGGGATCGTCGATGAACGCATGGAAGACGCCGATGGCGTTGGACCCGCCGCCGACGCATGCGGTCACCGCGTCGGGCAGCCGGCCGGCCTGGTCCTGAATCTGAGCGCGCGCCTCGAGCCCGATCACCCGCTGGAAGTCGCGGACCATCACCGGAAACGGGTGCGGGCCCGCCGCGGTGCCGAAACAGTAGTAGGTCGCATCGGCATTGGTCACCCAGTCACGGAACGCCTCGTTGATCGCGTCCTTGAGCGTCTTCGAGCCGGACTCGACCGACACCACCTCGGCTCCGAGCAGTCGCATGCGGGCCACATTCAACGCCTGCCGCGCGGTGTCGACCGCACCCATGTAGATCACACAGTCCAGGCCGAGAAGCGCACACGCTGTCGCGGTGGCGACGCCGTGCTGGCCCGCGCCGGTCTCGGCAATGACGCGCGTCTTGCCCATCTGCCGGGCCAACAGCGCCTGCCCCAGCACATTGTTGATCTTGTGAGACCCGGTGTGGTTGAGGTCTTCTCGCTTGAGGAAGAGCCGCGCGCCGCCGGCATGCTCACTGAGCCGCGCCGCTTCGTACAGCGGAGACGGACGTCCGCTGTAGTGCCGCTGCAACCGGTCCAGCTCGTCGAGGAACTCCTGGTCTCCGCGCGCCTTCTCGTAGGCGGCGGTGACTTCCTCGATCACGGCCATCAGCGCCTCGGGGACGAATCGTCCCCCGTACACACCGAAGTGGCCTTTGGCGTCGGGATCGTGGACGGTCGGCTCGGCTACCGCCGCGCTGGATCGCGGCAACTCGGGACCGGAGAGATCGGCCATCAGCTCTGCTCTTCGCGCAAGCGGCTCATCGCCGGGTCAGCGGGACGGTTTCGGGCAGGACGGGTGCGTGCCTGCGGTGACCAGATCGGCGACGGCGGTGCGGGGATCACCGCTGGTGACCAGCCCCTCCCCGACGAGGACCGCGTCGGCACCCGCCCCCGCGTAGGCAAGCAGATCGGCGGGCCCGCGCACCCCGGATTCGGCGATGCGGATGATGTCCGTCGGCAGCCCAGGTGCGATGCGCGCGAAGCAATCCCGGTCCACATTGAGCGTCTTGAGGTCGCGCGCGTTGACTCCGATGACCTTCGCCCCCGCCTGTATCGCACGGTCGGCTTCCTCTTCGGTGTGCACCTCGACCAACGCCGTCATCCCGAGGGACTCCGTCCGGTCCAGCATGGACACCAGCGCCGACTGCTCGAGCGCGGCGACGATCAGCAGAAGCATGTCCGCGCCGTGCGCGCGTGCCTCGTGGATCTGGTAGGGCCCGATGATGAAGTCCTTGCGCAACACCGGGATCGACACGGCGGCGCGGACTGCGTCGAGATCCTCGAGCGAACCGTTGAACCGTCGCTGTTCGGTCAGCACGCTGACGATGCGGGCTCCGCCGTTCTCATATGCCCCAGCGAGTTTCGCCGGATCGGAGATCGATGCGAGGGCTCCGCGCGACGGGCTGGCGCGCTTCACTTCGGCGATGACTCCGATACCCGGTTCACGCAGCGCGGCCATCACATCCAGCGGTGCAGGCGCCGCCTTGGCCGCCGCTTTGATGTCGTCGAAGGTCACGCTGGCCTCGCGTGCGGCGACGTCGGCGCGGACTCCTTCGATGATGGAGTCGAGCACGGTCGCCGAACCCATAAGCCGTGAACTCCCTCCGCGTTCGCGCCGGCGTGCTGCCGCTTGATCTTCATCGAAGGGTAGCCGCATCGAACACACCATCTGTCACCGCCCCTCGGAGTCCGGTTTGGTGGGATCACGCCCCTCGTCGAGTGCGTCCCACATCATCCGCTCCGACATGTCGTCACCGGCGGAGGCATGCCGCCGCGCAGCCTCTTTTCGTCGTGCCGGAGCTTCGTATTTCGAGTCGTCGGACTCGGCTTTCGCCGGCGCCCGCAGCAGCAGCACGGCGCCTGCGAGCGTGAGCACGGCGGCGATCAACGTGACCACCGCGCCGACGAAGTGCCGCTCGGTGCCGAGCAGGTCTGCCACCGGAACTTCGGCGAGGTCTGCAGCGCGCGCCGCCACGTCGGGCACGACCCACAGGCTGATCGCCAGATAGGCCATCACCCCGCTCAGCACACCGACGACCACGGCGAGCAGTCGCAGCTGCCACCGCGGCCCGACCGTCGACTTGAGCACCGCCGCCAGCAGGATCAGGGCCAGCGGAACCAGTGCCGTCGACCACGCCCCACCGTTGAGCGTCGCGGTCTCGGGCTGGCCGAGGCCATCGAACGACCTCACCTCGACCCAGGTCATCCGGGAGGCCACCCAGAGCGCTCCCGCCGCCAGCAGCAGCGACAGCTGCCCGATGCGCTTCATGGCCCTGTCAGCGTCTCCGCCGCGGCGATCGCGTTGAGGACGGCCTTGGCTTTGTTGGCGGACTCGTTGTACTCGTAAGGGCCGTTGGAGTCCGCCACCACACCCCCGCCTGCCTGCACATACGCTGTGCCGTCACGCATCAGCGCGGTGCGGATCGCGATCGCGAAGTCGGCGTTGCCCGCAAAGTCCAAGTAGCCCAGCACCCCGCCGTAGAGGCCGCGGCGGGTCTTCTCGACCTCCTCGATCAGCTCCATCGCGCGCACCTTCGGCGCGCCGGTCAGCGTGCCGGCCGGGAAGCATGCGATGACGGCGTCCAGTGCCGTCTTGCCGTCCGCCAGCTGACCGGTCACCGTCGAAACCAGGTGCATGACGTGGCTGTAACGCTCGATGTGGCTGTAGTCCTCGACGCGCACGGTTCCCGGCACGCAGACACGCCCCAGGTCATTGCGGCCCAGATCGACCAGCATCAGATGCTCGGCGCGTTCCTTCTCGTCTTCCTGCAGCTCCTTCTCCAGCAGCAGGTCTTCCTCCTCGTTGGCGCCGCGCCACCGCGTTCCGGCGATGGGATGGGTGGTCGCGCGCCCGTCGGTGACGGTCACCAGGGCCTCCGGACTGGATCCGACGATCGAAAAGGCAAGCCCACCTTCGGCATCGGGCACGTTCAGCAGATACATGTACGGGCTGGGATTGCTCACTCGCAGCATCCGGTACACGTCGAGCGGGTTGGCCTCGGTGTCCATCTCGAAGCGCTGTGACGGCACCACCTGGAAAGCCTCACCCGCCTCGATGTCACCGACGAGCTTCTCCACGATCGCGCTGTACTCCTCGACCGTGCGTTGTTGGCGGTTGCGCGGCGCAGGCCTGGCGAACGTCGCGACCGTCGAAGGCAGGTTCGCGCCGAGCGCCTCGGTCATCACGTCGAGCCGCGCCACCGCGTCCTCGTAGGCCCAGTCGACACGTTCGTCGGTGCCGTTCCAGTTCACCGCGTTGGCGATCAGCGTGATCGTGCCCTCGTGGTGGTCGACGGCGGCGATGTCGGTGGCCAGCAGCAACAGGATGTCGGGCAGCTGCAAGTCGTCGGTGGCCAACTCGGGCAGGCGTTCGAGCCTGCGCACCAGGTCATAGGCGAAGAACCCGACAAGCCCGCCCGACAGCGGCGGCAGCCCGGCCACCGCCTCTGTCCGCAGCAGTTCCAGCGTCGCGTGCAGCGCCTGCAGGGGGTCGCCGCCTCGTGGGGCGTCCCGCGGGGTGACACCGAGCCACGCCGCCTCGCCGTCGCGCACCGTGAACGCCGAGGGCGATCCCGCGCCGATGAACGACCATCGCGACCAGGACCGCCCGTTCTCCGCGGATTCCAGCAGAAACGTGCCGGGGCGGTTGGCGGCCAGCTTGCGGTACGCCGACAGCGGCGTCTCGCTGTCGGCAAGCACCTTCCGGGTCACCGGGACCACCCGGTGACCGGCAGCCAGCGCCCGAAAATCCTCACGCGAGGTCGTGACCGCCAGCGACGAGCGCCCGTCGCTGGAGCCGACACCGAGGTTGACGGTCGTTTGCACGTGCTAATCCTCCCAGCCGCTACGGCAAGACGAGAAATCAGCAGGCGTAGCGTGACACCCATGAAACGTGGTGACCGGGTCCCGGAGTTCGAATTGCCCGACCAATCGGGTGCTGTGCGAAGCCTCACATCGCTGCTCGCCGACGGACCCATCGTGTTGTTCTTCTACCCCGCGGCCATGACGCCGGGGTGCACGAAGGAGGCCTGCCACTTCCGTGACCTGGCGAGCGAGTTCGCCGCCGTCGGCGCATCGCGGGTCGGCATCAGCACCGATCCGGTCGCCAAACAAGCCAAGTTCTCCGACACCCAGCGCTTCGACTACCCGCTGCTTTCCGATGCCGACGGCAGGGTGGCGGCGCAGTTCGGTGTCAAACGCGGACTGCTGGGCAAGCTGATGCCTGTCAAGCGCACGACGTTCGTGATCGACGCCGACGGCACCGTCTTGGACGTCATCGCCAGCGAATTCAGCATGGAGACGCACGCCGACAAGGCGCTGGAGGTGCTGCGGCAGCGGCAGTCGGCATGACGGAGGTTCTCGCGCTGCGCGATGTGACGTTCCGCCGCAACGGCAAGCAGATCATCGACGGCATCTCGCTCACCGTGAACGCCGGTGAACATTGGGCGCTGCTCGGACCGAACGGCGCCGGCAAGAGCACGCTGCTGGGTTTCTGTGCGGCGGTGACGTTTCCGACGTCGGGGACGGTGCACATCCTCGGTGAGCAGATGGGCCGCGTTGACCTTGCCCGGCTGCGCCGGTTCATCGGCCACGTGAACCCCCGTCACCGGCTTCAGTATCCGTTGACCGTGCGGGAAGTGGTGCTGACCGGCATCACCGCAACCATCGACATCCCCATGCGCTGGGCACCCGGCGCTGACGAGCTCGCCCTGGCCGACGCGATGATCGCCGCGGTCGGGCTGACACACAAGGCCGACGACGTCTGGCCGACGCTGTCGCACGGCGAACGCGGGCGCACACTGATCGCCCGTGCGCTGATCTCACAACCGCGTCTGCTGCTGCTCGACGAGCCGACCACCGGCCTCGACGTGGCGGCACGCGAGCAGCTGCTGGAGACGATCGATTCGCTCGACGAAACGCATCCTGACGTCGCGTCCATCCTCGTCACCCACCATCTCGAAGAGCTTCCGACGACGACGACGCATGCGCTGCTGATCGCCGAGGGCCGCACGGTGGCGACCGGTCCGGCGCACGACACCGTGACGACCGACAACGTCAGCGCCGCGTTCGCGCATCCCGTCGTCGTCGGCCATGACGAGGGCCGGTGGACCGCACGGGCCAAGGCGACCCGCATCATCGAGCCGTAGCGCTCAGTCGGCCGCGTGCAGGTGACTGCGTAGGAACTCGTTCATGGCGGCGTAGAACGCCCGGATCGTCGGCGCATTCCGCCGCAGACCGTCGGCGGTGTGATACATGCCTGGCACGGTGACCAGCGAGCAGGGCACGCCTGCCGCGGTGAGGCGCTCGGCGTAGTCGACGCATTCGTCGCGGAACAGGTCGAGGTCACCGATGCCGATCCACGCGGGCGGTAGCCCGCTGAGGTCGGTTCGCCGGGCCGGTGCGGCGTAGTCGGGCGCGTCGGACATGCGGGGTTCACGCCCGAGGTAGGCGGTCCAGGCGAACCGGTTCGACGCCGGTGACCAGACCAGTCCGCCCCTGCCGCCGTGGTCGTCCTTCAACACCGTCCGGTCGTCGAGCATCGGATAGATCATTGCCTGCGCACGCAGCGGTATTCCCTCGTCGAAGGCTCGCTGGACGACGGCCGCCGCGAGGCCGCCTCCGGCGCTGGGCCCGAAGACGGCGATGCGGTCGACATCCACGCCGAACTCCCCGGCGTGCTCGCGCAGCCAACGCAGGGTTGCCATGCAGTCGTCGAACGGCGCGGGGAAAGGATGTTCTGGTGCCAGCCGGTAGTTCGGCATCACCATCACCGCGCCGAGTTCACGAGCGATACGTGCGGCCGGTTCAGCCTCCAATTGGGCTGTGCCGACGCACATTGCGCCGCCGTGCAGCGCCAGCACCGCAGGCCGGGGCGCCGTACCGGCAGTGGGCGTGAGCACGAGGACCTCGATTCGCCCGACCCGGTGTTCGGTCATGTCGACGCCCGGACCCGGATCGGATCGATAGCGGTAGGCCAGGCGCATCACCGGCAACGTCAGCGGTGTGAGCGGGACCGACATCGGGATGATCGCCGCGGTTCGGAGTTCGGGTGCCACCACCGACATCATCCTGCCGAAGGCGACCATGCGACGTGCCGCGATCGTGGCCGCACCCGCAGCGGCGAGCACGGCGAACTTGTTCACGCCTGCGGTTCCAACAGCACATCGGCGTCGAAACACGTGTAGTCGCCGGTGTGGCAGGCCGCGCCGACCTGGTCGACCTCGAGGAGCACGGTGTCGCCGTCACAGTCCAACCGCACCGAATGCACGTGTTGGGTGTGGCCCGACGTCTCGCCCTTCACCCAGTGTTGTCCGCGCGAACGCGAAAAGTAAGTCGCCTTACGGGTTTCCAGAGTGCGCGCCAGCGCGATGTCATCCATCCACGCGACCATCAGCACCTTACCGGTGCCGCGTTCCTGCGCCACCGCCACGAACAGCCCGTTGGCGTCACGTTTGAGCCGTGAGGCGATATCTGCGTCGAGAGTCATCGGGGTGCTCTTCTCTTCGCGCAAGCGCTCATCGGGGTGCTCTTCTCTTCGCGCAAGCGCTCATCGGACGACGATCCCTTCTGCCGCCATCGCCGCCTTCACCTCGGCAATGGTGAGCTCGCGGAAGTGGAACACGCTGGCGGCCAGCACGGCGTCAGCACCTGCAACGACTGCCTGTGCGAAATGTTCCTTGGCGCCCGCGCCGCCGCTTGCGATCACCGGGGTGCTGACCGCTGCGCGCACCGCGCGCAGCATCGTCAGGTCGAAGCCGGCCTTCGTGCCGTCGTAGTCCATCGAATTGAGCAGGATCTCTCCCACCCCGAGTTCGGCCCCACGGGCTGCCCATTCGATGGCGTCCAGTCCGGTGCCGCGCCGTCCGCCGTGGGTGGTGACCTCCCAACCCGACGAGGTGGGTCGCGCTCCCTCGGGCACGGTGCGCGCATCGACGCTCAACACGATGCACTGCGACCCGAACTGGCGGGACAGTTCGGCCAGCAGTTCGGGACGGGCGATCGCGGCGGTGTTCACCGCGACCTTGTCCGCGCCGGCCCGCAGCAGCACGTCGACATCGTCCACCGAGCGGACCCCGCCGCCGACCGTCAACGGGATGAACACCTGCTCGGCGGTCCGCTTCACGACCTCGAGCATGGTCGCGCGCCCCGACGAACTCGCCGTCACGTCCAGGAAGGTCAGTTCGTCGGCCCCCTCGCGGTCGTAGGCCGCCGCGAGTTCAACCGGATCGCCTGCGTCGCGCAGGTTTTCGAAATTCACACCCTTGACCACCCGGCCGTCGTCGACGTCCAGGCAGGGAATGAGGCGTACCGCCAGATCTTTCGGGTTCATCGGTAATCGTCCGGATCGCCCACTGACAGGACCATCTCGAGTAGTTCACCATGCGCGCCCGGCGCACCGGCCAGCGCCGAGCCGGATTCGACCGTCCAGTCCTCACCCGCCAGGTCGGTCACCACTCCTCCTGCTGCGCGGATGAGCGCCACACCCGCGGCGTGATCCCAGACGTGGCCGCCGAAGGTGATGGCGCCGCCGAGTATGCCTGCGGCGGTATAGGCCAGGTCGACGCCGATCGCGCCGTGCATCCGCATCCGCGAGCACATCCTGCTGAGCTTCTCGATGATGGCGATGCGGAACCGGCCGGGAAAGCGGCCCTTCGAATCGACGTCGAAGGTACCCGTGCCGATCACGCTGTCGGCGACCGCGGCACGGCCCAGCGGTGGACGGGAAAAACCATTGACGTACAACGGTTTTCCGACCACCGCACTGAATTTCTGATCGGTGAACGGCAACCAGGTCAGCCCCGCCACCGGTTGGCCCGCACGAACCAGGGCCAGCAGTATGCCTGCGGTCGGCAACCCTGCCGCATAGTTGAACGTGCCGTCGATCGGGTCGAGCACCCACACCAGCGGGGAATCCACGTCGGCACCGCCGAACTCTTCGCCGTGCACCCCGATACCGGTCCTGGACTCGAGCGCTTCCACCACCTGCCGTTCGATGGCCAGGTCCACCTCGGTGGCGAAGTCGTTGCCCTTCTTCTTGACCGCTGAGTCGGCGCCGTGGCCCGATACGAAGGGATGCACCGCCTCGTCGAGGATCGTCGCTGCCTCCGAGACCAAGGCGTCGATGTCGGTCTCGTCGAGCGCCATCGCCGCTACTCTCCCACCGCGGCCAGTGCCTGCGGCAGAGTGAAACGCTCTGCGTACAGCGCCTTTCCGATGATCGCACCCTCCACCCCTTGACCGGTCAGGGCCGCGATGGCGCGCAGGTCATCGAGGCTCGACACCCCGCCCGATGCGATCACCGGCGCGTCGGTGCGCGCGGCGACGGCCGACAGCAGCTCGATGTTGGGCCCCTGCAGGGTGCCGTCCTTGGTGACATCGGTGACGACGAATCGCGAACAGCCCTCGCTGACAAGGCGTTCCAGCACGGGCCACAGATCACCGCCGTCGGTCTCCCAACCTCGACCGCGCAGTCGATGCTCGCCGTCGACGATCTTCACATCGAGCCCGACCGCGACCTTGTCGCCGTGCTCGGCGATCGCCTGCGCGCACCACTGCGGGTTCTCCAGCGCCGCGGTGCCCAGGTTCACGCGCGCACACCCGGTGGCGAGCGCGGCCGTCAGTGACTCCTCGTCGCGGATGCCGCCGGACAGTTCGACGGCCACATCCAGCTTGGCGATGACGTCGGCGAGGAGTTCGCGGTTGCTACCCCGGCCGAACGCGGCGTCGAGATCCACCAGGTGGATCCACTCCGCACCATCGCGCTGCCAGGTCATCGCGGCATCGAGCGCATCACCGTAATCGGTTTCGCTGCCTGCCCGCCCCTGGACGAGCCGCACGGCCTTGCCGCCAACGACGTCGACGGCAGGCAGAAGGATCAAAGCGTTTCCTGACACAGGGGCCTAACCTAGCGTCCTCACAGGTCCGACACCCAATTGGCCAGCAACGTCGCGCCCGCGTCGCCGCTCTTCTCGGGGTGGAACTGCGTCGCCGAAAGCGGACCGTCCTCGACGGCGGCCAGGAACGGCACGTTGTGCGTCGCCCAGGTCAGCAACGCGTCGGGATCCCCCTCCCACGTCTGGGCGGCGTAGGAGTGGACGAAATAGAACCGGGTGGTCGGGTCGAGCCCGCGAAACAAGGTGCTGCCCTCAGCAGCGTCGACCACATTCCAGCCCATGTGTGGAATGACCGGCGCATCCAGTCGCACGACCGAACCGGGCCATTGTCCACAGCCCTCGGATTCCACCCCGAACTCGACCCCGCGGGCGAAGAGGATCTGCATGCCGACGCACACCCCGAGCACCGGACGCCCGGCGTCGACCCGTTCGGCGATGATCTTCTCGCCGTCGATGGCGCGCAGGCCCGTCATGCAGGCCTCGAAGGCTCCGACGCCGGGGACCACCAATCCGTCGGCATTGGCGGCCGCCGACGCGTCGGAGGTCACTTCGACGTCGGCACCGACCCGTTCGAGCGCCCGCTGTGCCGACCGGAGGTTGCCCGAACCGTAGTCGAGTACCACCACGGATTTCGTTGTCACAGTGCGCCTTTGGTCGACGGTATACCGGTCACCCTCGGGTCGGGTTCGACGGCTTGCCGCAGTGCGCGGGCGACAGCCTTGTACTGCGCCTCGGTGATGTGGTGGGGATCGCGCCCGTAGAGCGTGCGAACGTGCAGCGCTATCCGCGCGTTCATCGCGATCGTCTCGAACACGTGCCGGTTGATGACGGTGTGATACGGCACCTCGGATCCGGCAATGGTGCTGTGCAGCATGTGATCCGGTTCTCCGCTGTGCACGCAGTACGGTCGCCCGGACACATCGACCGCGGCGTGGGCAAGCGTTTCGTCCATCGGGATGAACGCATCGCCGAACCGGCGAATGCCCTTCTTGTCGCCCAGCGCCTCTCGCAGTGCCTGGCCGAACACGATCGCCGTGTCCTCGATCGTGTGGTGTCCCTCGATGTCGACGTCGCCCGTGGCGCGCACCGTCAGGTCGAAGCTGGCGTGGCTGCCGAGTGCGGTCAGCATGTGGTCGTAAAAGGGCACGCCGGTGGAGATGTCGACGGTTCCTGCGCCGTCGAGGTCGAGTTCCACGACGATGTCGGACTCCTTGGTCGTGCGTTCGACCCTGGCGCGACGGTTGATGGTCACTGTGCTCCTATTCGTGCGCTGGCGGTCAGCAGCGCGTCGTTCTCGTCGGCAAGGCCGATGGTGGCTCGCAGATATCCGGCGATGCCCACGTCGCGGATGAGGACACCCGAATCCAGATATCGCTGCCACGCCGCGGGGGCGTCGGCGAACTCGCCGAACATGATGAAGTTCGCGTCGCTGGGGATGACGCGGAAACCCATGCCGGTCAACGCTTCGGTGACACGGTCGCGTTCGGCGACCAGCGTAGCGACGCTGCCCAGGGTGTCCTCGGCGTGGCGAAGCGCGGCGCGCGCGGCGGCCTGGGTGATCGACGACAGGTGATACGGCAAGCGGACCAGCAGCATCGCGTCTGTCACGGCGGGTGCGGCGATCAGGTATCCGAGTCGTCCGCCTGCGAATGCGAACGCCTTGCTCATCGTGCGGGTGACGACGAGCTTGGTCGGGAAGTCGCCGATCAGATTCACCGCGCTCGGCTGCGAGGAGAATTCACCGTAGGCCTCGTCGAGGATCAAGACGCCGCCCGCCATCGCTTCCAGCAACCGGCGCAGATCGTCGAGCGAAACACTCTGGCCCGACGGATTGTTCGGACTCGCGACGAACACGATGTCGGGGTTGCGTTCCTTGATGGCATGCACCGCCACCTCGGTGTCGAGGCTGAAATCGTCGGCGCGGGCGGCGACCAGCCATTCGGTCTGCGTGCCGTCGGCGATGATCGGATGCATCGAGTAGGACGGAACGAACCCGATCGCGCTGCGGCCCGGTCCCCCGAACGCCTGCAGCAGTTGCTGCAGGATCTCGTTGGAACCGTTGGCTGCCCACACGTTCTCCATGCCGAGTTCGACGCCGGTCTGCGCCGAGAGGTACGCCGCAAGGTCGGTGCGCAGTGCCACGGCATCCCGGTCGGGGTAGCGGTGCAGTTCAGCCGCCACCGCGCGGACCGAGTCGGCGACGTCATCGATCAGCGCCTGCGTCGGAGGATGCGGGTTCTCATTGGTGTTGAGCCGCACTGGAACTGCGAGCTGAGGCGCGCCGTAGGGGGACTTGCCGCGCAGGTCCTCGCGCAACGGGAGTTCCGCCAGCGTCACGTTGTCACCGAGCGTCACGTTTCGAACCTCCGCCGCACGGCCTCACCGTGCGAGGGAAGGTTCTCGGCCTCGGCGAGCGTGATCACATATCCCGAGACGTCCTTGAGCGCCGCCTCGTCGTAGTCCACGACGTGGATTCCGCGCAGGAACGTTTGCACCGAGAGTCCGCTGGAGTGCCGCGCGCAGCCGGCGGTGGGCAACACGTGATTGGAGCCCGCGCAGTAGTCGCCGAGGCTCACCGGCGAGTAAGGCCCGACGAAGACAGCTCCCGCCGAACGGATCCGGCCGGCCACCTCGCGGGCGTCGGCGGTCTGGATCTCGAGGTGTTCGGCGGCGTATGCGTTGACCGTCTTGATTCCGGCGTCGATGTCGTCGACGAGCACGATCGCCGACTGCCGGCCGGTCAGCGCCGTGGTCACGCGGTCACGGTGCACGGTGGTCTGCAGTTGAATCGCGAGTTCGCGATCCGTCGCGTCTGCGAGCGCGGCGCTCGGTGTGACCAGAACGCTGGCGGCCATCTCGTCGTGCTCGGCCTGACTGATGAGATCGGCGGCCACGTGTACCGGGTCGGCGGTGTGGTCGGCGAGTATCGCGATCTCGGTCGGGCCTGCCTCGGCGTCGATTCCGATCAGCGAACGGCAGATCCGCTTGGCTGCGGTGACGTAGATGTTGCCCGGCCCGGTGACCATGTCGACCGGTGCGAGTTCCGCACCGTCGGTGTCGGTTCCCCCATACGCCAGCAGGGCGACAGCCTGGGCGCCCCCGACGGCCCACACCTCGTCGACGCCGAGGAGGTGCGCGGCGGCCAGGATGGTGGGGTGCGGCAGTCCGCCGAACTCCGCCTGGGGTGGGCTCGCGATGACCAGTGAGTCCACCCCTGCGGTCTGGGCGGGCACGACGTTCATCACGACGCTGGACGGGTAGACCGCGTTGCCGCCGGGGACATACAGGCCGACGCGCTCGACGGGCACCCAGCGTTCGGTCACGGTGGCACCGGGCGCCAGCGTGGTCGTGGTGTCGGTTCGGCGCTGGTCGGCGTGCACGATGCGGGTGCGGTCGATCGCCAGCTCCAGGGCGGTGCGGACGTCCGACGGCAGCCCGACGAGCGCATTCTGCAGCTCGGCAGCGGGCACGCGGACCGCAGCGGGCCGCGCGGCGTCGAAGGATTCGCCGAACTCGAGGGCCGCCGCCGCGCCGCGGGCGGCTACGGCGTCGACGATGGGGCGGACCTTGGGAACCACCGCGTCGACGTCCACGCCGCCGCGCGGCAGTACCGCCCGCAACCGTGCCGCCGACAGGTCGGCGCCGCGCAGATCGATGCGGGCCATGCGGGACGACGTTGCATTCACGCGTCCATTGTCCCAGAACAGACCAAATCGATAACGTCGCGGCAGCCTGCGCTGCGTCGCAGGTCAGCGCATGCGTGCGCTCACTTGCAGAGTTCGGTGAGCCTCGCGTTGGCCTCGTCGGCCTGCTTCAGCCGCGCAGCCTGGCCCGGATCGGAGTTCGGGATGCCCGCGGTGGACCGTGCGCCGATGTCCATCAAGTTGTTGGCGAACTTGCGGATCTCATCCGCCAGTTCGGGCGGGGTACCGGGCTGAAGCCGGGCGAGAAGGTATTGGCCGCCGTCATAGAGCGCCAGGCGCGCATTGGCCGCCACCGCCATCGAACCGGTGACATCCTCTGGACCGCCGGGCGGCTGCAGGTTCGTGTTGATCTGTACACCGCTGCGGATCACGTTGAACGCCTCACAGATGCTGCCCTTCGGGTCGTCGGTGGCGGTGCCGGTGAAGACCTGCCCCTCGGTGGACGGCTTGCTCACCAGCGCCCACACCGCCAGACCGGCGGCGACGAGCGCAACGACGAGCGCCGCGACGGAAACGATGAAACCCCTTGAAGACCCTGTGTCAGCCATGCGCGGATAGTAGCGGCGATTTGCTCCGCGTCAGCGAGGTTGCGTTCGCCACGCCGTATTCGGCGCAGCCGCTTCTCAGGGGCCCGCTCTTGCGTATCGTCGAAATCCATGGCCGCAAAGGATCACCCGAACAATGCGCCCGGCGTCCCGATGGTCTATCCGCCCGCCTTCGAGCGCCTGCAGATCAAGTACATGAATCCGCTGGTCAAACGGATTGCCCGGGTCACGCCGGGGGTCGCGAAGATCCAGCATCGGGGCCGCAGGTCCGGTAAACGCTACGAGACCGTGGTCACGCCGTTCCGGAAGGGTCGCACGCTGGCGATCGTGTTGGGGCACGGCAAGACCGACTGGGTGAAGAACGTTCTCGCCGCAGACGAGGCCGACGTCGTCTTCGGCTCGCGCACAGTGCACATCGTCAACCCGCGGATCGTGCCTGCCGGCGGCAACGCAGACGGTCTGCCGCTCATGGCCCGGGTGCAGTCGCGAAAAATGGGAGTGCTCGTCGCCGACATCGCGTGACACACTCATCCGATGGCATGGAGCGTGTGGCTGGCGTTCGTCGGCGCAGCGATCGCGATCGCGGTCTCCCCTGGCGCGGGCGCCATCCAATCGATGGCCACCGGCCTGACCCACGGGGTGCGGCGCGGTTATTGGAGCATCCTGGGCCTGGAGATCGGCCTGATGCTGCAATTGGCCCTGGTGGCGGCCGGTCTCGGCGCGGTCGTGACAAACTCCGTCCTCGCCTTCAACGTGATCAAGTGGATCGGCGTGGTCTATCTGGTCTATCTGGCTGTTCGACAATGGCGAACGGCCACAGTCGACCTGCGTGAGCAGGTGGGCAGAGCGACGGACGGCGGCAGGCTGTCGCTGGTCGTGCGCGGCTTTCTGGTCAACGCCACCAACCCCAAGGGATTGGTGTTCTTCCTCGCCGTGCTGCCGCAGTTCGTCGTGCCGACGGCACCGCTGATGCCGCAGTATCTGGCGATCGGCGCGACGATGGTCGCCGTCGACCTGGTCGTGATGGGTCTCTACACCGCATTGGCGGTCAGGTTGCTGGCGCTGATGCACACGCCGCGCAAGCAGACACTGGTCAACCGGGTGTTCTCCGGGTTGTTCGCCGCGGCCGCCGTGGTGCTCTCCCTGGTGCGGCGCGGCCCACTCACTGCGTGAAGACGGTCTTGCCGGTCATCGTCCCCCAGACCGACGGCGCCTCCTCGAACGGTGCGACGCGGTCCACCACCGGGGACAGATCTGTTGTCGCAGAAAGCATTTCGAGAATCTTCGGAATGACTGCCCTGGCATTGACGCGGCCGGTGACGAAGCGAACCCCTCTGGTGTACATCGGCAGCAACGGCATCTGCACCCCGTCGCTGAAGTAGATGCCCGTGTCGGTGCAGACTCCGTCGGGCCACGTCGCGCGCAGTGTGGCGGTCAGCATCGCGGGCTGCATCGAGGTGTGCACGGTCACCGGGTAGGGCTCCCATGTTCTGTCGGGTCCAGGGCGGTCGTGTGCCACGGCGCCGAGTTTCTCGGCCGAACGCGGCGGCGTACAGGCCGATCGACAGCCGTCCGACCACGAGCACGCGGCGGTCGACCTCGTCGAGCTTTGCGAGTTCGCTCCGGTAGGGGCCGACACCCCGCCAACCGTCGGGAATGTTGTCGGACAACGACGCGATCGAAACCGGGTCCACGTGGGCCGGGATCGTCAGCAGCATCGCGTCGGCGAAGGGCACCAGCACCAGGTCCGACATGAAGCCGCCGCCGTCGAGACCCGCCAGCGGTGCCATGCCGTACATCGCCATCAGCGGAAGCGACGCGCACGATCCCGTCACGCCGCGTCGACAGGCGTTGCACCGACGTCCAGATCACAGCAGGCGACCGCGACCGGTCGAACGAGCGCCTGTCGACTGTCGCTGATCTCCGGCTCGGCGGCGGTATGCCACGCGTAACGTCCAGCCTCTTCGAACACCAGACGCCTCATCCCGCAGCCCTTCTTTAGTGATTGTTCAATTATTCTTGAGCGACCGTTCTAGTATTGTCAAGGGATGCCCCGCCCCGACCGCAGCCGCGGCGCGCTCGTCGACACCGCGGCCCACCTGTTTCGCAGGCAGGGCTATGCGGCCACCGGCGTCAATCAGATCCTCGAGCTCGCCGAGGTCAAGGCCGGTTCGCTCTACCACCACTTCCCCAACGGAAAGCAGGAACTCGCCGCCGCAGTCGTCGAGTCGGCAGGCGGTGACATCGAGCGACTGCTGCGTCGTTTTCTCGACAGCGACTCGCCTGTCGCCGACGTCGTCGCCGGATGGATCGACCTGCTCATCGCACAATTGGCGTCAGATGATCGCGACGGCTGTCCGATCGAACCGATCGCCACCGAGTCGGTCAACGCCAGCCCGCTGGTGCGCGAAGCGTCCGCCCGCGCTTTCGGGGGGTGGACCGCCGCGGTCGCGGACCGGCTGCGCGCCGACGGCTGGCCGGACAGCGATGCGAAGCAGACTGCGCTCGCGGTCATCGCGCTGATCGAAGGCGCCTTGATCCTGTCCCGCATCGCCGGTGATGACGCCGCGCTGACGTCGGCCAAGGCGGCGGCTGGTGCGCTGCTGCGCCCCGGTCGGCCGGGCTAGAGATCCAGACCGATGTCGAGGACCCGCACCGAGTGCGTGAGTGCGCCGACCGCCAGGTAGTCGACGCCCGTACCCGCGTATTCGGCGGCAGAATCCAGCGTCAGCCCGCCCGAGGACTCCAGCTTCGTTTCCGGGGCGCGGGCATCACGGCGCTGCACGGCGATCTGGGTCTGCCACACCGGAAAGTTGTCCAGCAGAACGAGTTCCACTCTTCCCAAGTCTTCGGCCAGTAACTCGTCGAGTTGTTCCAGCGAGTCGACCTCGACCTCACAGGACAGACCCGGCGCGGCCTCTCTCACCGCCAGAAGCGCGGCGACCACGGAACCGGCCGCGGCGACGTGGTTGTCCTTGATCAGCGCCGCATCGCCGAGGCCCAGGCGATGGTTGACGCCACCGCCCACCCGAACCGCGTACTTCTGCAATGCCCGCAACCCGGGCAACGTCTTTCGGGTGTCGCGGATCTTGGCGTGCGTGCCTGCGACCGCGTCGACCCACGCCGCGGTCGCGGTGGCGATGCCCGACAGGTGGCAGATGAGGTTGAGCATGGTGCGTTCGGCGGTCAGCAGCCCTTGCGTGGGCGCCTCGACGACGAGCACCGCACCGCCCGCATCCAGGCGGGTGCCGTCCTCGACGCGTTCCTTCACCGTGTAGCGGTCGGGCCCGATCACCTCGTCGAGCACAAGCAGCGCGACGTCGACCCCGGCGATCACACCCGCTTCCCTGGTCACCATCGACGCCGTCGTGATGGCGTCGACGGGTACGGTCGCACGCGTGGTCACGTCGGGGCCGTAACGCAGATCCTCCTCCAACGCGCTGGCGATCACTCTGCGAGCTTCGGTGAGCTCGTCGGCGTTCATTTCCATCAGCAGCAGGCCGCCGCGAACATCTGGCTGTGTGCCAGTGCCGGATCGGTGTCGGGGAAATCCGAGCGGTGGTGACAGCCCCGCGATTCGTTGCGCGCCAGGGCGGCGGCGGCGACGGCGCGGGCCACGGTGGTCAGCGCGGCGTCCTCGAAGGCTGCGCGGCCGTCCAGATCGCACGGATCGGCGGCCTCGAGTTCACCCGTCAGCTGTTGCAGCCCGTCGGCATCCCTGACCACCGAGGCGTAGCGTGACATCGCCCGCTGTAACTTGTTGCGCGGCAGAGCAACCCGTGTCCCAGTCGCAGTCAGCGCAGCATCGGTGGGCCCTGCTTGCGATGCGTGGTCGGCGGCGGCACATCCGGCCCGCCCACCCACGACAAGACCCTCGAGCAGACTGTTGGAGGCCAATCGGTTCGCGCCGTGCATGCCCGTGCGGGCCACCTCCCCCGCGGCGAACAGGCCGGTGAGGTCGGTGCGGCCGTTGACATCGGTGAGGACGCCGCCGCAGCTGTAGTGCGCACCGGGCACCACAGGAATCGGTTGGCGCGCCGGATCGATGCCGACCGCACGGCACGCCGCGGTCACCGTCGGGAAGCGCGCGGCGAATTCGTCGATTCCACGGGCATCGAGATACGCACACGGGTCGCCGGTCTCGCGCAGCCGGGCATCGATGGCTCCCGCGACCACATCGCGCGGGGCCAGGTCGCCCATCGGATGGACGCCCGCGGTGATCGAATTGCCCTGACGGTCAACAAGAACGCCACCCTCGCCGCGGACCGCCTCGGTGATCAGCGGACGGCGTCCACCGGCGTCACCGTCGAACAGCATCGTGGGATGGAACTGGATGAACTCGATGTCGCCGATCGACACTCCGGCCCACAGTGCCAGCGCGACACCGTCACCCGTGGATCCCTCGGGGTTGGTCGTCGCGGAATACAGGTGGCCCAGACCGCCCGTGGCGAGAATCACCGAGGGCGCGTGCACGATGCCCGGACCGTCCTCGTTCAGGACATGCACGCCGGTCACCGCGCCGTCGGAGTGCAGGATCTCGAACGCCACGTGGTTGCGCCGGATGTCGAGGGTGGCGGCGGCGTGGTCGAGTGCCCGTTGCACCTCCGCCCCTGTCGCATCGCCGCCGGAATGGATGATGCGGCGTCTCGAGTGGCCACCTTCTCGGGTCAGCGACCAGCGGCCGGGTTCTGCTTCGTCGAAACGCGCTCCGCCGTCGACCAATTCGCGGACGGCCCGATAACCGCCGGACACGATCGAGGTGACCGCAGCCGGGTCGCACAATCCCGCGCCGGCAGCGATCGTGTCGGCGACATGGGCGTCGATCGAGTCGTCGGTGTCGGGCAGCACCACGGCGATGCCGCCCTGCGCGTAGAACGTCGCAGTGTCTGCGGCCTTGCTCAGCAGGAGGACCTTGCGGCCGCGCCGATGCGCGGCAAGCGCGGCAACCAGACCGGCCACCCCGGTGCCGACCACCACGACGTCGGCCCGCTCATGCCACATCATTCGCCGCCGCCGGGTGTGCCGATCTCGATCATCCGCGCCACGCTCGCCCTGGCGCGTGCGGCCACGTCCGCGTCGACGTCGACCTCGTCGGCGCCTTCTGTCAAGCAGCGCAGCAGCGCGGCAGGCGTGATCATCTTCATGAACTTGCACGACGCGCGGTCGTTGACCGCCTGGAAGTCGATTCCCGGTGCGGCACGGCGCAATTGGTGCAGCATGCCAACCTCGGTGGCGACCAGCACCTGCGTGGCGTGTGAGGCCTTGGCGGCGTCAAGCATGCCGCCGGTGGACAGGATCTTCACCCGGTCCGACGGGAAGGCTCCTTCACCGGCGAGGTACAGCGCCGATGTGGCGCAGCCACATTCGGGGTGCACGAACAATTCGGCGTCGGGGTGGGCGC
>JAEZKH010000319.1 GCA_023415515.1 Actinomycetes bacterium
GGTCGACGTGCACATGCTGCAGTACTCGGGCGCGATCTGGTACCCGATGGTCTACGACATGCCCGCCCGTGCGAAGGAGGCGTTCGGCACCCAGAAGCGCCAGCGTCAGATGGACCGCTGCCGCCAGTACATCAGCCAGATCGGCGCCACGTGGGTGATTCCGTCGGCGGGCCCGCCGTGCTTCCTGGATCCCGATCTGCGCGACCTCAACGACGACCACGGCGATCCGGCCAACATCTTTCCCGACCAGGTGGTCTTCCTCGACCAGATGCGGGCCAACGGCCACGACGGCGGCCTGCTGCTGATCCCGGGGTCGACCGCGGATTTCACCGGCTCGCAACTGAATTCGGTGCGCCACCCGCTGCCCGACGACGAGGTGCAAGCCATCTTCACCACCGGCAAGGCCGCCTACATCGAGGCCTACGCCGAGCGGATGGCACCGGTGCTCGCCGCGGAGAAGGCACGCTGGGCGCCCGCCGACGGCGAGCCGTTGCTCGAACCGCTGCGGGCGAAATTCGAGCCGATCATGAGCCAGAGCGATCAGATCTGTGACGGCATCGGCTATCCCGTCGAGCTGCGTCTCGGCCCGGAGACCGTGGTGTTGGATTTCCCGAAAAGAGCGGTCCGCGAACCTATTCCGGATGAGAAGTTCCGATACGGGTTTGCGATAGCGCCCGAACTCGTGCGCACGGTGTTGCGCGACGACGAGCCCGACTGGGTGAACACGATCTTCTTGTCGACGCGGTTCAAGGCGTGGCGCGTCGGGGGCTACAACGAGTACCTGTACACGTTCTTCAAGTGCCTCACCGACGAGCGCATCGCATACGCCGACGGCTGGTTCGCCGAGGCGCACGACGACTCGGCCACGATCGAACTCGACGGCTACCTCATCCAGCGCCGCTGCCCGCACCTGAAGGCCGACCTGTCCAAGTTCGGCGTGGTCGAGGGTTCGACACTGACCTGCAATCTGCATGGCTGGCAATGGAATCTGGACAACGGCCGGTGCCTGACGTCCAGGGGCCACGAGCTTCGTTGCGCACGCGAGGAGCAAGGCAGCGGAAGCGAGAAAGCATGAGCGCCGCGCCCCGGCAGTACTACGACGACGGGTTGATCCAGCTCGACGAGCAGGCGATCACGTTGCGCCGCTATCACTTTCCCTCTGGCACGTCGAAGATCATCCCGCTGCAGTCCATCCGCGGCTACAAGTCCGAGCCTCTCGGCACCTTCACCCACCGGTTCCGCATCTGGGGCAGCTCGGATCTGCGCCGCTGGCTGCCGCTGGACGTGTGGCGACCGATCAAATCGACGCTGGTGACTCTCGAGGTGGCCGGCGCCCGGCCCCAGCCCGCGTTCACCCCGCAGCGCCCGACCGAGTTTCTGGCCAAGCTCGACGAGTTGCTCGAGTCCCGCTGACTAGCGCGGTTCGAGCACGTCGGTGCCGACGTAGGGCACCAGCGCCTCGGGCACCCGCACGCTGCCGTCGGGCTGCTGATGGTTCTCCAGGATCGCGACCAGCCAGCGCGTGGTGGCCAGCGTCCCGTTCAGCGTCGCCGCGGTCTGCGGCTTGCCGTTGTCGTCGCGGTAGCGGATCGCCAGCCGGCGCGCCTGGAAGGTCGTGCAGTTCGACGTCGACGTCAGCTCCCGGTACGTCTGCTGGCTCGGAATCCAGGCCTCGCAGTCGTACTTGCGGGCGGCCGACGCGCCCAAATCTCCTGCGGCGACGTCGATCACGCGATACGGCACTTCGATGTCGGCGAGCATGCGGCGCTCCCAGCCGAGCAGGCGGTCGTGTTCGTCCGCCGCGTCTTCGGGTTTGCAGTAGACGAACCCCTCCACCTTGTCGAACTGGTGCACGCGGATGATGCCCCTGGTGTCCTTGCCGTGGCTGCCCGCCTCGCGACGGAAGCACGACGACCAGCCCGCGTAGCGGCGCGGGCCCGCCGACAGGTCGAGGATCTCATCGGAGTGGTAGCCGGCCAGTGGAACCTCGGAGGTGCCGACGAGATAGAGGTCGTCCGCCTCGAGCCGGTACACCTCCTCGCTGTGTGCACCGAGGAATCCGGTGCCCGCCATGATCTCGGGCCGGACGAGCACCGGGGGCACGACGAGCGTGAAGCCGTTCTCGGTGGCGAGCCGGACGGCAAGTTGCATCAGGCCCAGCTGCAGCAGCGCACCGTATCCGGTGAGGAAGTAGAACCTCGCGCCCGACACCTTCGCACCACGCTCGAGATCGAAGAGCCCCAGCGACTCACCAAGGGCCACATGGTCTTTGGGATCTGCGATGGCCGGCGGCTCACCGACGGTGTCGAGCACGACGAAGTCGTCCTCGCCGCCGGAGGGCACCCCGTCGAGGATGACGTTGGGGATCGCCATGTGCGCCGCCGTGAAAGCCGCCGCGGCAGCGGCTTGCTCAGCCTCGGCGGCTTTGACGGTCTCCGCCAGGTGCTTGGCGTGTTCGAGCAGGGCGGGCCGGTCCTCCTTGGCCGCGGCGCCGATCTTCTTGCTGGCGGCCTTCTGCTCGGCGCGTAGGTTGTCGGCCGCCGACACCGCGGCCCGCCGGTTGGAGTCGGCCTCGAGCAACGCGTCGACGAGGCCGGGATCCTCGCCGCGGGCGCGCTGTGACGCCCGCACCGCGTCGGGATTGTCACGCAGCATTTTGAGGTCGATCACGGCGCAAACCCTACCGCCGCGGCCACAACCCCATAACGTTACATCCGCCTCACTTGTCACAGGGGTCGGCACGCCTGTCACAATGGATCAGATGTTGGATGCACCCGAGCGGGTCGATACGACCGCTGACGAGGCAGAACGCCCCTCACCCAAGGTGACGTGGTGGCGCAGTCTGCACGCCACATCCACCCGGCGCGCACTGCTGCTCACCGCCCTCGGCGGACTGCTGATCGCGGGCGTGCTGACCGCCCTGCCGAGCGGCGAGGGTGCAGGCGTCGGCCCAGGCGGTTCGATCACGCTCGGCCTGCGCGGCGCGGAGACCTTCAGCAAGGCCAAAAGCGGCGACTGCCTGAACTGGCCCGAGCGCAATCCCGACGCCGCCGAGGTCGTGGACTGCAAGGGCGACCATCGCTTCGAGGTCGCCGAGTCGGTCGACATGCGGACCTTCCCCGGCAGCGAGTACGGGCCCGACGCCGCTCCCCCTTCGCCCGCGCGAATCCAGCAGATCAGCCAGGAGCAATGCCAGGTGGCGGTGCGCCGGTACCTCGGCGATCGCTTCGATCCCAACAGCCGCTTCACCGTCAGCATGATGTGGTCGGGCGACAAGGCATGGAAACAGGCGGGTGAGCGCCGCATGCTCTGCGGACTGCAACTGCCCGGACCCAACAACACCCAGCTCTCGTTCCAGGGCAAGGTCGCCGACGTCGACCAGTCCAAGGTGTGGCCCGCGGGCACGTGCCTCGGCATCGACCCCTCGACAAACCAGCCCACCGACATCCCCGTCGACTGCGCAGGCCCGCACGCGATGGAGGTGACCGGCGCGGTCAATGTCGCCGAGAAGTTCCCCAACGGGCTGCCGCCCGAACCCGAGCAGGACGCGTTCATCAAGGACGCCTGCACCCGGATGACCGATGCGTATCTGGCGCCGATCCAACTTCGCAGCACCACGCTCACGTTGATCTACGCCACGATCTCTCCGCCGAGCTGGGCGGCGGGCAGCCATC
The DNA here is from genome assembly GCA_023415515.1 of Actinomycetes bacterium. Taxonomy (GTDB): domain Bacteria; phylum Actinomycetota; class Actinomycetes; order Mycobacteriales; family Mycobacteriaceae; genus Mycobacterium. The sequence continues at coordinate 3,675 of JAEZKH010000319.1, forward strand.
AGGTGTCCTGCAGCATCGGCGCCACTCTCGGCAACGGCGGCTGGTCCACGTTGCTCAACAGTGCCAAGGGGCCGCTGCAGATCAACGGTCAGCCCCCGGTCCCGCCGCCGGACATTCCCGAGGAGCGGCTGAACTTTCCGCCGATCCCGATGCCGGATGTGTCGTCGTCGGCAGGCAGCAGCAGCTCCTACGACCAGAGCGGGTCGAGCAGCTCCAGCCAGTCCAGCCAGTCGACCCAGTCGACCCAGTCGACCCAGTCGACCCAGACCCAGCACGGTCAGCAGGTGCAGAACACGGCCACCCAGACGCCGCCGACGGACACCTCGACAGCGCCTGCGCCGGGCAACACCTTCCTCAACGGCCCGCCGCCCGGCGAGGCACCGCCCCCCGCAGAAGTTCCCGCTCCGCCGCCGGGTGAGGTGGCGC
>JAEZKH010000417.1 GCA_023415515.1 Actinomycetes bacterium
CGCCGAGGCCGACCGGCAGCAGCGAGATTGGGGTGATGCCATCGATCGGGCGGCGGCACCTGCGGCATTGGCGTCGGCGGCGCCGATCGCCGCGATCGGCGCCAGCGTACTCGCCGCGGTTGTATGCGGTGTCGCACTGGTGCCGACCGTCGCGCCGACCACGGTGGCGATCCTGATGTTGTTGCCGTTGTCCGCGTTTGAGGCAACCACAGCGTTACCGGCGGCCGGGGTGCAGCTGGCACGGTCGCGTCTCGCAGCACATCGCCTGCACTCGCTGACGAACCCCGATACCGACGCTGCGCGTCGACCCGCTGTCCCGGCGGTCCATCTCGAACCCGGCGCTCGGTTGGCGGTGATCGGGCCAAGCGGGTCGGGGAAGACGACGCTGCTGATGACCCTCGCGGGCCTGTGGCCCGAAGAGATTCCCTCGGAGAGCGCGTTCTTCGCCGAGGACGCGCATCTGTTCGCGACGACCGTTCGCGACAACCTGCTGGTAGCTCGCGGTGATGCGACCGACGGTGAATTGCGCGAAGCCCTCTACCGAGTGGGTCTGCGCGGTTGGCTCGACGCGCTGCCCGACGGGCTGTCCACTGTCCTCGTCGGGGGTGCCGTGGCCGTCTCGACAGGACAACGCAGGAGACTGCTGCTGGCCCGCGCGTTGGTCTCGACCGTGCCGACAGTATTGCTGGACGAGCCAACCGAACACCTCGACGCCGACGATGGCGAACGATTTCTCGCCGAACTGCTCACCCCCGGCGGCCTGTTTTCAGCCGCGCGGACCGTCGTCGTCGCGACCCACCACCTGCCCGCCGACCTTTCGTGTCCCATCGTCAAGCTGGGGGCCTGCTGATCGTTCCAAAGCTGCCGTCTGCCAATGAGTTGACCATGACTGCGCTTCGGGCATGTCGCGTCGATCCCCGCGGTTGAGGTCCGGAGAGATGGCGGAGGCGACGGGCTTACTCACGGGAGTTCTCCGTCTCGTGACCGGACGGCGTCAGCGACTCGACGCTGAGTCGAGACCGAAGATCGGCACCGGAGTCGACTTCCCCTTCAGAACATGGGAACCCCGATTGGTGAGGCCCGGGGGGCGAATGGCGAGTGCGTCGACGCAATTGACGGTGAGCAGGATCGCATCCCCGGTGGTCTTGGTCAGCTGCTCGACCCGGGCCGCCACGTTCACCGCGTCGCCGATCAACGTGAACTCCAGCTTGCCCCCGCCTCCGATGGTGCCCGCGATCACCACACCGGTGTTGATCCCGACGCCGACCCGAAGGTCGCCCCCGAACCGCTCACCCACCAGCCGTTGGATCAGCACCGCGGCACGCACCGCCGCGTCGGCATGGTCCGCAAGATCGTGCGGCGCACCGAACGCCGCCAGCGCACCATCCCCGAGATACTTGTTGACGTGCCCACCGGCCTGTACAACGGCTGGCACCACGATCTCGAACAGCGCATTCAGGCGCGAGACGGTGTCCTCGGCCGTGTTCGACTCCGCCCACGCGGTGAAGTTCCGGATGTCGATGAACATCACCGTCACCTCCCGGCGCTCCCCGGTGAACACGTCGTCGCCCTGCTCCAGCAGTCGCGCCGCCAACACCGGATCGACGTAGGTGCCGAACGCCGACTGCAGACGTTGCCGCTCAGCCAGACCCGCCTGCATCCGGTTGAACGACGCCGCCAACGCACCCAGGTCGTCGTCCTGGATCACCGGCAGGCGCTGGCTGAAATCACCGGCCGCCACCCGCGTGGTCCCCTCGGCGAGGTCCTGAATCGGCCGCAGCGAGGGCGCGAACGAACCAGCGACCGTGATGGGGACGGCGATGAAGACCAGCAACGCCCCTGCGACGAGGCCGGCGAGCGCCGGATTGTCGCGGACCCTGCCGATGGCCCCGGCGGTCATGGCCGCCGAGAGGCTGAACGCGAATGCGGCGGCCAGCACGGTCACGTTCGACCAGGCGGCGAACGAAGGGCGGGAGCGGGGCAGCGCGTCGCCGATGTCGGTGTTACCGACCATGGCCACCCGCACGGGCCGCATCGCCGACTCCGGGTAACTGTGGACCGCGATCAGAATCACCGACGCGCCCGCGCCGAAGCCCAGAATCGCGTATTGGACCATGTGCGGGCCGTCTGCCCCGGCGATCGCACTGATGAGGACGAATAACAATGCGGCCGAGACGGCATGGACGCACAGTCCACGAACACCGCCCTTTCGAGACCATGAATAAGTGGCGATCAACGCGCGGCGGCGGTCGACCTCGCGCCCGCGCGCCCACGCCTCGACGACCCTGCCCGGCCCCAGCCCGGGCAGGGTGGTCAGGTAGTTCATGATCAGGACGGCGGCGATGGTCACCGTGGTCGCCGCGAGGTAGCGGTCGGTCCCCTCGAGGGCGACGATCAGGGTGGAGTACACGAGGTAGACCGGCACGACCAGAACGAAGCTGTGGAGAAAAGCCGCCCACGAGTAGCGCGCGGCGAACCGATCCCACACCCACTGCCAGATTCCGACCATGACGCAACGAAACACCCCCGTCCCATGGGCCGGGGGTGCTTCTCTGGAACTGATAGTGCGCGTGGCCGTGGCCGTGGCCGGGCGCTGGCTTGCCGCCGTGCCATACGCCGACGTCCATCGCCGCGTCGGCAGATCCTCACAGTCAGGAAGCGATGTGGAGCAGGCGCTCGGCGTTGATGTGGCTGATCTTGGCTCGATCGTCCTCGTCGACCGCAGCGGCAGCGAGAAAAGCGGTGGCGGTGCGGATGTCCTCGTACGGATAGTCGGTGGCGAACAGGACGTGATCGGCACCCAGGGCTGACAGCGCGCACAGCAGGGGAGCGTCGTCACACACCCCGCTGGTGGTCACGAACAGATTGCGGCGCAGATACTCCGAGGGATGTTCGAGCGCGAGTTCGACGCCGTGGTGGCGGTGCCAGTCCCAGCGCGAGTCCAATCGCCACAGCGAATAGGGCAGGCTCTCGCCCATGTGCCCGAGCAGCAGTTTGGCGCCGGGAAAGTCGTCGAACACCCCGGAGAAGATGATCCGAAGTGCGTGCGTGGCGGTATCTGTGCCCCAGCTCCACATGGGTCCGATCAGCTCCGGATGGCCGCTGATGACGTGCGGCGTGTCGTAGCCGTTCGCTGGATGCAGGTACAGCGGCACGTCCAGCGCTTCGGCACGTTCCCACACGGTCCGTAGTGGCGGCGCGTCGAGGTAGACGCCCAGGGTGTGCGCGTTGACCAGGGCGCCGCACAACCCGAGTTGCTCGACCGACCGCTGCAGTTCCTCCGCCGCGGCGTCCGGGTTCTGCAGCGGCAGCGCGGCGAACCCTCGGTAACGGGTGGGGTGGGCGGCGATCAGGCCGGCCAGGAAGTCGTTGGCCTCGGTCGCCCGGGCGACCGCGACCTGCGGATCCGGCTCGGCCTGAATCCCCGGCGCGGTCAACGACAGAACGGCGACGTCGACACCGGCCGCGTCCATGTCTGCCAGCCGTTGTTCGGCGAGGTCGGTCAACCGCGCGGAGGCCTCCCGCCACACCCGGGGTTGGCACAGTTCGCGGATGGCGTCGCTGTAATGGGCGAGGTCGCCGGTGAGAAAGTGTTCTTCCAGTGCGATGGTGCGCACGATGGCCCTCGCTTTCAATGAATTCACGTCGTGGTATCGACGCTGTGCACCCATCGACGGCTGTGGATGCCACCGTCCGAGTTCGCTTTCGTTGCAGACGATTTCACCGGCCGGTTAGGGCGTCAGCACCCGTCGCCGGGAATACGGTCGATACTACCGAGAAACCCGCAGAAGGCGGGGCGATCGACGACGATGACGTTGTGAGCAGTCGCCGTTCGACGACCTCGACATCCGCTCACTGTCAACGACATCCCTGCCAGTCACCGAGGCACCACATCGTGACGGTGGGCGGGTAGAGCTTCGACATCGCCCACGGGACGGCGATCAGGCTCACCAGTCCTGGCACGGTCGCCGCCAAAGCCCGTCTGCCCCAGGATATCTCGATGCCCAGGTCTTCGGCCGCCCGCGGTGAGGAACATCGGCGAGGTGACGACGTTGACCTGCAATGCCGTCAGGGTCAGGAACGCGCCGACCCGCTTGCGCGATTCCTCGGGTTCGGGGTGTGAATCCTCCAACCGGGAACCGGTGATCAGGAACCCCTCGGCGATGAAGAACGCGGCGACGATCAGCCACACGGTTGCGTTGGCGAATCCAGCCAGCGCCCTGGCGGCCGACTCGGTCTTGGTCAGCATCGCCGCCGCCATCCCGATCAGCGCCACCGCACCGGTGGGCAGCGGTTGCAGGATCAGCGCCAGGATGGTGCCAAGGAAGATGGCCAGCATGCGCATTCCCGTCGGCTCCACGCCTTCGGGCACGGGCAGGAAATACACCACCACGGCGACCAGCACCGGGATCCCGGCCTTCCACAGGTTGGGCACCCACGGTCTGCTCACCGGCGTCCTTCGCTCTCAGTCGGGTCTGCCCCGGAAGCGGGACCGCATCACTTCCCGGTTCACCGCCGCGACGGCGGTCAGCGGGATGCTCTCGGGACACACCACCGAGCACTCCCCGTAACTCGAGCAGGGCCCGAAGTCCTCTTCCATCTGGGCCACCATCGTCTTGGCCCGCCTACCGCGTTCCTCACGCCCCCGGGTCATCACCGCCAGGTGCAGGAGTTTCGCCCCCGCGTAGAGATGGGCCGCACCGTTGGGGCAGGCCGCCACACAGGCCCCGCACCCGATACACGCGGCGAAGTCAAGTGCGTACTCGGCGTCGTCGTGGGGGAGGGGTTCGGCGTCGGCGTCGGCGGCGGTGCCGGCATCCACCGCGACGTGACCACCCGCCGCCATCATCCGGTCGAGTGCGAAGCGGTCTACCACCAGATCCCGCACCACCGGGAACGCCGCCGACCGGAACGGCTCCAGCCGCACCCGCGCCCCGTCGGCGAACGACCGCACGTGCTGACGGCACGACGGGGTGTTCTCCAGCGGACCGTGCGGGCGGCCGTCGACGGTGATCCCACACGAGCCGCAGACCCCTTCACGGCAGTCGGAGTCGAAGGCCACCGGCTCGCGACCCTGGGCGACCAGGTCGTCGTTGAGCCGGTCCAGCAGTTCCAGCAGTGACATCTCCGGGGCCGCGTCCTCGACGACATAGGACTCGAACCCACCGGGCTTGCTGGGTTCGGCTTGGCGCCAGATGTCCAATATCAGCTTCACACAGACCCTTTCACGCGTAGTTCCGGGCCTGCAGCGGCACCGCGGAGAACGCGAGAGGCTCGTCGCGGCGCACCGGGGGCCCCTCGCCGTTGTGCTCCCAGGCCGACACGAAGCACCAGTGCTCGTCATCGCGTTGGGCCTCTCCGCCGCTGGTCTGGTGTTCCACCCGGAAGTGCGCTCCGCAGGATTCGTCGCGGTCGAGAGCGTCGACACACATCAACCGCGCCAACCCGAGGAAGTCTGCCACCCGGCCCGCCTTCTCCAACTCCTGGTTGAACTGCGCCCCGGATCCGGCCACGCGCAGGTCCGACCAGAAATCGGCGGTCAGCGCGTCGATGTCGACGATCGCCGCATTCAGTCCGGACTCCGAACGCGATACCCCGCATCCCCGGTAGAGGATCTCGCCGAGCCGGCGGTGGAAGCGGTCGGGCCCCTGCGTGCCGTCGATGGACAGCAGCGCGTCCACCCGCCGTTCGACGTCGGCCAACGTCGCTCTCACCGCGGGCTGGTCGAGGCGTGGCGGGGTGGTGCCGAGCAGCCCTGCGAGGTAGTTCGGGATCGAATAAGGCAGGGTGAACCATCCGTCGACACACGCCGACAGCAGCGAGTTGGCACCGAGCCGGTTCGCGCCGTGGTAGGTCCACCCAGCCTCGCCGGCGACGAAAAGCCCTGGTATCGAGGTCATTCCGTCGAAATCGCTCCACAGGCCGCCCATCGCGAAATGTGCTCCCGGAGCGATGCGCATCGGCACCCGGTAGGGATCCTCACCGGTGGCGTCGCGGTACATCGAGAACAGGTTGCCGTACCGTTCGGCGATCTTGTCCCGCCCCAGCTTCGCCAGCGCATCGCGGAGATCCAGATACACACTGTTCCTCAGCGGGCCCACGCCGTGGCCGGCTTCGATCTGGGCCCGTGCCGCCCTGGACGAGATGTCGCGCGGCGCCAGGTTGCCGTAGGCCGGATACATCCGCTCCAGGTAATAGTCGCGCTCGGCGTCGGGGATATCGTTGGCGGAGCGGTCATCTCCGGCCTTCTTCGGCACCCAGATCCGGCCGTCGTTGCGCAGCGACTCGCTCATCAGAATGGTCTTGGACTGCCACTGCGAGTTCACCGGCAGCGCGGTGGGATGAAATTGGATGAACGAGGGCGAGGCGAACAGCGCGCCGCGCAGGTGGGCGCGCCACGTCGCACTGGCATTGGAGTTCTTGGCCAGCGTCGACCGGAAGAACACGTTGCCGTAACCCCCGGTGGCCAGCACGACCGCGTGGCCGGTGAACGCGCGCACCTCGCCGGTGATCAGGTCGCGCGTGACGATTCCACGGGCCACCCCGTCCTCGACGATCAGGTCCAACATCTCACTGCGCGTGTGGAGGTTCACCGCGCCGGCGTCGACCTGGCGCAGCAACGCCTGGGTCGCGGCGATCTGCAGCTGCTGACCGGTCTGACCCCGCGTGTAATAGGTCCGGGAGACCTGGACTCCGCCGAACGACCGGGTGGCCAGGCTGCCGCCGTATTCACGGGCGAACGGTGCGCCGATGGCGTTCATGTGGTCGATCACCCGGGCGGATTCTTGGGCCAGCCGGAAGCAGTCGGCCTCCCGGGCGCGGAAGTCGCCGCCTTTGACGGTGTCTTTGACGAAGCGGCCGACGCTGTCGTTGTCGACCTTGCGTCCGCGCGCGGCGTTGATTCCACCCTGGGCGGCCACACTGTGCGCGCGCCGCGGCGTGTCGTGGAAGGTGAAGGACTCGACGCGGTAACCGAGTTCGCCCAGCGCCGCCGCGCAACCGGCGCCTGCCAGTCCGGTGCCGACGACGATCACGGTGAACTTGCCGCGGTTCAGCGGGCTGACCAGCCGGTAGTCCAGCAGGCGCCGCTCCCACGCGGTGGCGGGATCCCCCGGGGGAACTCCGCCGTCGACGGCGCCGCCGACGACGCGCAGCGAACCCGGCGCGGTCACAGCAGACCGAGCTGGACGGCGACGGGGATGGACATGTTGCCGAGGGCCACCGACAGGGCCAGCAGGGCACCGAGGGCGACCAGCACCTGGCGGGCGCGGTGGCCGGTGACCCCGACGTCGTTGACCACCGTCCAGAGTCCGTGGACCAGATGCGAGCCGAGCACCGCCATCGCCAGGAAGTAGAACAGCGCGACCGCCGGTCGCTGGAAGCTGGCGATCAGATTGTCGTATGCCTGGCCCGACTGGAACGCCGCACTCGCGGCCGGCCGGGTACCCGTCGTCAGGTCGAGAATGTGAAAGACGATGAACAGCAGCAGCACAACGCCGCCGACCAACATCGTCCGCCCGGTGAAGGTGCGCAGCGAACGCATGCCGGCACGCCGGAAACGACCCCGCGCCCGGTACCCGCGCACGGCGAGCATGATCGCCGCGCCCACATGACCGACCAGGCACACCACCAGCACCGCCCGGAAGATCCACAGCGCGCCTTCGTAGGGCAGCAGCGGTTCGCCGAGGGTGCGCAGCCAGTGCGCGTAGCCGTCGAAATGCGCGGCGCCCGTGTACACCTTCAGATTGCCGATCATGTGCACCAGCACGTACAACGCGAACACCACACCGGTGACCACCATGATCAGCTTGAGCGTCACCGACGACGGCTGGGTGCGCCACCGCCACTCGCCGCGCTGCCGCATCGGGCCGCGAGCCACCTCATGACCGGCATCGGCGCTGTCGGCGGGCGCCGCGTCGTCGATGGTGGATGCCACGATCACCCCCAACCCTGCCCTGTCCCCGAAACTACGCTGGGTCATGCTACGAGGTCGTCGATCGAGCGATCGGTCACAAGTCGTGGACGCAGCGCTTCGCCGGATCATGCCGGTGAGCGCCAAACCGGCCGGTGCCGTAGCGGATCCGCCCCGGGCCACCGACCGGTGTCGGCAAAGTCGCCAGCTCGACTGTGCGCCGCCGTCCAGCAACGACAACGCAGAGCCGGCGACGGATTTCGGCCGCATCCGTGAGACTCGTTGACCTTCTCGGTGCCGACACGTGGGTCGACGACGTGCTTGTACTGCGCCCGGAGCCGACGTGATCGAGTTGCTTCTGGTGGCCGTGAGCAATCCGCCGCGCAGCGTCGGCGTGCTTCGCCAGCTACCGATTGGTGCCCCCGGCAGGATTCGAACCTGCGGCCTTCTGCTCCGGAGGCAGACGCTCTATCCCCTGAGCTACGGGGGCGATGCGTGATAGCAGCGCCATTGGGCGTGCCAAGACTAACGCATCGACGCGGGGGTTTACCGATTCGGGCCCTGACCACCTCAGACCATAGGATGGACCCTCGTGACCCCCGCCGATCTCGCCGAGCTCCTCAAGGCCACCGCCGCCGCGGTGCTGGCCGAGCATGGTCTGGACGCCTCGGCCCTGCCCGCGACGGTCACCGTTGAACGCCCGCGAAACCCCGACCACGGCGATTACGCCACCAACCTGGCACTTCAGCTGGGTAAAAAGGTCGGCGCGAACCCCCGGGAGCTGGCTGGATGGCTCGCGGCCGCGCTGGCGGCCGCCGACGGCGTCGCCTCGGCCGACGTGGCGGGCCCTGGCTTCGTCAACCTGCGCCTCGACGCCGGCGCGCAGAACGTCATCGTCGACAACGTCATCGCAGCGGGCCGAGAATACGGCCACTCAGACGCGCTGGGCGGATTAAACGTCAACCTCGAGTTCGTGTCCGCGAACCCGACCGGCCCCATCCACATCGGCGGCACCCGCTGGGCGGCCGTCGGCGATGCGCTCGGCCGGTTGCTGTCCACTCAGGGCGCCGAGGTGGTTCGGGAGTATTACTTCAACGACCACGGCGCGCAGATCGACCGGTTCACCAACTCGCTGATCGCGGCGGCCAAGGGCGAGCCGACCCCCGACGACGGATACGCCGGCGACTACATCGGCGACATCGCCGCCCAGATCGTCACCAAAGAACCAGACGCGCTGAGCCAGCCCGACGACGAGATGCGCGAGACGTTCCGCTCCATCGGGGTGGATCTGATGTTCACCCACATCAAGCAGTCGCTGCACGACTTCGGCACCGACTTCGACGTCTACACCCACGAAGATTCGATGCACACGAGCGGACGGGTCGACGAGGCCATCGCCCGGCTCCGCGACGTCGGCAAAATCTACGAGAAGGACGGCGCAACCTGGTTGCGCACGACCGACTTCGGCGACGACAAGGACCGCGTCGTCATCAAGAGCGACGGCAACCCCGCCTACGTCGCTGCGGACATCGCCTACTACCTCGACAAGCGGGAGCGCGGCGCCGACCTGTGCATCTACATGCTCGGCGCCGACCACCACGGTTACATCGCCCGACTCAAGGCGATCGCCTCGTCGCTGGGCGAGGACCCCGCTACCGTCGAGGTGTTGATCGGCCAGATGGTGAACCTGGTCCGCGACGGCCAGCCCGTCCGAATGAGCAAGCGCGCAGGCACCGTCATCACGCTCGACGACCTTGTCGAGGCGATCGGCGTCGATGCCGCCCGGTACTCGCTGATCCGGTCTTCTGTCGACACGCCCATCGACATCGATCTGGCGCTGTGGTCGTCAGCGTCGGCTGAAAACCCGGTTTATTACGTGCAATACGCGCACGCTCGGCTCTGCGCACTGGCCCGCAATGCCGCCGACCTCGGCGTCGTCGCGGACACGTCACACCTCGAGCTGCTGACGCACGACAAAGAGGGCACGCTGATCCGCAACATAGGCGAGTTCCCCCGGGTGCTGAAGACGGCGGCGGCGCTTCGCGAACCGCACCGGGTTTCGCGCTATCTCGAAGACCTCGCGGGTGACTACCACCGGTTCTACGACTCCTGCCGGGTCCTCCCGCAGGGGGACGAGGAGCCGAACGAACTGCACGCAGCCCGTCTCGCCCTCTGCCAGGCCACCCGCCAGGTCATCGCGAACGGCCTCGGCATCCTCGGCGTGACGGCCCCGGAGCGGATGTGAGCGCTCACCCCGCGGGCCCGCGGCACGCTGAGGAAATCCACCACGGCGGCGCTCCTCCTCGACCGCAGTCAGGCGATCAATTACTCGCGCTGGCACCGAATGTCTGGCCGCGCAACACTGTTCGCGGTGATGACGGTGTGGTGTCGGTAGCGGGGGTGAAGGTCACCGATATCGCCGACGAATACGGCACGCCGGTGTTCGTCGTCGATGAGGACGACTTCCGGTCGCGTTGCCGCGAGATCGCCGCGGCCTTCGGGGGCGGCGACAACGTCCGCTATGCCGCCAAGGCATTCCTGTGCACCGAGATCGCGCGATGGGTCGACGAAGAAGGCCTCTCGCTGGATGTGGCCAGCGGCGGCGAACTGGCCGTCGCCCTGCATGCCGGCTTCCCCGCTGAGCGGATCGCCTTGCACGGCAACAATAAATCGGTTGACGAGCTTACCGCCGCCGTAAAGGCGGGGGTCGGCCACATCGTGCTGGACTCGATGATCGAAATCGAACGCCTCGACGAGATCGCGGGCGCCGCAGGCGTTGTCCAGGATGTCCTGGTTCGGGTGACCGTAGGTGTCGAGGCCCATACCCACGAGTTCATCTCGACCGCGCACGAAGACCAGAAGTTCGGTCTGTCTCTGGCCAACGGCGCAGCCATGGTCGCAGTGCGGCGGGTGTTCGAGACCGATCACCTACGTCTGGTCGGATTGCACAGCCACATCGGCTCGCAGATCTTCGACGTCGCCGGCTTCGAGATCGCCGCGCATCGGGTCATCGGTCTGCTGCGCGACGTGGTCGCCGAGTTCGGGGTCGACAAGACCGCGCAGATCTCCACCGTCGACCTCGGTGGGGGACTGGGCATTTCCTATCTGCCGCAGGATGATCCGCCACCGGTGGAGGACCTGGCGGCCAAACTCGGTGCGATCGTGCGCAACGAATCGGCGGCCGTCGGACTGCCCACCCCGCGCCTCGTCGTCGAACCCGGTCGCGCCATCGCCGGTCCCGGCACCATCACCCTGTACCGGGTCGGCACCGTCAAGGACGTCGCCGTGAGCCCGACCGCCCACCGGCGATACGTCAGCGTCGACGGCGGCATGAGTGACAACATCCGGACCTCGCTCTACGGAGCCGAGTACGACGCACGCCTCATCTCACGGACGAGCGACGCCGCACCAACGCTGGGCCGGATCGTCGGAAAGCACTGTGAAAGCGGCGATATCGTGGTGCGCGACACGTGGGTGCCGGACGACATCCAGCCCGACGACCTGCTTGGGGTGGCCGCCACCGGCGCGTACTGCTATTCCATGTCGAGCCGTTACAACCTGATCGGCCGCCCTGCAGTGGTGGCCGTGCGCGACGGGCACGCCCGCCTGATTCTGCGCCGGGAGACGGTCGATGATCTGCTGAGTCTGGAAGTGAGGTAGGTATGAGCAGCGAAAAACCCGTAGGGGTAGCCGTATTGGGGCTCGGCAATGTCGGCAGCGAGGTCGTGCGGATCATCGAGGACAGCGCAAAGGATCTCACCGCGCGCATCGGGGCGCCGCTGGTGCTGCGGGGGGTCGGGGTCCGGCGGGTCGCCGACGACCGCGGTGTGCCGGTGGACATGCTCACCAGCGACATCGAGGAATTGGTGTCGCGCGACGACGTCGACGTCGTCGTCGAGGTGATGGGGCCGATCGAACCCGCCCGCAAGGCCATCCTGAGCGCGCTGGAAAAGGGCAAGTCCGTGGTGACCGCCAACAAGGCGCTGATGGCGCAGTCGACCGGCGAGCTGGCCCAGGCGGCCGAGCATGCGCACGTCGATCTGTATTTCGAGGCCGCGGTCGCCGGCGCCATCCCCGTGATCCGCCCGCTGACCCAATCGCTGTCCGGCGACACCGTGCTGCGCGTGGCAGGCATCGTCAACGGCACCACCAACTACATCCTCTCCGAGATGGACAGCACCGGTGCCGAGTACTCGTCCGCGCTGGCGGATGCCAGCGCGCTCGGTTACGCCGAGGCTGATCCCACCGCCGATGTCGAGGGGTATGACGCGGCGGCCAAGGCCGCCATTCTGGCCTCCATCGCGTTCCACAGCCGGGTGACGGCAGACGACGTCTACCGCGAGGGCATCACCAAGGTCACCCCTGCCGACTTCAAGACCGCACGCGCACTCGGGTGCACGATCAAGCTTCTGTCCATCTGTGAGCGTCTCACCAACGACGAAGGACAGCAGCGGATCTCGGCCCGCGTGTATCCCGCGCTTGTGCCGCTGACGCACCCGTTGGCCGCGGTCAACGGCGCGTTCAACGCCGTAGTGGTCGAGGCTGAGGCCGCCGGGCGGTTGATGTTCTACGGACAGGGCGCCGGCGGCGCGCCGACTGCGTCGGCTGTCATGGGCGATCTGGTGATGGCTGCGCGCAACCGGGTGCAGGGCGGTCGTGGCCCCCGCGAGTCGAAGTACGCGAAGCTGCCCATCTCGCCGATCGGGTTCATCCCGACCCGTTACTACGTGAGCATGAACGTCGCCGATCGTCCTGGCGTGTTGTCCTCGGTGGCAGCCGAATTCGGCAAGCGCGAGGTCAGCATCGCCGAGGTCCGCCAGGAGGGCGTCGTCGACGAGGGCGGACAGCGGTGCGGCGCGCGGATCGTCGTGGTCACCCACGAGGCCACCGACGCGGCGCTGTCGGAGACGGTGGCGGCGCTCGCCGATCTCGACGTCGTGCAGGAAGTGACCAGTGTGCTTCGACTAGAGGGAACCAGCGAATGAGCGCCACCCGCGCCGAACCCGTCCACAGGCCGTGGCCCGGCCTGATCGCGGCGTACCGCGACCGGCTACCGGTAGAGGACACCTGGGCGCCGATCACACTGCTGGAGGGCGGCACGCCGCTCATCCACGCCAAGCGGCTCTCCGAACGTACCGGCTGCACAGTGCATCTGAAGGTCGAAGGCCTCAACCCGACCGGTTCGTTCAAGGACCGCGGGATGACCGTGGCCGTCACCGAGTCGCTGGCCCGCGGCCAACAGGCGGTGTTGTGCGCGTCCACCGGCAACACGTCGGCGTCGGCCGCGGCATACGCCGCGCGGGCAGGCATCACCTGCGCGGTGCTGAATCCGCAGGGCAAGATCGCGATGGGCAAACTCGCCCAGGCAGTGATGCACGGCGCCAAGATCCTGCAGATCGACGGGAACTTCGACGACTGCCTGGAACTGGCCCGCAAGCTGACCACCGACTACCCGACCATCGCGTTGGTGAACTCGGTGAACCCGTACCGCATCGAAGGACAGAAGACAGCCGCGTTCGAGATCGTCGACGCCCTCGGCGCAGCACCCGACGTGCACTCGCTTCCCGTCGGCAACGCGGGCAACATCACCGCGTACTGGAAGGGCTACACCGAATACCACCGCGACGGTGTCTCCGACCGATTGCCGCGCATGCTCGGCACGCAGGCAGCGGGCGCGGCACCGTTGGTCCTCGGCACGCCCGTCAAGGAGCCGGAGACCATCGCGACGGCAATCCGCATCGGCGCGCCGGCGTCGTGGACGTCGGCCGTGGGAGCGCAGGAGCAATCCGGGGGGCGTTTCCTCGCCGCCACCGACGAAGAGATTCTGGCGGCATATCACCTGGTTGCAGCCACCGAAGGGGTCTTCGTCGAGCCCGCCTCCGCGGCCAGCATCGCGGGCCTGCTGAAGTCGGTCGACGACGGTTGGGTCAAGCGCGGATCGACCGTGGTGTGCACCGTGACCGGTAACGGCCTCAAGGATCCCGACACCGCACTCAAGGGCATGCCGACGGTCACCCCGGTTCCTGTCGACGCCGGCGCCGTCGTCGCGCAACTGGAATTGGACTGATCCCAGGTGACGCAATCGCTACCCGCCGGCCTCACCGCAACCAGTGTGGTCGCCGCCTCTAGCGCGAACCTCGGTCCTGGATTCGACAGCCTCGGCCTGGCGTTGAGTTTGTACGACGAAATCGTCGTCGAGACAACAGAATCCGGCCTGAACGTCGAAGTCGATGGTGAGGGCGCGGGGCATGTACCGCTCGATTCGACACACCTCGTTGTGCGCGCCATACAGCACGGCTTCAGGTCGTTGAACGTGACGGTCGGTGGCCTGAACGTGCGCTGCTGCAACGCTATTCCGCAATCACGCGGGCTGGGCTCGTCTGCTGCCGCAGTGGTCGGCGGATTGGCGGCCGTAAACGGCCTTGTCGCACAATGCGGTTCGCAGACGATGTCGGAGACGGATCTGATCCAGCGCGCTTCGGAGTTCGAGGGACATCCTGACAACGCCGCTGCCGCGGTGCTCGGCGGCGGTGTGGTGTCGTGGACCTCGCCCGGTGCAACGGGGCCTCGGTATGCCGCTGCTCCGCTGAGGCTCCATCCGGACATCCATCTGTTCACCGCGATACCCGAACAGCGGTCGTTGACCGCTGAGACCCGGGTGCTGTTGCCTCGCTCGGTGAGCCACGGCGACGCTCGGTTCAATGT
>JAEZKH010000421.1 GCA_023415515.1 Actinomycetes bacterium
GAGAACGACAACACGCGCCTTGGACATGAGCCATGACTGTCACCTATGACGCGACTCATCACCGACAGTTGCAGGTGTCACCCATGACGCGACTCATCTGTCACCTATGTCGTGAACTCAGACACCCCCTCGCGCACATTTGTGATCGGCCATCGCTGGCTTTTTTGTGGCCCTTCCTGGCCTTTCGTGGCTCTTTCGTGGCCATTCGTGGCTTCGTGAGTTCCGTGACGCGTTTGGGGAACGGTCTTGCGGGCAAGATCAAACGCATGAAAACCATCGTTCGTCGTATTGCGACCATCGCCGCCGCCGGGCTCGCTCCGCTGGCGTTCGTCACCGTGATCACACCTGCAGTCAGCAACGCCGACTGTGCGCCGGGCACGGAATGGTGGGATCCCGTCGCCAACGTGTGCCGCCCCACCGGTGCTCCCATGAAGAACTGCCTGCCCACCGGCTGGTGGGATCCAACGATCAACGACTGCCGGCCATTCTGACCCCGCACAACTGAAGTTCTGACTTCCCTACGAATGTCACCTGCTTCGGACCCGTTCGGCGGTACATTCGCGCAATGAAGGCACAAACCGGCAAACCCGCGGCCACACCGTGTTCGGCGGCCAGGTTGCTTGCCGCGGGGAGACCGGTTCAATCGGCGATCACCATGGCCGAATCGTTCATGGGCCTGCCGGTGATCGGTCCTCGGCTCGGCCCCCTCGTGACTGTGACCGCCATCGGAGCGTGGGCGTCTCGGCTGGTGCCCCGAATAGTCAGCGAACTGCGTGCACATCCCGCTGCGGCACCCGACGCCGAACAGGTCGTCGCTGAGCCGCCTGCGCCGGTGCCCATCCTGGCGGAGGTCTGCAGTGCGTCCCTCAACGGCATCATCGGTGATGTCGACGGGGTCTCCTGGCCGCTTCCCGAGCGGTTCGCGCCCGCGTTTCGCATGATCGAGCAACGACGCAGGTACGTGCACACGACCGCTGTGCGCTACGGGCCGCACGCAAGTCAACTCCTTGACATCTGGCGGCTGCCGGAGCTTCCGAAAACGCCTGCGCCAGTGATGATTTTCGTCCCGGGTGGGGCGTGGGTACACGGCAGCCGCACCTACCAGGGCTCGGCGCTGATGTCTCACCTCGCGGCGATGGGCTGGGTGTGCCTGGCCATCGACTATCGGGTATCACCGCAGAACCGCTGGCCCCGACACGTGATGGACGTCAAGGCTGCCATCGCGTGGGCTCGAGCAAACGTCGGCCGGTTCGGCGGCAATCCTCAGTTCGTCACGATCGCCGGGTGTTCGGCGGGTGGACATCTCGCATCCCTGGCCGCATTGACGCCCAATGATCCGCAATACGAAGGTGAACTGGAGGTCGGTTCCAACACCTCGGTGGACGCCGCTGTCTCGATCTACGGACGCTACGACTGGCATGACCGTTCGACACCCGAGCGCGACGGATTCGTCGACTTCCTCGAGAACATCGTGGTGCAACGGAGTTACAGACGCCACGAGGACATCTATCTCGGGGCGTCGCCCATGACGCGGGTAACCGACTCCGCGCCACCGTTTTTCGTCGTTCATGGGGCATCTGATTTCGTCATTCCGGTGGCACAGGCAAGGACATTCGTCGAGCGACTTCGCACGACGTCGCGGGAAGCGGTTGGATATCTCGAGTTGCCGGGCGCGCAGCACGGCTTCGATCTCATCGACCGGAACTGCACGGGCTCCGCCTGCACCTCGATCGGGCTGTTCCTCAACGAGATCCATCGCCGTCGCACGTTGGCCGCCGTCTCGTGAGCTGATCGAAGTGAAGCGCCTGAGCGGCTACGACGCGATGCTGCTGTACAGCGAGACGCCCGAGGTGCACACGCACACCATGAAGATCGCTGTCGTGGACGGTGGTCCGTCCGGGCTGTCCTTCGACACGTTCCGGGAACTGATCAGGCAGCGCCTGCCCGTGATGGACCCGCTGCGCTACCGAATCGTCGACATTCCGCGCAAATTGCATCATCCGATGTGGCTGGAGAACTGCGAGGTAGACCTCGACTACCACTTACGCCGCACAACAGCGTCGGGCGAAGGCGACAGGCGCAGCCTCGACCAGGTCATCGGCGACATCGCGAGCACACCGCTGAACCGTGACCGTCCGCTGTGGGAGTTCCACTTCGTCGAAGGCCTCAAAGACAACCGCGTGGCCGTCGTCGGTAAGGTGCACCATTCGCTTGCCGACGGCGTCGCGTCGGCGAACCTCACGGCGAGGGCGATGGCCTATGTGCCCGGCGATCCCGTACCCACGGCCGGTCCTGACCCCGTGCCGACACCGCGCGAGTTGATCGGCGCGGCGGCGCGTGATCACGTCAGCCAGATCGGACAGCTACCCGCCCTGGTCGGATACACAGCCAAAGGCATGGCCAAGGTCATTCGAAAGTCGTTGCGTCGCAGCGACCACCCGTCGATCGCCAGTGGTCTCAACGCACCGGACACGTTCATGAACCACATCGTGTCGCCGCAGCGGAGGTACGCGAGCGCGACGGTGTCGTTGGCCGACGTCAAGGAGATCAGCAAAGCGCTCGGCATCACGATAAACACCCTCGTCCTCGCGGTGGCCGCCGGGGCGCTGAGGGAGATGTTGCTGCGCTATGACGGCCATGCCGACGAGCCGATCATCGCCTCGGTCCCGTCGAGCCTCGATCTGTCGCCGAATCGCTATGCGGGCAACGAACTGGGTGGCATGGTCGTCACGCTGCCCGTCCAGGTCGAGGACGCACTCGAGCGGACCCGGTTGACCAACCTTGCGGCCGACGTCGCCAAGGAGAACTACCGCCTGCTCGGCCCCGAGTTCTCGGCGAGATGGATGGAATTCCTGCCGCCTGCGCTCGCCCCGGCCCTGTTCGCCAGGTCGGCGCGACGGGACGCCAAGCTGCGGATGTTCAACGTGCCTGTCTCCAACGTCCCCGGCCCGCGGGAACGCGGTCGGTTCGGCGACATCGTGCTCACTGAGCTGTACTCCGTCGGACCATTGGTAGCGGGCTGCGGCCTCAACATCACCGTGTGGAGTTACGTCGACCAGTTCAACATCTCCGTGCTCACCGACGACCGAACCGTCCGCGACCCTCACGAGGTGACCGACGCACTGGTCCGGTCATTCGCCGAGATCCGCCGTGCGGCAGGTTATTCGGAGGCGCCGACATCGGTGCCCCACGCGATGGAACTCGCGGCTCCCGCAACCGGTTAGTCGACCGTTATCTCGCCCATCTCGCCCCACCCGGTTGCGTCGATCTCGTGGCTGATGATTCGCGGAGTCGACGACAGCAGCGCAGGCGCCTCGGCGACGAACTTCTTGAAGTGCTCGCTGGTCACGTGTTCCTTGCCTGCCTCGCCGTCGCGAAAGCCCTCGACGAGTACGTATTCCGACGGATCCTCGACGCTGCGTGACCAATCGAAGAACAAGTTGCCGGGCTCGTTGCGTGTCGCCGCGGTGAACTCGGCGACGTCTTCGATGAAGCTGTCGACGTGCTCGGCCTTCGGCTTCCACTTGACCACGATGAAGATCACAAGATCATCCCTTCTCTACGGTGTCAGGATCGCCCGACCGCGGACGTTGCCGTTGTCGAGATCGGTTATGGCCGATTGGAAATCGTCCAGTGCGTACTTCTGAGTGTGCAGGTTCACCGCGCCGCGCGCGGCGAGCGCCATCAGGTCGCAGAGGTCGTTGTAGGAACCGACCAGGTTGCCGATGAAGTTGATCTCGGTGGAGATGATGTCGATCGTGGGCACGTTGATGTTCTCGCCGTAGCCGACGACGTGATAGTCACCGGCGCGCCGGAGCATGGCGACACCCTCCGCCGTCGCGCCGCCCTCTCCGACGAAGTCGACGACGGCTTCTGCGCCGTTGCCGCCGGTGAGTGAGAGCACCTGGTCGACCTGGGTGCCGTCGGCTACCACGACATGGTCCGCGCCGATCGCCTCGGCCAGCTTGAGCGCTTCGGGATTGCGGTCGATGACGATCAGCTCGGCGGGGGAAAGTGCCTTGAGCACCTGGATCCCGATGTGTCCCAAGCCTCCTGCACCGATGATCACGCACTTGTCGCGGGGGGTCAGCCGCCGCGACGCTTTGGCCGCGGCGTGATAGGCGGTCAGGCCGGCGTCCGCGAGCGCGGCCACGTCAGCGGGCTCGAGGGAGTCGTCGATCTTCACCACACTGCGTGCCGAGGTCTTCAGGTAGTCGGCGTAGCCGCCGTTGGTGTCGATCCCCGGGAACGCGTTCGCCTCGCAGTGCACGTCGTCGCCCGATCGGCAGGCGCGACACAGACCGCAGGTGATCAACGGGTGCACGATGACCTTGTCGCCGTCGCTGACATTGGTCACCGCGGATCCGACCGCATGGACCCAGCCGGCGTTCTCGTGGCCGATCGTGTACGGCAGCTGAACCTGCGACTTCTCCGCCCACTGGCCTTCGAGGATGTGCAGGTCGGTGCGGCACACGCCCGCACCGCCGATCTTGACGACGACGTCGAAGGGACCGGTCGGTGTCGGTACGGGAACCTCGTTCATTTCGAGATTCTGGTGGTAGCCGACCACTTGAACGGCTCGCATGGTGCTCATCGCAGTGCTCCTTCTCTTGTCATGACCGCGTTCAGCGGGATGAAACTGTTGGCGTCTGTCTCGCCGTATCGTGTGCGCAGAAGGCCGCGGCAGAAGTGGGCGTTGCCTTCGATGGAGATCCGCGTCGACCTGGCCCGCCGCAGCGCCAGCGGCACGTCTTCGGGGGCGTAGCCCTCGCCCGCATGATCGACCAGCGCCAGAGCTTCGGGTGCAGTGGGCAATCCGAGCGCTCGGCGGCGCGTCAGCAACGACTCGGTCGTCGGCCCATCGGGCAGATCAGCGAGTCGGACGTCGCAGAGCGAAGACTCCGACCGGTGTGGGTCCGCCAGCAGCAGTGCAGTCAGACATCGCTCCATCGCCGCTGCATGGGCCTTGCGCCGGAACGTCTCGCGTAAGTCGTCGAGGCTTTCGGAGGCCTCGTGCCCGAACGTCCCGCGATAGCCGGCATCGGCGCAGAGGCCGGCATTGATGATGTCCGAGTCGTGGTGATCGTCGAGTTCGACCACCACCCGCCGCGTCCAGTCCAGCTTCTGAAGCGCGTCTTTGGCGTCCGACGCCATCAGATACGCGAAGTTCGGCGAGCAGAACGACGTCGGCAGGCGTAGATGCACCTTGACGTTGCCACCGGGGGAGACCACGACCGAGCGGACGAAACCAAGCGTGGTGATCGGCTCGTCGAGCTCGGGATCGACTACCGAATCCAGCGCGGCGTAAACCGCTTCGTGGCGGGGCACGTCACGCCCCGACCAGATCGTCGGCGCCGCGGGGTCCCACCGCCGTCTCGTCGGCGTCGGGCAGTTGCAGCTCGGCCGGTACCGGAATGTCGTACATCTTGGCGGCGTTGAGGCCGAGGATCTTCTTCTTCTGGTCCGTGGTGATCGGCGCGTATTCACCCAGGTCCTCGGGGATCTGGAAGTCGACGAATGCCTCGACCAGCCATCTCGGCGTCCAGATCGCGTAGTCCGACGCGAATTGGATGCGGTCCTCGCCGATCCAGTAGAGCAACTCACCGATGATCTGCGCGAAATACCGCGGACGAGTATGAATGAACGGCATCGCCACGGCAAGGCCGGCGTGCACGTTGGGCTCCTGCGTGGCAATCCAGCAGAAGTCCTCCAGTCGCGGCAGCCCGCAGTGCTCGACGACGAAATTCAGATCGGTGAAGTCGGAGGCGACGTGGTCGACGTCGGCGACATCGAACGCATCGCGGTCAAGCGGTCGGATCGTCGGTCCCTTGTGCACGTGGATATTGCGGATGCCCAACTCGCGGCACAGCTCGAAATACCGGTACGCCCATGGGTCGTCGAGGCGCCAGCCGCGGGAGTCGCCGTGCCACTCGGCGGTGTAGAGCTTGACGCCCTTGAGCCCGAAGCGCTCGGCGTCCAGCCGCAGCTGATCCAGGCCCGCCTCGTCGTTGCGCGGATCCCAGTTGTGGTTGTAGGTCAGCTTGTCCGGGTGCTCGGCCGCGAGGCCGGACGCCTCGTCGGTCTGACCGAATCCGTTGCAGTAGAACTCATCGAGCGCGGCCGGCTGGAAGATCGCATGGTCGACGTATCCGTCGGTGAAGAGGTCCTTCATCAGGCGGTCGCCACCCTGATACAGGTATTCGTCATAACCCCATACCTCCGACTCCGGTGAGAGGTTTCGGTGGTAGTCGTAGAAGCAGTCGATGAACTGCTTGCCGTGGATGTTGCGTTGGTTCTCCGGTCTCGCGTCCCACAGGGCTACGTGCGCATCGACGATGAAATAGCTGTTGTCGTCCTTCTGGTACATGGGGCTGTCCTTACTCTTCGTGCGACCGGTGTGACCACTGTCACAAGCTCGGGGCGAGCCTAGGAGCACGGACGTCGGCTACGCAGGCGTGCGGTGTCTCAATGTGAGACGGTCGCGCACTGCGTCGACGCGAAGGGCTTGCGACCCTTTGTAACGTGGATCACATGTCCGAAGGGCTGCCCGAACGCGCACATCGGCGGCATGTGCAGCCCGGCGCCCTGCCGGATCGGTTGCTCGCGTCGTGGCAGCGCAGCGAGGAATACGGCATTCCGCTCGACGCTGTGGAGCCCGTGTTCACCGGCACCGACGATCTCAGTTCGCTGTTCTTCGAATGCGGCAACGAGGTACTTGCCGATCTTCACCGCACGCTGGCCAACGAGCCGGTCAGCATGATGCTCACGGACGCCGACGGCGTCGTCCTCTCGCGGTTGTCGGGCGACCGCGCACTGCTGAAGGCGCTCGACGATGTCCACCTCGCCCCGGGCTTCGCTTATTCAGAACGCGAGGTCGGGACCAACGGTCTCGGTCTGGCGCTCGCCGACCGCGTGCCGACGCTCGTCCGCGCCGAGCAGCACTATGCGCGCAGTCTGTGCACGTTCACCTGTGCGGCCGTTCCTGTCCTCGACCCGGCGTCGGGGCGGCTGGAGGGCAGCGTCAACCTGACGACGTGGTCGCGATCGTCGAGCGATCTGTTGCTCGCGCTGGCGCGCTCGGCGGCGAGCAACACCACCGCGTTGATGCTGGCCAGGTCCAACGGGCGCCTTCCGCGGCAGATACCGCGCGGTCAGGTGTTCCGGGTGGAGGTGCCGCGGCTCGAGCCGGGTTCGGGCACGTTGCATTCGCTGTCGGGGGCGTGGAATGACGCCGTCGCACAGGCCGAAAGCGGTATGCGGGCCGGCGGCGTGGTCGCCGCCGTTGGTGAACCGGGGGCGGGTCGGGCGACTGTACTGGCCCAGGCGGCGAGGCATCTGTTCCCGCGCGATCGCATTCTGTCGGCCGGTGCGCCTGCGCCGACCGACGTGGCCACGTGGCTCGGTTTGTGGGCGCCCGAACTCGGCAAGGACCACACCGCGGTCATCGTCCGCGACGTCGACATGCTGCCCGCCTGGGTGGCCGAGCGACTCCGCGACCTGATCCAGCGCAGCGCCGCTTCAGGATCCGTCCCGGTCGCGGTGACCGCTGAGCGATTCGACGACATTCCCGCCGCGCTGACCGCTTTGGTCGAGGCCGTGGTGCCGGTGCCGCCGCTGCGCGATCGGCCCGACGACGTGCTGCCGTTGGCGAACCACATCGCGACGCGAATGCGCGGCCGCGAGATCGACTTCTCGGTGACCGCCGCACGAGCGCTCAGGTGCTACGACTGGCCGGGGAATGTCGACGAACTGTCGCGGGTGGTGACGGCGGCGGCGGGTCGTGCAGACGTGATCGACATCGATCTCCTTCCACCGGAGGTGCTAGCGGGCGAGACCCGCCATTTGTCACGCATAGAGGCGTTCGAACGCGGCGAGATCGTCCGGGTACTCAACATCGACGGGCTGACGATGGCTGAAGTTGCCCGCGAACTAGGAATGAGCCGAGCGACGCTCTACCGCAAGATGGGTCAATACAACATCAGGATGCCGCGCGAACGCCGATGAAGCGGTCGCCGTCAGGCGATCTGGGCGGTGCCATCGCCGTCCTGGGCCTGTTTGCCGAAGCACGCGAGGCTGCCGACAAAGGTGCAGAACGCGGCGACGACGGCGAATGCCGCGATGAGGGCCTGATCGGCACTCCAACTGGCGATGCTGACGGCGATGGCGATCACTGACGCGATGTTCAAGAACAGTCCCGTGGTTGCGATTGCCTCAGACGCGGGTGCCTCGACAGATGCGGGTCGCTCAGCCATGACGTTCTCCCAGTGTGGCTACGGAACAGGACGGAGTCTTCTTGCCCCGTTTCGACGGCCCCGAAACCTATCGGCCAGAGGCCTCACCGTGGTTGAACGGGAAAACCATTCTGCTCGGCGAGTTCGCGCAGTTGCTTGAGTGCGTGGCGCCTGCCGCGCCCTGCCTCGGGGACGAAGATCCCCGCCCACAGTCCTTCCGCGCCCGGCGTCTTGCACGCCTGGCGGGCGCAGGCCCAGCGGCGCGGACACGCGCGACACAGTGCCTTTGCGCCCTCGTCGGCCGTCGTCATCCATCGATCGGGATCGCGCGTGCAGGCGAACGTGGACTCGTCGTCCACCACCATCAAATTCACGGACTTCCACCCCTCACTGGTCCGGTCATGACGCACAATACGTATGTATTGCGATAGCAATAAGCCCGTACTGTAGACACGATACGTCTGTATTGTCTACTCTTGGCCGGTGACCACCGAGAATGAGCGACGATGACTGTGCTGCCGGACGCCGTACGCGTCCGCCCGGATACCTCTCCCATCGAAAGAATCCGCACCGCGGCCATGACGAGCTTTGCGACGCAGGGTTTCTCGAACACGTCCCTGCGCGCGGTCGCCTCCGCCGCCGGTGTGTCGCTGGGTCTCGTGCAACACCATTTCGCCACGAAGGACGGCTTGATCAAGGCCGTCGACGACCACGTCCTGACGGTGGTGATCAACCACATCACGCAGGAGGTTTCGGCGGGTACGACGGACTCGCTCGCAGAGATCGGCGATCGGGTGACGCGGATGATCGCCGAGATGCCCGACATCGTCGATTACGTCGGCCGCGCGTTGATCGACGGTCGACCGGTGGGCTACACGATCTTCGATGCGCTACTGAACTCCGGCACAGCCCGCTGGAACCAACGCCGCGAACGCGGCGAGGCACGCCAGGACCTCGATCTGACGTGGGCGGCGGTCAACTCCCTTGTGTTGGCCCTCGGCACGTTCATCCTGCGCGGGCACATCGAACGCAATCTGCCTGAGCCCCTGACCAGTCCCGCCCAGCTCGAGCGGTGGCAGGCTTCGGTCACCATGCTTCTGCGGGAAGGGCTGTTTCGGCGCTCCGAGTAGCTCCGACCTCGCCAACATGCGATTTCGGCGCGCTGAGTCACCCTCAGCGTGACCAGCCGCGCCGAAACCCGCCCGTCAGCCGTCGACGACGACGGTCAGTTCGTTGCCGTTGCGCTCGACGCGCATTCCGGCTCTGCGGGCGACCGCCGCCACCTTCGCCGCGCTGTCAGGCTCGGCCCTGCTCGTGACGAGCGCCCGCGCGAGCCTGCCCTTGTGCGCCTTGTTGAAGTGACTGACCACCGTGCGAGTGCCGCCGGGGGACTCGGAGACGACGTCCACCTCCACCGCTTCAGGCAGCCTGCCCAGCGCCGCGTAGGAGCCTGATCGCAGATCCACGACGAGTTCGCCTGTCGCGAGGTCGGCCAGGACCGCCTCGAGCTCCTGGCGCCAGCGCGCGGCCAAGGTGCCCTTGCCGGGCAGCTTCGACGATGCCGACAGCCGGTAGGCCGGTATCGGGTCACCGGCGCGGAGCAGCCCGAAGAGCGCTGATCCGATCCCCAGCCGCGCGCGGGCGCGCGAAACGGCTGTGGCACTGAGTGATCCGACGTCGAGCGCGTCGTACAACACACCCGTGTACCTGTTGATTGCAGGCATCGTCGGCGATTCGAACAGCGCGAGGTTACGCTCGATCTCCTGGTCCTGAGACGCCGAGATGCCCAGCGCCCGCCTGGACGCGGGTGCGTCGGTGGCCAGTGCCGCGAGTTCCTCGACGAGCTGCGCCCGCACCGGGTTCAGCTCGGGAAAACTCAGCGCGCCGAGGTCCAGCGGAGGACCGTCGCCTCCGGCTCGCTTCGTCTCGGACGGCGGCAGCAACACGATCACGAGCGAAAAGGTTAGCGGTAGCCGACTCGGTCGTATCTTTACAACGATGCAGCGCTGGCCGGAGCGCATCATCGCGCGCGGACCAACCGGGCCCGTGATCTGTATCCGAGCCTGGGCGGCTGGCAGCGCGATCCACAGGAATACCTGGAGGCGGGCAACATCTGGGCGGCCTGTGAACCGGCGGAGCTGTTACTGCCCGGCGTCACCTAGTCACCAGGTGACCGGCAGCTCGTGGATCGTGTATATCTCCTGCTCGCCGCCGTACCTCAACTCCTCGGCGGGCACCGCCAACCGAAGGTTGGGTAGCCGCCGAAACAATGTGGTCAGGGCGATCTGCAACTCGGTTCGTGCGAGGTTCTGACCGATGCACTGGTGAACGCCGAAGCCGAAGCCGAGGTGACCGCGGGCATTTCGAGAGACATCGAGTGAAGCGGGATCATCGACGAAGGCCGGATCCCAGTTTCCCGCGGGCAGATTCATCAGAACGTGATCACCGGCCTTGATGAGCTGACCGCCGATGGTGAGGTCTTCCGTTGCCACCCGGTCCACCTGACTGTGCACGATCGATAGATAGCGCATCAGCTCCTCGATGGCGTTCGTGATCAGCGACTGGTCGCCGAGGCTCCGAAACCGGACCAGCTGTTCGGGATGCTGGAGCAGCGCAACAGTTCCCAGAGAGATCATGCTCGCCGTGGTTTCGTGGCCGGCCTGCAGCATGATCACACAATTCATCACCGCGGTTGCCCGGTTGAGTTCGCCTGCGGCGACGTAGTCGGTGATCAACCGACTCATCAGATCGTCTCCGGGCTCCCGCTCCTTCAACTCGGCGAGTTTCCACATGTAGTCGAACATCGCACCGATCGCCGCCAACTTCTCGTCGTCGGTCGATCGCGAGTCCAGCCCCTTGGTGCTGTGATGCTGGAAGAACTCGTGGTCTTCGTACGGGACACCGAGAAGCAGAGAAATCACCAGGGAGGGGACCGGCAGGGCGAAATCTCGAACCAGGTCCGCCGGCGGTCCCTTGTCGATCATGGTGTCGAGGTAGCCGTCGACGAGCTCCTGGATCTGCGGACGCATCTCCTGGCTGCGCCGGAACGTGAAGTCCCGAGTCATCATCCGACGCAACCGGTTGTGCTCGGGATCGTCGATGCGGGCGAACACCACCACGTCGGTGCCGTCTTCACTCACGGCTCGCAGATCACGCAGCGTGTCCGCCGAGAGGCGCGGATCGGTCAACGCGGCACGGATGTCCTGGTAGCGGCTGATCACCCATGTCGGTTCATGACGCCACATGGCCCGCTGCAGTCCGTCGGCATCGCGCCAGTCGGCGAACAGCGCGGGCGGCGCGAGCGGACACCTGGCGTCACGTGCAACGGGAACCGCGGGAAGATCGGAGCGCTCACCCGGTGCGGAGGTCGCCGTCATCGCTCTCCCTCTAATCGACAGTCGACTGTCAGTTGGCGTGAGCGTAGAACTCCCTGTAATGGCAGTCAACTGTCAGTTACAGTCTCCCGTGTGACAGTGGTGACCGACCGTCCGCTGCGCGCCGACGCGGCTCGCAACGCCGATCGCATCCTGCGTGCGGCCCGCGAGGTCTACGCCGAACTCGGCCCCGGCGCCCCTATGGACGCGATCGCCCGCCGTGCAGGGGTCGGCGAGCGGACGCTCTACCGCCGGTTCCCCACGAAAGGCGAGTTGGCGAGGGCGGTGATCGACCGGGCCATCGCCGAGGATCTGGCGCCCCAGATCGACACCGCCCTTCGAAGCCGTAACCCGTTGCGCGGCATTGCCCGGTTGGTCGAAGCCGCAATCGCGCTCGGCGCGCGCGAACACAATGTGCTGTCGGCCGCGCGACAGGCCGGGTCACTGACCGACGTGTCGGTGCAGTTGGACGCCGCCCTCGTCGAACTCACCCGACGTGCTCAGCAGGACGGTCTGGTGCGCGCCGATCTCGTTGCCGACGACCTGCCACGGATGATCGCAATGCTGTTCAGCGTGCTCGGCACGATGGATCCGGCCTCCGACGGCTGGCGCCGCTACGTGGCGCTGATGATCGACGCGATATCGACGTCGAATCCGACCACGCTGCCGCGGGCGGTACCCATTCAGTTCACCCGACCGCTTCACCAGTGGCCGATCTGATGAGCGAGTTGCGATTCGACGACCGTGTCGCCGTCGTCACCGGTGCGGGCCGTGGCCTGGGCAGGCAGTACGCATTGCTTCTCGCTGAGCGCGGCGCTCGGGTGGTGGTCAACGACCTCGGTGGTTCGGTGACCGGCGACGGGGCGGCCAGAGGCCCGGCCGCCGAGACCGCCAAGGCCATCAAGGACAGCGGTGGGGAAGCTGTCGCCGACAACAACAGCGTCGCGACGCCCGAGGGCGGACAGGCGATCATCGAAACCGCGCTCAACACCTGGGGCCGCATCGACATCCTGATCAACAACGCAGGCACCGTCAGCGACGCGAACTTCGACGACATGACCGACGAACGCGTCAGCGCGCTGCTGGACGTACACCTCAAGGGTGCGTTCTTCACCACCCGCCCTGCGTGGAACGTGATGCGACAGCGAAACTTCGGCCGGATCGTCAACACCTGCTCAGCGGCGGGGCTCCTCGGCGCGCCGCGGATGACAAACTACGGCGCCGCCAAGGCGGGACTGCTCGGGCTGACCCGGGTGCTCGCCGCCGAAGCGGCAGACCGCGACATCACGGTCAATGCGATCGCACCCGTCGCCGCCACCAGGATGCTCGACTACTCGATGAGCGGCGCCGCAGCGGTCGACAACCGCGCGCGCACGCGGGGAACACAGACGACGGACGCCGAAGCGTTCATGCGGCCGTTCTTCGACCGGCTCGATCCCGCTCTCGTCGCCCCCGTGGTCGCATTTCTCGCTCATGCGGACTGCCCGGTGTCGGGCGAGATCTACTCAGTGGGCGGCGGCCAGGTGTCCCGCTTCTTCATCGGTAGAACGAAGGGCTACTTCAACCCCTCGCTGACGCCCGAAGACGTAGGCGCGCACCTCGACGAGATTCGTGATCCGTCGCAGCACACCGTGCCTGCGGGACCCGCCGAGGAGATGGCAGAGCTCTACCGGGCGATAACGGCTGGTTGACACACTCTTCGTCCGTCTCGCTATTTTTGCTATTTTAGAAGCTCGGCCGCCGACGAGGGGTGAGCACAATGGCCAAGACAGTTTGGACGCCTCTCTCAGTGCCATGGGCGGTTCAGTCCGTGGACCGGATCCCCAAACAGCGTTACTACGATCCGGAGTTCTACGCCATGGAGGCCGAACTCTTCTGGCCCCGCGTGTGGCAGATGGCGTGCCGGCTGGAAGAGATCCCGAATCCCGGCGACTTCGTCGAGTACGAGATCCTCGACCAATCGATCATCGTGGTGCGGGTCGACGCGTCCACCGTGCGTGCGTACTACAACTCGTGTCGACACCGCGGCATGAAACTCGTGGAAGGCAGCGGGTCGCGTCGCAGCCTGGTGTGCCCGTTCCACGGCTGGTGCTGGAGCCTCGACGGCAAGAACACCTTCGTCCTGCGCGCTGAGGAGTTCGACGAGAACAACTTGTGCGCAGACGATCTCGCGCTCGCCACGGTGCGATGCGAACTCTGGGGCGGCTGCGCCTGGATCAATTTCGACGACGACGCCCCGCCGTTGCGAGACTGCCTCGAGCCGTTCGGCTCCAAGCACGACGAGTGGAAGGTGTCGGCGCTTCGCGTGGAGTGGTGGAAATCCTGTCTGCTGCCCGTGAACTGGAAACTGGCGACGGCCGCGTTCATGGAGGGTTACCACGTACCGCAGACGCATCCACAGCTGCTGCCGTCGTCGCACCAACCGGATTCATCGACGGTTCACCCGCTGATCGAGACGAGCCTGCATTTCATGAAGACGCTGGGGTCCGGCATGGGTGGGATGACCCACGAGAACGACGTCCGCATCGCCGAGGGCCTGCAACACATGTCGCTGCCTGACGATCCGGTCCAGGCCATGGCCGCCTGGCGTGGCGCGGTCAACGACGCGGTCACGACGTGGCACCGGGCCCGTGAGTGCGACTTCCCCGACCTCAACGACCTCGAACGCCGCGGCGTTCTCGAACCCATCGGCTTCTGCTTCCCGCACTACTTCCTTCTGCCGCAGTACAGCAGCGCTTCGTCGTACCGGATACGGCCGCTCGGGCCCGAGCAGACGCTGTTCGAGGTGTGGTCACTGACCCGCTTCCCGAACGACCGTTCGCAAGGGCGACCGATCGCGCCCGAACCTCTCCCGCCCGATGACCCGAGTTGGCCGACGATCCCCGCCCAGGATTTCTCGAACCTGCCGAAGCAGCAGAAAGGGCTGCACGCCAAGGGCTTTGAGTATATGCGGCTGTCGGACCGCATCGAAGGGTTGATCTCGAACTTCGAGCGGGTCATCGACGGCTTCCTCGCGGGCTTGCCCTATGAGCGGCTGGTGCCCGCGATCCAAGCCACCAACACCACGATCGACGTGCCCGTCGCCGACCTGCGGATGACCCAGACGGTTCCCGTCTCATGAACTGGGACAAGAGCGTCGATCTCCTGATTGCGGGGAGCGGCGGCGGCGGGATGGTCGCCGCGTTGGCCGCCGTCGACGCGGGAATCGAACCCCTCGTGGTCGAAAAGCAGGGCCTTGTCGGCGGATCCACCGGGATGTCGGGCGGGATGGTGTGGCTTCCGAACAATCCACTGATGCAAGCTGCCGGTATTCCCGACTCGCACGAGGACGGCATGGCGTACTTCGATGCCGTCGTCGGCGATATCGGACAAGCATCGTCGCCCGCCAGGCGCGAGACCTTCCTCACCGCCGGTAACCAGATGATCGACTTTCTGCTGCGCAAGGGCGTTCGGCTGGTCCGCTGCGCGGGCTGGAGCGACTACTACCCGAATCACAAGGGCGGTAACTCGGCAGGTCGATCCGTCGAAGGGATCCCATACGACTCCGCGGCGCTGGGCGCATGGAGCGACAAGGTCCAACCGTCGATGGCGAAGAACTACGGGTTCGTCGTGCTGACAAACGAGTTGCGCTCGGTGCAGTACTTCAACCGGTCGCCGCGCGCGTTCGCCACTGCCATGAAGGTTTTCGCGCGGACGAACCTGGCGAAACTCCGGCGTCGCGATCTGATGACCAACGGCGCATCGATGATCGGACAGATCCTCAAGGCGCTGATCGACGCGACGGGGGAACCGCCGGTGTGGACGAACGCCGCGATGGACGACCTGATCGTCTCCGATGGTCGCGTGGTCGGAGCGCGCATCACCCGCGACGGAACGGCGGTCAACGTCGAGGCGCGCAAGGGGGTTCTGCTGGCGGCGGGCGGTTTCAGCCGCAACGCGGACATGCGCCGCCGGTACAGCGGTGATCAGCCCAACGACGGCTCCTGGTCGATAGCCAATGCCGGCGACACGGGCGAGGTATTGCAGACGGCGATGAACCTCGGCGCCAAGACCGATCTGCTGGACGAGGCATGGTGGTTGCCAATGGTTTTCATCCAGGATCCCGGCGCCGCCTCGCTTGGGTCGGGGCGCCAGCGCCCCGGCGCCATCTACGTCGACGGATCGGGTAGGCGGTTCTGCAACGAGTCGAACTCCTACGTCGAGGTCGGCAAGGCGATGTACGCCAACAAGGCGGTCCCGTGCTGGCAGATCTTCGACGAGGGTTACGTGCGCCGATACGTCCCTGGGGCCAATCCGCTGAAGAGGCGCACGCTGTCGGAGGGGTTGATCGAGCAGGGCGTCGTCAAGCGAGCCGAGACCGTGACTGACCTGGCACGCCAGATCGATGTTCCGCCCGACGCGCTGACGGAAACGGTCAAGCGCTTCAACGAGTTCGCGGCCAAGGGTCAGGACCCCGACTTCGGTCGCGGGCAGTCGGCGTACAACATCTGTCTGGGCGATCCCGGCTACAAACCCAACGCCGCGGTCGGCCCGCTGGACAAAGCGCCGTACTACGCCACCCGCGTCTTTCCGGCCGATGTCGGCACGTGCGGCGGGCTGATCACCAACGAGGACGCGCAGGTGCTCGACGAACACGACCAGGTGATCGACGGGCTCTACGCAACGGGCAACATCACTGCAACCGTGATGGGGCGCAACTATCTCGGCGCGGGCGGCAGCATCGCCAACACGATGGTGTTCGGTTACGTAGCGGCGCTGCACGCCGCGGGTCGCTAGGTTTCCTCGCGCTCGGCGACGAATTCCCTTGGTTTCTTGCCCGACTCGATCAGTTGACGGCGGCGCTCCTGTACATCGGATGCCGCGCCGACCATGTTCGTCATCACATGGCTCATCTGCAGGTGCACGCGCATGCCCATCAGCTCGTAGGCGCGCTTGACGCCGCTCTTCACCGCCATCGACGTGGTCAGCGGCACCTGGGCGATCTTGCGCGCCATCTCTTCCACGGTCTCCTCGAGCGCATCACGCGGCACGACCTTGTTGAGCAGACCCCACTCCAGCGCCTCGTCGGCCGAAAGCGTCGGCGCCAGCAGCAACCAGTCCATCGCGCGGTGCCAGTTCATCATCAGCCACGGCTCGATCATCGTGTGTCCGCCCGGCTCGCCGAGGCTCTGCGCGAGCGGCATCTGGAAATATGCATCGTCGGATGCGACGCAGAAGTCCGTCAGCAGGCCGAGGTAGATTCCGCCGCCCATGCAGTAGCCGTGGATCTGCGAGATGGTCGGCTTGGGGAACTCCCACAGATACAGCGTCGGCCACAAGAACAGATCGGCCGTGCCCTTGTAGAGGTCCTCGAACGTGTCGCCGAAGTCCGGATACGGGT
This sequence comes from Actinomycetes bacterium, assembly GCA_023415515.1. Classification (GTDB taxonomy): domain Bacteria; phylum Actinomycetota; class Actinomycetes; order Mycobacteriales; family Mycobacteriaceae; genus Mycobacterium. The sequence goes on from JAEZKH010000421.1 coordinate 16,986, forward strand.
TCTCGTCGGGACCCCATCTGGCGACGTGGCCGCCGCAGAAGCCGTTGCCGTTGGCCTTCAGGATCACGACCTTGATCTCTTTGTCGCGGTCGGCCTCCCGCAGGCAGGCGTCGACCGCCTGCACCAGGCTGGCGTCCTTCGTGTTCGCTTTGTCAGGCCGGTTGAGGATTATTCGCGCGATCGGGACCTCGCGCTCGTAGATCACCGATTCCAGCTCGCGCCGCTGTACCGTCATGTCGCCCCTCTCACAGAACCGCGCCGCTGTCCTTGGCAGCCGAGATCTCGTCCCAGTCGAGGTCGAGCTCGAGCAGGATCTCCTCGGTGTGCTGTCCATGTTCGGGTGCGCGTGCCGCCGACGGCGGCGTTTCGTCGAATTGCACTGGTGCGGCGACGATCTGATACTCGACACCCTCATCGTCGATGTTGGGGATGACGTATCCGTTCGGGATCACCTGCGGATCGTTGAGCGTCTCCTTCGGCGTCGCCAGCGCAGCCCACACACCGGGCTCGTCGGCGAGCGCGTCCCGCCAATATGCGAGATCCTCGCTGGCGAGCCTCTCGCCGACGAGCTTGCATGCCTCTTCGGCGTTGGCGATGAGGTTGCTTGACGGGACGAAGCGTTCGTCGGTGGCCAGCTCGGGCAGGCCGATCCGTTCGCAGAAACCCGCCCAGAACCGGTCCGGCTGCAGGAAGACCATCTGCAGCCATCTGCCGTCACGCGTCTTGTACCGGTTGACCAGCGGATTGATCGCCAGCCCCGGCGGCGCTCCCGGGATTCCGTCGATGCCGAACAGGTCGGCCACCGAGATCGACGGAGCGATCGTCCACATCGCCTGCGCCAGCAGCGACGAGTCGACGATGGACGGCTCGCCGGTGCGTTCCCGCCGGAACAGCGCGGCGCAGACACCGCCCGCGAGCGTGATACCGCCCTGCAGATCGCCGAACCCGGGACCCTGGACGGCGGGCGTCTCGCTGCCGAACGGTGTCATGGTGTAGGATACCCCGCCTCGGGACAGATACGTCGCGGCGTCGAATCCGCCTTTCTCGCGGTCGGGTCCGCGCACGCCCGCGCCCGTGCCGCGGGCGATGATGATGTTCGGGTTGAACGCGCGGATGTCGTCGACTGTCAGCCGCGCTCGTGCCAGCGCGCCCGGCCGCCAGTTGGTGAGGAACACGTCGGCAGTGGCGAGAAGGCGGCCGAAGAGTTCGCGGCCCGTTTCGGTCTTGATGTCGATGCCGACGCTGCGCTTGCCGCGGTTGCCGATCTCGAGAATGAAATCGACATCGGCCCTTGCATTCTGGCGGGTGAAGCCACCGATGACAAGGGCGCGCCCTGGGTCGCCCGCGTTGACGTCCTCCACCTTGATGACGTCGGCGCCCCAGTCTGCCAGCGCCGCTCCTGCCGACGGCACATAGGTCCACGAGGCGAGTTCGACGACACGCACACCGCTCAGAACCTGGCTCATTGCAATACCTTTCGGTTGAGGTCGCTGACGAGTTTCGCGCCGATCGTCTCGAGGTAGCAGTGGGGTGCGCCCAGGAAGGAACTCCAGCCGAGCAGGCGTTTGAGGTAGAGGTGGGCGTCGTGCTCCCACGTGAAGCCGATTCCGCCGAACACCTGGATGGCGGTGTCGCCGACGGACGTCAACCGACCCGCGAACGCCTTGGCGCGCAGGGCGGCAACGTGTCGCTCCGACGGTTCAGCCGCATCGGCCGCCCACAGTGCGTGGATGACCCCGCTGCGGGCGAGTTCGACGGTTTCGTACATGTCCACGCAGAGATGCTGGACAGCCTGGAAGCTGCCGATCGGCTGGCCGAATTGCCTGCGCACTTTCGCGTACTCGACTGCGAGGCGCATCACGGCGTTCGCGGCGCCAATCGCGTCGGCCGCCCGCGCGATGATGATGTCGTCGACGAGTGCCTCGACGACATCGGCGGACGCGTCGGACAGTCGTCGCGCCTGCGCACCGTCGAGGACGACGTCGAACAGCTTGTGTGTCGGGTCGACGTGCGGCCGTGGCGTCACGCTGACGTCGTCGGAATCCGGATCGACGGCGTACAGCGCTGTGCCGTCCGGATCGTCGGCGAGAACCAGCAGTGCCGTTGCCGCCGCGGCATCGGGCACCGCTGTCAGTTCACCCCGCAGGCGCGACCCGCCTGCGGTGGGCCGCGGACCTGTCAACCCGCCGACGGTGGCGATCACCGTGCCGTCCGCGATGCCTGACAGCAGTCCGCCGTCGGCGCCAGTTCGTGTCAATGCGCGTGTCGCCGCGACGGCGCTCGACAGCCAAGGGCCGGGGTAGAGGGCGGCGCCCAACTCCTCGGCGACGACGCCGGCCTCTACCATCGCCATGCCCGCGCCGTCGTGCTCGTCGGGGATGAGTACACCCGTCGCGCCCAGCTTCGCGAGTCCGTGCCAGACGTCGTCGCTGTTGCCCGTGGAATCGTCGAGCATCGGGCGCACATACCTTGCCACGCTTGCCTTTTCGGCGAGAAACTCGCGTACGGTGTCGCGGAGTGCGACCTGCTCTTCTGTGAGTTCGAGGTTCATGTGCGCGGCAATCCCAGGACGCGGGTGGCGGTGATGCCCTTGTTGATCTGTGTCGTGCCACCCGCGATGGTCAACGAGCGAGATGACAGGCGGCGGTCCACCCACCGCTGGTTGGTTCCGTCGGAACCGAGCACGTCATAGGCGAGCGCGGCGAGGTCTTGGCCGAGTTCGGCCCACACGCTCTTGGCGAGGCTTGCCGATCCGAGCGCGTCGCCGCCGTGCAGAGTCGCCGAGATGGACCGCTTGCACAACTGCTCGAGATAATTGATCCGCACGGCGAGTTCGCCCAGTCTGCGCAGGGTGGCGCTGTCCTCCAACGCCGGCTTGCCGTCGACGGAGAACGTGCCGAGATCGGCTACGAGGTCGGTCAGTTGGACTTCGACCTGCGCGTACAGGCGCGCGGCGCCTGCGCGCTCGTGGCTCAGCGTGGTGGTGGCCACCTGCCATCCTGCGTCGAGTGGGCCGAGCAGGGTATCGACGGGAACCCGGACGTCGTTGAAGAAGACCTCGGCGAAGTCGGCGGCACCGTTGAGGGTGACCAGCGGGCGGGCCTCGATGCCGGGGAGCGTCATGTCGACGATGAGGCACGAGATGCCCTTGTGCTTGGGCGCATCGGGGTCGGTGCGCACGTAGAGTTGGCACCAGTCGGCGCGGTGACCCAACGATGTCCAGACCTTCTGGCCGTTGACCACGAAGTCGTCGCCGTCGCGCACCGCGCGGGTGCGAAGCGACGCGAGATCGGAACCTGCCTCAGGCTCGGACATGCCCTGACACCAGATGTCATCGGCACGCACCATCCGCGGAAGCAGTGTGCGCTTCTGCGTCTCGGTGCCGTAACCCATGATCGCAGGCGCGATGTTGTTCATTCCGATGACGTTGAGTGGCAACGGCGCTCGCGCACGCGTCGTCTCCTCGGCATAGACCAGTTGCTCGAGCACCGTCGCGCCGCGGCCACCGTACTCCCGCGGCCAGGACACCGCGCCCCAACCCGCGTCCGCCATCGCGGCGTCCCACGCGCGCAGCGCGGCGAAGGCGTCGGGGTCGCGTCCGCGGCGCCGGTCGGCATCCTTCACATCGTCGGTCAGGTTGGCTGACAGCCAGGTGCGCAGTTCCTTGCGGAACTGCTCGACCTCCGCCGGATAAGAGAAGTCCACGGTGTCCTGTTCCTGGTCGGGCCGATTGGCATCTTTATAATTTTAGGTAGTATAGCTACCTCTGCGGGGTGTTCGAAGGTTCCCAATCCGGCTCGTGCGGACGGTCAAGGAGGACGGCGATGGGCAGGGTCGACGGCAAGGTGGCACTGATCAGCGGGGCCGCGCGCGGCCAGGGCCGATCGCACGCACAGTTGCTAGCCGCCGAAGGGGCCGACATTGTCGCCGTCGACATCTGCGAGGACATCGCGACCAACGAATATCCGCTCGCCAGGCCGGAGGATCTCGACGAAACCGCGCGGCTGGTGGAGAAAGAAGGCAGGCGGGTCCACGCTGAGATCGCCGACGTCCGCGACCGCGTCGGACTCGCCGCGGCGATCGACCGTGGCGTCGCCGAGTTCGGCAAGCTCGACATCGTCGTCGCCAACGCGGGCATCTGCCCGTTGACAGCGGGCCTGCCGCCACAGGCGTTCGTCGATGCGGTTGACGTCGACCTCGTCGGCGTGATGAACCTCGTACACGCGAGCATGAAGCATCTGGGAGCCGGAGCGTCGATCATCGCGACCGGATCGGTCGCCGCGTTCATGGCCACCGCGGTGAACACCGCCGGTATGGACGGCGGTCCCGGTGGCGCCGGCTACGCCTTCGCCAAACAGGTTGTCGCACACTACGTCAATGATCTCGCCAACGCGCTGGGCCCAGAGCGGATCCGGGTCAACGCGATTCATCCGACGAATGTGAACACCGACATGCTGCACAGTCCGCCGATGTATCGCGCATTCCGGCCCGACCTGCAGAATCCGACGCGCGAGGACGCAGAGGCCGTCTTCCCGGTGATCCAGGGCTTCCCGATCCCCTACGTCGAACCCGAGGACATCAGCGAGGCGGTGCTGTTTCTGGCCAGCGACGCGGCGCGCTACGTCACCGGACAACAACTGCGGGTGGACGCGGGCGGCTTCCTGAAGATCAAGCCGTGGGCCGGGGTCTAGGAGAGGCGGACGTGGCCAGAGGAATCATCTACCTGGAGACCAGGCCGGTGTCGACGGACCGCGAGGACGACTATCACAAGTGGTACAACGACACTCACCTCGCCGAGATCTGTTCGGTCGACGGCATAGTCGCTGCCCGCCGCTTTGCACCGACCGACGGTGAGGGGCCTTTCATCGCCATCTACGAACTCGAATGCGACGACCTCGACGCGGTCGTCGGCCGCCTCGGCGAGCTCGGCAGGAGCGGCAGGATGTCGTCGCTGGAACTGCTCGACCTGACGACACCGCCCATCCCGAAGGTCTTCCGTGAGATCGGGTCCTATCGGAAATGACACCGTCGCCCGAACTCCATAAACGCATTTATGCGCTGATGGTCTTGATGAAGGCCGCCGATGACCGGTTGTCGAAGGGTATCGGCACCGGCGAATTCATGTGCGTGTACTGGCCCTCGCGGGGTCAGGAGGCCATCGCTGCGGCGATGGGTGTGACGCTGCGCGACGACGACCAACTGGTCACGACGTACCGCGGGCTACACGACCTGATCGGCAAAGGAGTTCCGCTGGAGGAGATCTACGGCGAGATGATGGGCCGCACCGTAGGCGCCTGCCGCGGCAAGGGCGGCACCATGCACATCGCCAAGCCCGAGAAGGGCGTGATGCTGTCCACGGGGATCGTCGGTGCGGGGCCACCAGTCGGCGTCGGTCTTGCGATGGCCGCCAAGCGCAAAGGCCTCGACCGAGTCACGGTGGTCAGCTTCGGCGACGGCGCCACGAACACCGGATCGTTTCACGAGGCGGCGAACATGGCCGCATTGTGGGATCTTCCGGTGGTCTTCGTGTGCCAGAACAACATGTACGCCGAGATGACACCGACCACCGAAACGATGAAGCTCGATCACGTCGCCCACCGAGCGGCCGGTTACGGCATGCCGGGCATCCGCGTCGACGGCAACGACCCCCTCGCCGTAACCGACGTACTCAGCGGGGCGATCGGCAGGGCGCGCAACGGCGATGGACCAACGTTCATCGAATGCGTGACCTTCCGGTTCCGCGGTCACTACTTCGGTGACCGAATGCCCTACATCCCCAAGGAGCAATTGGCGGCCGCGAAGGCGGCCGACCCGGTGCCCGCCTTCCGTCGCACGCTCATCGACGGCGGTGTCGCCAACGACGGCGAACTCGCCGGAATTGACGAGGGTGCGTCGACCGCGGTCGAGGAGGCGTTGAGAACCGTCCTCGCTGCACAACCGCCGACGGCCGACGAACTCGACAGAGACGTGTACGCGACGCCGATCAAGTTTCCGGTCTGAGGGTTTCATGGATGAGAAGACAATGTCGATGCGCGAGGCGCTGAACCTCGCGCTCGACCAGGCGCTGGCCGCCGACGACCGGGTCTTCCTGCTCGGCGAGGACATCGCCGATCCGGGTGCGTCGGGTCCCACCGCGGGGCTCTCGACGAAGTACGGTCACCAGCGCGTACTCGACACGCCGATCTCCGAGGCAGCCATCGTCGGTGCCGCGATCGGGGCCGCGATCGACGGTCTGCTGCCGGTGGCAGAGATCATGATCATGGACTTCATCGGTATCGCGGCCGACCAATTGATCAACAACGCGGCAAAGCTGCGGTTCATGAGCGCAGGCCGCACGACCGCGCCGATCACCGTGCGCACGCAGGTCTACGGCGGCTTGGCGACGGGCGCGACACATTCGCAGACGCTCGAGGCGTGGTTCATGCACATCCCCGGGATGAAGGTGATCGTGCCGTCCACGCCGCGCGACGGGAAGGGGCTGCTGGCATCGGCGATCTTCGATGGAGATCCATGCCTGTTCGTCGAGACGATCCGGTTACAAGCCCAAAAGGGCTCGGTGCCAATCGATCCGGGCTTCCGTATTCCACTCGGACAGGCCGATGTGAAGCGCCCCGGCTCTGACGTCACGCTGATCAGCTACGGCCGTAGCGTGCTGGAAGCGCTGACCGCCGCGACAACCCTCGAGGAGCAGGACATCAGCGCCGAGGTGATCGACCTGCGCACGCTGGTACCGCTCGACGTGGACACCATGGTCGAGTCGGTGCGACGCACCGGGCGTGCGGTGGTCGTGCACGACGCCGTGCAGTTCGCGGGACCCGGCGCCGAGATCGTGGCCGTGCTGCAGGGCGAGTGCTTCGACGCTCTCGCCGCGCCGATCGAACGGGTGGCGGCCAGGTTCGTTCCGACACCGGCCGCGGCGGCACTCGAAGCGCAGATCTATCCGTCGGCGGCGCGCATCGTCGAGGCCGCACAGCGCGTATTCGACAAGGCGGACGCCGGTGGCTGAGTTCGTCATTCGCATCCCGCGGGTGTCCGTCGCCGTTTCGGAGGCCGAGTTGACCGAACTGTTGGTCGAGGCGGGCGAGCACGTCGACGAAGGCGAACCGATCTTCACCATCGCCACCGAAAAGGTGGAACAGGAAATCGAAGCAGGCGCTTCGGGCACCGTGCAGTGGACGGGCGCCGTCGGCACCACCTACGACATCGGCGCCGAAATCGGCGTGATCACGACATAACCAACCGCGCACACGAGGAGCGCAACCGAGAAAGGTGCATTCATGGATCTGAACGAGACCCGCGAGAGAATCATCTACGAGAAGGCGGGTGCGATCGCCAAGATCACCCTGAACTGGCCGGAGAAAGCCAACGCTCAGGACCAGAAGTTGGCGGAGGAGGTCGACGCAGCCCTGCTGGACGCCGACCGCGACTACGACATCAAGGTGCTGGTGCTCAAGGCAAATGGCAAGGGCTTCTGCTCTGGACACGCGATCGGCAACAACGCCGTCGATTATCCGGCGTTCGTCGAGGGTGCCATGAAGATGGGCCACCCGTGGAAGCCGCAGTCGGACCTGTTCGTGAAACCGACCCTGAATCTGTGGGAGTTCTCCAAGCCCACCATCTCGCAGGTGCACGGATACTGCGTGGGCGGCGGCACCCACATGGGGCTGACCACCGACATCGTGATCGCGTCGGAGGACGCCTACTTCTCCTACCCCCCGCTGCAGGGGTTCGGGATGCCGTCGGGCGAATGCTCGATCGAGCCATGGGTATTCATGAACTGGCGACGTGCGTCGTACTACCTGTACACCGCAGAGACGGTCGACGCACAGAAGGCGCTGGAGTACGGACTGGTCAACGAGGTGGTCAAGCGTGAGGATCTCGAAGCGCGGGTGGATGCCATCGCACGCCAGATCGCACAGGCTCCGATGACGACACTGCTGGCCACGAAGGCCAACATCAAGAGGGCCTGGGAGATGATGGGCATGCGGGTGCACTGGCAGAGCTCCAACGACCTGGTTGCGCTCGCGTCGATCAGCCGGGACGTGCAGGAACTCATCCAGCAGGTCTTCAAGGACAAGATCCTGCCGTCCGAAATGGCCAAGCGGCAGGCCGCGGCATCCGACAACGGCGCGGCGGCCACCTAGGGTCGTGGCGTTTATCGGCGATCACGCCGGTGGTTCCCCTGCGGTGATCGTCGCCGACGGGCCGACGATCACCTACGGCGAGCTGTTCGAACGCAGCAGGCGCGTCGCTGCGTTGCTGTACGAGGTGGGGCTGCGGCGCGGCGACGGGGTCGCACTCGTACTACTGAACCGCCCGGAGTTCTTCGAGATCACCTGGGGCTGCCAGCTTTCCGGTTTGTACTACAGCACGGTGAACACCCACTTCACCCCCCACGAGGTGGCTTACGTCATCGACGACTCCGAAGCCAAGGCCGTCTTCGTCGACGCGTCGATGGTCGAGTTGGGTGAGCACATCGTCGAGGCCAACGGGGGTGTCGACGTCCACGTCGTCGTCGGTGGTGCCTTGCCGGGGTGGCGGCAATACGGCGAGGCTCTGGCGAAAACGGTGACCACGCCGCCGATTTCAGATGGTTCGGAAATGCTCTACTCGTCGGGTACCACGGGACGTCCCAAAGCCGTGCGGCGGCCCTTGCCCGAGGACGGCCAGGGCTCGTGGGCGCAGAAGGTGCTGGAGTACTCGCTCCGCCAGCGTTACGGCATGACAGCCGACAGCGTGTACCTGTCACCCGCGCCGCTTTATCACGCCGCGGGCGTCAACTACACGATGGCGGTGCATCGGGTGGGCGCGGCCACGATCATGATGTCCAGGTTCGACGCCGAAACCGTGTTACGGATGATTTCCGAACACCGCGTCACGCACGCCCAGTTCGTCCCGACGATGTTCGTGCGGATGCTCAAACTGCCCGATGCCGTCCGGGAGAACTACGACGTGTCGAGCCTGCAGTGTGTGATCCACGCAGCGGCGCCGTGTCCGGTCGACGTCAAGCACCGGATGATGGAGTGGTTCGGCCCGATCATTCACGAGTACTACGGCGGCACAGAGGGATTCGCGGGAACGGTCATCGCCCCCGACGAGTGGCTCGCCCACCCCGGATCTGTGGGCAAGCCGATCAGCCAGGTGCATGTCGTCGGCGAGGACGGCGCCGAGTTGCCCGTGGGGGAGCCCGGTGAGCTGTTCTTCGAAGGCGGCCCGGCATTCGAGTACTTCAAGGACCCGGCGAAGACGGCATCGGTGTCCAACGACCGCGGCTGGCGCTCACTGGGCGACATGGGATACGTCGACGAGGACGGCTACCTCTATCTGACGGACCGCTCGACGTTCATGATCGTCTCCGGCGGGGTGAACATCTATCCGCAGGAGGCCGAGAACCTGCTCGTCATGCATCCCAAGCTCGTGGACGCCGCGGTGTTCGGGGTGCCCAATGAGGAGTTCGGCGAGGAGGTGAAGGCCGTCGTGCAGCCGGCCGACGGCGTGGTCGCAGGTCCTGAGCTGGAGGCAGAGCTCATCGGGTACTGCCGGGCGAACCTCGCCGCCTACAAATGCCCGCGCACGGTCGAGTTCGACGCCGAACTGCCCCGCGACCCGAACGGCAAGCTCTACAAGCGCCGTATCCGCGAGCGCTACTGGCAGGGCCGGACGTCCCGCATCCTCTGACTGACTCGCCCAAACCAACGATCGGGCGTAAAAGTGCGAGTGAGCGGCACCATTTCGTCGATCTCGGCGGGCGTCAGCCGAGGCTGAAATCGATCACGCCGCGGACGATCTCGCCGTTGCGCTGATCCTCGTACCCCTCGTTGATGTCGTCGAGCCGGTAGCGCCTGGTGATCATCTCGTCGAGATGCAACAGCCCCGCCTCGTAGAGCTTCGCGAAGCGGGCGACATCCACCCGTGGATTGCAGGATCCGAGCACCGTGCCGACCAGGCTCTTGTTCCACAGGATGAACTCCTGCAGGTTGATGGCGATCGAGTTGGTGGTGGTGGCCGTCATGCCGGTGAGCACACACGTTCCGCCCTTGCGCGTCAGGCTCAGCGCGGCCTGGACGTCCTCTCCGTTGATCAGCGACGGTGACACGATGACGCTGTCGGCCATCACACCCTTGGTCAGGTCGCGGACCAGGTCGAGTGCCTCCTTCGTACTCGAAACACTCTGTGTGGCACCGAATCCCAGCGCCGACTTCTGTTTGAACTCGACCGGGTCGACCGCGATGATCTGCGCGGCGCCGTTGATTCGGGCACCCTGCAGCGCACCGGTCCCGATGCCGCCGACGCCGATGACGACGACCGTGTCGCCGGGCTTGACCTGCGCTCTGTTCTCCGCCGATCCGTATCCGGTCGGAATCCCACACGACAACAACGCCATCGGCAACAGCGGGAGGTGGGAGTCGATCTTGACGATCGAGTCTGTGGCCACGACCGTGTGTTGCGAGAACGCGCCGACCTTGGAGAGATGGCCGAGGTTGCGGCCGTCTGCGGTGTGATGCCGGAATGTACCGTCGGTCGGCATGCCGGGGATCATCACCTGCGCACCCATGTCGCAGATGTACTCCATCCCAGAGCTGCACCAGCGGCATGTGCCACACACCGCGACAAACGACGTGACGACGTGGTCGCCCGGCGCGAATTCGGTTACCCCGTCGCCGACTTCGAGCACCACGCCCGCGCCTTCGTGACCGCCGATCATCGGGAACATACCTGGTAGGCCGAACGATTCCATGACCTCGTTCGGCACAGACATGTCGCCGTTGCGGATGTGTTCATCCGAATGGCAGAGCCCGGCAGCGGCCATCTCGACGAGTACCTCACCCGCCTTCGGCGGGTCGAGCTCGAACTCCTCGACCGACCACTGCCGGCCCATGTCGTGCAGGATCGCGGCGCGAGTCCTCATGGGACCGGGCGAAACGTCACGGGCAGGTGTTTGGGCGAACGGAACGGCATGCCGACGATCTTCGTGTCCTCGTCCTCCAACAACTGCAGGTCGGTGACCCGATCGAAGAGGCTGTTGAGCATCGCCTTCGTCTCCACTCGGGCCAGGTGCATGCCGAGACAGCTGTGGATGCCGCCGGCGAACGAGATGTGCGCGCGCCGCGGCCGGTGGATGTCGAAGACGTTGGGGTTCTCCCAACGCTTCTCGTCGCGGTTGGCCGAACCGATACACAGATTGACCTGAGAACCCTTCGCGATCGGTACGCCGTGGATCTCTACGTCTTGATTTGTGTTGCGCGGCACCGTGACCAAGGGTGTCTCGTAGCGCAGTCCTTCCTCCATCGCCGCCGGGATGAGGTCGCGGTTCTGCTGTAGATCGCGGAGTTGCTCGGGGTGGGTGAGGAGAAGGTAGAGCAGGTTGCTCGACGAGCGATAGGTCGTCTCCAGCCCGGCGGGCAGCAGCAGTCGTAGGAACGAAATGATCGCCTCGTCGGTCAGCTTCTCGCCGTCGATCTCGGCCGAGACGAGGTCACCGATGATGTCGTCGGTCATCGTGCTGCGACGCTGGTCGACCTGTTCCTGGAAGTAGGTGCCGAGTTCGACCGATGCATTCAGGCCCGCCTCGATGTCCTCGGTGATCGAGATGAGATCCAGCGAAAGCCGCCGGAACAGCTCCAGATCCGCCTGCGGCAGGCCGAGCAGTGCCGCGGTGACGCGGGTGGGGAATTCGAACGTGATCGCCTTGATCAGATCGGCTTCGCCGTCGTCTTTGATCTCATCGACCAGCTTGTCGCAGATGGGATCGATCACCTCGGGTTCCCACTGTGCGAGCGCGCTCTGCCGGAAGGCCTTCGCGACCAGGCTGCGGTGATCGTGATGCTGCTTTCCGTGCATACCCAGGATGGTGGGCCCGAAGACGAGGCCGATCGTGTTGTTGTACATCTCCGAGCCGTAGACGTCGTCGTCGCGAAACGCGGCGAACACGCTGTCGAAATCGAACAGCGTCCACTCTTCGGCCGACGTCAGTTCGGGCGGCACCAGGTCGCTCTCCATGAGCGTGCCGCGCCAGACCGGCTCGGTCTTGCGCATGTACTCGAAGAAGCCGTACGGGTCGGTCTCGATATCGGGGGCGGGCTGGTCGTGCGATTCCGTGCTGAGCGTCACAGTGCCTCCCGGACAGCAGCGTCTAGCGGGTCGTTCGCTCTATCTTTACTATTTTAGTATTCTAGGTCAAGGACATCTGAAGGGGACGCGGATGCAACGCCGGCCGGTGTGTGCGATCGAGGATCTGCCGCCAGGAAGCATGAAGCTGGTCGAAGCGGGCAAATTCGGCGTTGGCGTCTACAACATCGACGGGTCGCTGTACGCGATCGCCAACTACTGCTCGCACGAGGGTGCGCCGCTGTGCGCGGGTTACGTCGTCGGCACCACCGAGGTCGCACCCGACGCTCCAGGCGGAGTGCGATACGTGCGGCAGGGCCAAATTGCTCGCTGCCCGTGGCACAACTGGGAGTTCGACATCACCACCGGGGTCAACCTCGCCGATCCGAAGAAGCGGGTGCGCACATACGAGGTCGACGTGGCGGACGGGCAGGTGTATCTGACGGCATGAGGGTCATCGACACGAACGTCCAGGTGCATTTCCGGTACAACTCGGAGATCCGGCGCTACATATCGCCTGCGCACAAGCTGCGCGCGATCCCCGACGTCGAACCGCAGTGGTACCAGGCGCCTGGCGGCGACTACCGGCAGGATCTGTACGGCGACGGATATCCGGGCTCGGACCCGCAGACGGTCAGCCGCCACCTGTTCGAAGAGGGCGGCGTCGACTGCGCGATCCTCAACCCGCCGACACGCGGCAACATCGCCGACTACCTGCTCAACAGCCGGATCTGCGCAGCGGTCAACGACTGGCTCGTCGACCGCTGGCTCGAACCGGACACCTCCAACCGCTTCCTCGGCACCATCCGGGTCAACCCCGAGGACGTCAAAGGTGCGGTCGCCGAGATCGAGCGGCTCGCCGACCATCCGAAGATGGTGCAGATCGGCGTACCCCTGCAGTCGCGCGAACCGTACGGCAAGCCGGTGTTCGAGCCGATCTGGGAGGCGGCGTCCGCACATGGGCTGCCGGTCTGTGTGCACATCAACGGCGGCAACGGCGTCGACTATGCGCCGACGTTCGCGGGTCACGCGCTGACGTATCCGGGTTATGCGGCGTTCATGCCCTTGAACTCGTTCGTCCACCTCGCGACGCTGATCATCGAGGGCACGTTCGGCAGACACCCGAAGCTACGATTCGTCTTCGCCGACGGCGGCTACGACCTGCTGACACCGCTGATGTGGCGGCTCGACACGTTCTGGATGTCGATGCGCGATCAGACGCCATGGGTCGACCGGTATCCGAGTGAGTATCTGCCCGACCATGTGCGCTACTGCACGTCCGCATTCGACGGACCGACCGACGACAGCCACGCCGAGCAGTGGATGGACTTCACCCAGAAGGCCGAGCTTCTGATGTACGGGTCCGCCTACCCGCACTGGTCGGCCACCGACGCGGAGGTGGCCGTCGCAGGTCTGTCGGCAGACCAACGTGAAAAAGTGTTGTGGCACAACGCGAGCGACTTCTATCGCATCGCGGCGCACGTGGAGGGGAGTGTGGCATGACCATCCTTGAACGCGCGCAGGACGCCGTCGGACAGGACATCGCGGTGACGATCGTCGACACCGACGTGCATCCGCTGCCGGTGTCGGGTGAGGTGTTGAAGTCCTACGCGCCGCCGGAGTGGAGGGACAGGCTCTGGCCGACGGGTAACGCCGTATCGCCGTTGTCGTACTTCTACGACACGCCCGACGCATACAAGACGAGCTCGCTGCGCGTGGACGCGTCCCCACCCAACGGCGGGGCCGCAGGCAGCGATCCGGACTTCGCCGCCAAACAACTTCTGGTCGACGCCGGTGTCAGCATTGCGGTGCTCGAACCGATGTGCGATGCCCAGCTGCCGCAGGCTGAGCACATCCTCAAGGCGACCTACAACGACTGGCTGGCCGACGTGTGGCTGGGCGACAACAACTGGCACGGGCGCTGGCGCGGCGCCGTCAGCGTCACCGCGCAGGACCCGGCCCAGGCGGCGCGCGAGATCGAGCGATGGGCAGGCCATCCGTACATGGCCGAGGTCCTGATGACGCCGCAGACCCGTGGGATCCCGTTCGGCAGCCCGCATTTCGATCCGATCTACGAGGCCGCGGCACGCAACGGGCTGCCGGTGGCCACGCATCTGATGGGGCAGACGCCGTACGAGCTGATCCCGATCTTCCCGGTCGGCAATCCGGCGCACTGGCACGACTTCTTCGCCTCATGGCCGCTGCTCTACGTCTCACATCTGATGAGCCTGGTGTTCGATGGCGCGTTCGACCGCCACCCCGACCTGAGGGTTGTGTTCGTCGAGGGCGGCTTCACCTGGGCGATGCCGGTCATGTCACGGATGGACCGTATCTGGGAGCACCGCAAGGCCGACCTGCCACATGTCCGGCGCAGGCCGTCGGACTATGTGCGCGAGCATGTGCGCTTCACGACCCAACCGCTCGAGGATGTGGACGTCACGGTGTATCGCGAGTACATCGAGATGATGGACCTGGGTGACAACATCATGTTCTCGACGGACTATCCGCATTGGAGCTACGACGCGCCGGAGTGGGCGATCCGCCGGTTCCCCGCCGACCAGCGCGAGCGGATCATGCGCGGCAACGCGACCGCGCTGTACGGCTTGCCGGCAACAGTCAAGGCCCTTTAGCGATTTCGGCGCGTTGGGTCACGCTCAGCGTGACCAGCCGCGCCGAAATCACTTGGTGCGGGTGGCGCGACGTTCCGCGCCCGGCGGCACGACCGGTGTGCGGGCGTGAGGACCGCGGGTGATCGCGTGCAAGCGGATCTCCGGCAGGTCGACCGACGGGTCGAGGGTGTCCAGCCATGCGACGGTGTCGGCGACGTCGGTCGCCCGGATCGTCCACATTTCGAACGGAACGTCTTGCAGCATCGCCGTTTCGACGGGTCCGGGCGTGACTATGTGGACGTTGATGCCGTCGCGGTCGACCTCTTGCGCCAACGCGGTGGCGAACGCGTTCATGCCCGCCTTCGACGCGGAGTACGCCGTCCTGGCCATCATCGGCTCGTGTGCGGCCGACGACGAGATGAAGACGAATCGCGAGCCCGGCTGCATCCGCGGCAAAGCCGCCGAGGTGACCACGAAGCACGAGTCGAGGTTGGCCGAGATGGTCTCTCGCCATTGCTCGAAAGTCTGCTTACGGGCGTACGTTCCGCCGAGGACACCCGAGGCATGTACCAACAGATCGATGTCACCCGTGGCTTCGACCGCGGGAGCGAACTTCTCCGGGGCGCTGGCGTCGGCGACGACGTAGCGCGCGCCGATCTCGTCAGCCGCGGCGCGCAACGGCCCTTCGCTACGGGCGGTCAACACCACGTCGTAGCCGAGTCCGGCGAGCTTGCGTCCACATTCCTTGCCGATGCCACCGCTGCCGCCGGTGATCAATGCCGTACGCACACAGTACCTTTCAGCGTTGACGGCGAGCAAGCGCTTGCGGCGACAAGGCCACGATCCGCTGCTCTGGATCGCCTGCGCTGAAGTAGGTCTGCGTGTCGCCGATGTGGCGGGCGGCGAGCTTGCGTGCGCGCTCGGCGTCACCTGCCTCGATGGCATCTGTCAGTTTGGTGTGGATCGACAGCGCGATACGCCGCTTGCTCATCGACGGGTATTCCCCTCGCGCGGCGGTTTCCTTTGCCCACATGTTGAGGTGGCCGGACCACAAGGTCTCGAGGCTGCCGACCACCGCGATCATCGTGTGGTTGCCGCAGCCGCGGATGATCTCGTCGTGGAACTGGCCGCCGATCTCGGTGAACTTGGCGCCGTCCTCGATGTACTCGGCCATCATGTCGTTGATCTCTTTGAGCTTGGGAACGAGAGTCTCGTTGCGGTCGGGTCGCTTCGCGGCGAGCGCCGTACACATCGGGTCGAGCTCCTGAAGCGCGGTGGCGAGGTCAGCCAGGGGCACCGTATCGCTCTGCAGTAGCAGGCCCAGCATGTAGGCAGCGCTGGCCTTGGCGGGCGCGTGGACCACAGCGCCACCGCGATTGCCGCGCCGCACCGACACCAGCCCTTCGGTTTCAAGGATCCGCAAGGCTTCCCGCAACGACACCAGGCTGACGTTGAACTGCTCGACGAGCAGTTCCTGGCGCGGCAGTAGATCGCCGTCGGCCAACTCCCCATCGATGATCTGGCGGCGGAGCTCGTCGGCGACTATCTCGGCCGTCCTGCGCGCGCCGAGCCTGCGGCGCGCTTCCGGACCGATTCCCAGTGTTGTCATTGCATGGCAATGTTAACAGCGACAGGCGCACTACCTGCGGTCCACCGACCGGCTATCTGACAAAAGTTATTAAGATGACAAAGAAACCGGCCCCAGGAGGTTGTGCGCGTGAGCGACGGACCGGTCACTCCGATCGAGGATCTGCGCGTTGTCGAGGTGAGTGACCGTATCGCGGGCAGCTATTGCGGCAAGCTGCTGGTGGACGCGGGTGCCGACGTGGTCAAGGTCGAACCGCCGACGGGCGATCCGCTGAGGCGCCTCACCGCGACCGCCGGCGTGCTCGCCGACGGTGCCGATTCGCCGTTGTTCAGCTACCTGTCGGCCGGGAAGCGCAGCGTGACAGCCCTTTCCGACGACGTACTGGCCTGGGCCGACATCGTGGTCGTCACCGCGAGCCGGGCGCGCGCAGCCGAGCAGGGCATCGATCCGGCGCGGCTGGTCACGGTCCGGCCCGAGTCCGTCGTCGTCACCATCTCCGACTTCGGCTGGACCGGCCCATGGGCGCAGCGACCGGCCACCGAATTCACCTTGCAGGCCGCGTCGGGGCTGACGGGGTTTCGCGGCGACCCGGCGGGCCCGCCGATATCGATCGGCGGTGAGCTGGGGGAGTACATGGGCGGGGCATGGGCCGCCTACGGGGCGATGGCACTGCACCGCCGCGTCGCCTCTGGCGGGCCGGGAGGCCACCTGGACATGTCCATGCTCGAAGCGATCACGCTGATGCAGAGCAGCGAGTGGTTGCATTCACAACTGATGCGGCGACCGCCGGTAGGGCGCTCGGTGGAAGTGCCGTCGATCGAACCGGCCAAAGACGGCTACGTCGGTATCAGCATGGTGACCGGCCAGCAGTGGCTCGACTTCGCGGCGATGGTCGACTGCCCTGAGTTCGCCGAGATCGAGCAGTTGCGGTTCCAGATCGGGCGGTGGGACTACCGCGACTGGATTCGCGAGCGGATCGACCCGTGGCTGCGCGAGCGCACCGTGGCCGAGGTCGTCGAACTCGGGCAGCTCTTCCGTCTGCCGCTGGCGCCGCTGGGAAACGGCTCCACCATTCCCGACATGGATCACCTGCAGGCACGCGGTGTCTACATCGACAACCCCGCCGGTTTTCGCCAGCCGCGCGCACCTTGGCTCATGTCGGTCGCCCGCCAGGCGCCCGTCCGCCGTGCGCCTTCGGTCGGGGAGGACGACGGTTCGCTCTGGCGGCCAAGGCAATCGGAGCCGCGCACCGGAAGCCTGGGCGCTCCACTCGCGGGGGTGCGGGTGCTGGATTTCACCGCGTTCTGGGCGGGTCCGTCCGCGTCGAACGCGCTGGCGGCGTTCGGCGCCGATGTGATCAAGATCGAGTCGATTCAACGTCCGGACGGCATTCGGTACTCCGGCGGGATGCGGACCGACGTCGACGACTGGTGGGAGTACGGCTGGGTCTTCCACGCTATGAACACCAACAAGCGGTCGGTCACGCTCGATCTGCGCTCCGATGACGGCCTGCGATTGGTCAAGGAACTGGCCCGGCAGGCCGATGTGGTGATGGAGAACTTCTCGCCCCGGGTGATGGAACAGTTCGGCCTCGGCGCGGACACGCTACTCGAACTCAATCCGGCCGCGGTCGTCGTGCGCATGCCGGCGTTCGGCTTGTCCGGTCCCTGGCGCGACCGCGTCGGCTTCGCACCGACCATGGAACAGATCGCCGGGTTGGCCTGGGTGACCGGCATGCCCGACGGTCCTCCTGTCGCACCGCGTGGTGCCTGCGATCCGCTGGCGGGCGCGCATGCGGCGTTCGTGACGCTGACGGCGCTCGAGTTCGCCGACCGGACAGGTCTGGGTCAGCTCGTCGAAGTGCCCATGATCGAGACGGTACTCAACGTGACTGCCGGTCAGACAATCGAGTTCGAGGTCTTCGGGACGGTCATGGAACGTCATGGGAACCGGGGCCACACAACAGCGGATCAAGACGTCTACCGGTGCGCGGGCGACGACGACTGGATCGCGGTGAGCGTGCGCACCGACGAAGAACGCAGTGCGCTGGTCGAACTCACCGGTGATATCGACATCAGACAGTGGTTAGCCGGCCAGAACGCCGACATGGCGGTGGAACAACTTGCCGCGGTTGGCATTCCGGCGGCAGCGGTGATCTCGCCATCACTTGTCACGCAGAATCCGCAACTCCTGCACCGCGGCTTCTTCGAACGGCTCGAGCACCCGAGCACCGGCGACGGACAGTATCCGTGCCCGCCGTTCACCCCCCTCAACGGCATGCAGCGGTGGCTGCGACGTCCGCCGCCGACGCTCGGGCAGCACAACGACGAGGTCTTGACCCAGCTGTGCGGGCTGACCGCGACAGACCTCGACCGGCTCGCCGCCGAAGGCGTCATCGGCACACGTCCCAAGGGCCTGTGAGTCACCGTCGCTTCAGCGTGATCGGCATTCCGTCGAAGATCGTCATGTTGTTGGTCAGGTCCGGATAGGTGACCTGCGGCGCGCCGAGCGTGATATCTGCTGCGCCGCAGAGCAACTCGTCGAGCACGGCGCGGATCTCGGCGCGCGCCAGCATGGCGCCGAGGCAGTGGTGCGGTCCGCCGCCGCCGAACGCCACATGCGGGTTGTCCGTCCTGCCGATGTCGAACGCGAACGGGTTGTCGAAGACCTCCTCGTCACGGTTGGCCGACCGCAGCATCGCCACCACGCGCTCACCTTTCGGGATCGAGATCCCGTCCATCTCGACGTCGACCTTCGTGCTGCGCGTCCAGAACGTGACCGGCGAGGCCCATCGCAGCACTTCCTCGACGGCGCTGGACCGCACGGACTCGTCGTCGCGGTACCGCTCGATCTGCTCGGGGTTGGCTACGAAGGCCTGCAGCCCGGATGCCAGCGCATTCTTGGTCGTGTCACTGCCCGCGAACGCGATGACGAAGAAGAAGATCTCCAGCTCGTTCGTCGGGATGGACAGCTTGTCGCCGTTCTCGTCGGTCACGCTCGCTGTCGTGAGCGTGCTCCAGATGTCGTCGGCGGGATTGCGCCGCTTCTGGGCGGTGAGCTCGAGCGCGTAGGTGAAGATCTTGCCGAACAACTCCATCGCGTTCTGCTGGGCTACGTCGTCCTCCGACGAGGCGACCTTGAGGATGCGGTCCAGCGTGTCGAAGATCTCCGGCCGATCGGCTTCGGGGATACCGATGATGTCGCCGATGACCGACATCGGCAGGACGTCGGCGACGTCGTGGATCCAGTCGCCGCCGCCCGCCGAAAGCAGCCTGTCGACCATGATTGCGGCGCGTCTGCGGATGTCGTCGGTGAGCTTGCCGATCGCCTTGGGTGTGAACGCGTGGGAGAGCACGCGACGCCGCTTGAGCAGTTCGGGCGGGTCCATGTTGATGATGGTCGGCGCAGAGCCGATGACGCCGACGCCCTGGATGAGCGGGCCGTCGGTGGCGGTGAAGGACTCGGTGTCGCGGTGAATCCGCTGGGCGTGGCGGTGCTTGGTGGCCATCCAGAAGTCACGTTTGACCGTGTCGGCCACCCCATCGGTCAAGCCGTGGTGAAAAAGCGGTTGATCGCGCCGCAGCTCAGCGAACAGCTCATCGGGAAACCCATTCCGCCACAACGCGGAATCGGACAGATCGACTGGCGTGGTCGTGGGCATGCTGGCTCCTGGTTCGGCTGTCCTTGACCTAGAATGCTTAAAATAGTAACAATAGACGGCTGACAGGGTCTGACCTGCCAAGATATCGCCGCGGACGGAGTAGGCATGACGAACACGATCGACGATCCCACCATCGATCCGTCGGAACGTGAGTTCGGCCCCAGCGGTATCAGCCTCTCGAAATACCGCTTCCCGACCGGCTGGTTCATCGTGGGCTTCGCGTCCGAACTCGAGGCGGGTCAGGTCAAGCGAGCGCATTACTTCGGCGAGGAATTGGTCATCTTCCGCACCATTTCGGGCACGGTGAACGTGCTCGACGCCTACTGCCTGCACCTCGGCGCCAACATGGGCGTCGGCGGGACTGTCGAGGGCGAGCACATCGTCTGCCCGTGGCACGGTTGGGAGTGGCGGGGCGACGGCACCAACGCTTTGATTCCGTACAGCAAGATCGGCTGCAAGCAGAACGTGCGGATCAAGAGCTACCCCGCGCAGGAGTGGTACGGCTTCATCGTGGTGTGGCATGAGCGCCACGGCCGCGCTCCGTACTGGCAGCCGCCGGTGCTTCCGGAGTTGGAGACCAGCGAGTACTACCCGCTGCACCCGCACTCTCGAATGCTCAATCGGGTCAAGGTGCATGCTCAGATGATCATCGAGAATGCCGCGGACCCGTATCACGTGCAGTTCGTGCACAAGGCCGACAGCGCCGCCAACACGACGTCGTTCAATGCCGACGGCTACCACCTGCACGCGACGGTGACCGCGAACTTCGGCGGTGGCCGCGCGTCGACCTGGCTCACGCCCGACGGCCCCGTCGACGCCAACATCATCTACGACAACTACTCGCTGGGGCTCGGCATCGTGCGGTTCCCCAAGGAGCTCGTCGCGACCATCGAGGTGACGGGTCAGACCCCGGTCGACGAGGATTACACCGACTACTTCTATACGCAGGCCTCGGTTCGCGAGCCCGGCGACACCGGCGACAAGCCCGCAGGTCGGGCCGCGAAATTCCTCCAGCTGCAGCAGGAAGTCATCAAACAGGACTTCTTCACCTGGGAGAACATGAAGTACCTGGAGAAGCCGAACCTGGCGCCCGAGGAAGCCCGCGACTACGCGGCGCTGCGGCGGTGGGCGCATCGGTTCTACCCGGGGGAGGAGCCGTCGCCGGTCGACTTCGGCTACACCGCCGCCGGTGAACCGGATCCGGCGGCGGCGGGTGCCTGAGCGGTCGAGGCCGGACGGGCCGATCGGCCCGTCGCAGTTCGGTGTCGAGCGCTTCACGATTCCGTCTGTGCTCGATGTGCGTGCCGAACAGTGCGGCGACCGCGTCATGATGTCGATCGCGGGAACGGAGGTGACATTCGCACAGATGCGCGACCGGTCGTCTGCGGCGGCGAATGTATTGGCGGACAACGGTGTCACGAGGGGTGACACCGTCGCGCTGTTCACCGCGACCTGCCCGGAGTGGGTGTACTTCTGGCTCGGGGCCGCGCGTGTCGGAGCTGTGACCGCAGCGGTGAACGTCGCCAACAGGGACGACTACCTGGTCCACGCGCTGCGTCTGTCGCGGGCCAAAGTCGTGATCACCGATGCCGAGCGGCGGCGGCGCTTGAACGAGGTCATCGACCGCGTCGCAACTGTGGAGACAGTTCTGGAAGTGGGCGATTCGCTGACCGGTGCGCTGGCACGCGCATCGAGCGCACCACCTGATACCGAGCCGAGCACTGCGGACGACCTCGCCGCGCTGTTCTTCACCTCCGGCACGACCGGGCCGTCCAAGGCCGTCGCCACCACGTGGCACTACCTGTTCTCGGCGGCAGCGGGAGTGGCTGCGGCCTGGGAGCTTTGCGCGGGCGAGGTCGTGTGGAGCGCGATGCCGCTGTTCCATCTGAGCGCCGCACCGTCGGTTCTGGTACCGCTGTTGCTCGGCTCCACCACGGTGCTCTCGGCGACTTTCAGGCCGAGTGGGGTATGGGACGACGTACGCGCCTGCGGCGCAGTGGGTTTCGCAGGCGCTGGTGCCATGGTGTCGATGCTGTGGAATCAGCCCCCAGACCCCCGTGACGCGCAGTTGCCGCTGAGATTCATCTCGGCCGCGCCGATAACGGCGGACGCCTACCGGAGAATCGAGCAACGCTACAACGCGAGAATCGTGACGATGTACGGGATGACCGAAGCGTTCCCGCTTGCCTACAAGAGCGTCTCAGAGCACGGCGTTCCCGGAACCTCGGGGCGTGTCAATGCCGCCTTCGATGTTCGGGTCGTCGGTACCGACGCCCAGCCCGTCCCCGTTGGTTCGGTCGGCGAGATCGCATGCAGGCCGATATCGGCCGGCGTGATGAGTACTGGCTATGTCGACTCTGACGATGGTGAATCGAAACTGAACGTCGTGCCGCACGACGAGTGGTTCCGCACCGGGGATCTCGGTGCGCTCGACGAGGACGGCAACCTGACCTACATCGACAGGCTCAAGGATTCGCTTCGTCGGCGCGGTGAGAACGTGTCCTCCGTCGAAGTCGAGACGACGGTGATGCGCCATCCCGCCGTCGCGGAAGCCGCTGCGGTGGCAGTGCCGAGCGATCTGGGCGAGGACGACATCCTCGTTGTCGTGACGTTGGTTCCGGGTGCGGAGATCGATCACGCCGAACTTCTTGACTTCTGCTCGGCGCGCATGCCCTACTTCTGCGTTCCGCGGTATCTCGAAGTGCTCGATGAGATACCGAAGAACGTCATCGGCCGGGTCCGCAAGGACGTGCTGCGCTACAGAGGGCCCGGTGAAAACGCTTGGGACCGTGAGGACCACGGCTATGTACTCAGTCGTTAGGACGAAAGAGGCAGGCACATGACGATGACCTACCAGCAGGAGTTCATGCTTGCGGGACTGGCCGGGCGAGCGGCCATCCTCAACCTCGATGCCAGGCACAACCGGTTGTTCTCCGAAGGAGATTTCGGCGGTTGGGTCGCGACGTTCCGGCACGCGGGTGCGACGGTTACCCGCGACGGGCAGTCGTTTGCGAACCTGCGTGAGGCCTTCGACGGCGGCCACGGCCAGCGCTTGGTCACCGTCGACCACGACATCGCCGTCGACGGCGTCGACGCCACCCAGAATTGTGTCGCTCTGCTGTTCGTCGGTGCCGAACTGCGCGCCACCGGCGTGTACCGCGACACTCTGGTCTACGAACGCGGGGGGTGGTACTTCACCTCCCGCGTGCTCGAATGGGACGCGGTGCCCAGCAATGAAGTACTACCGGTATGAGCCGGTGACGCCGCGATGACAGATGCCATCAGCTACGAATTGGCGTTCGGCACCTACGAGGACGCCCTGCGCATGGTCGGCGCGCGCAGCGAGCCGAGGTC
>JAEZKH010000430.1 GCA_023415515.1 Actinomycetes bacterium
GATTAACGAGGCACTTGGGAGGTAAGCTGTCGATGCGGTCGCCGCAGAGGCAGCGCCCACGACAACCGCAACGGACGACCCCGGCAGGGGCGAAGGGACAGAGGCAGCAGCCCACCCCGAACGCAAGCAACTACCTGACGTTCTAGGGGTCCGTTATGTCTCTGACCACAGCCAACTCTCACGGCATCGTCGTCCCAGAAACTCTGGGCGACCTTGTGATAGCGGCAGCCGCACGCGCATCTGTTGCGCTGCGCGCCAGTACGGTCGTCACCACGCCGACCAAGGAATACCGGGTGCCGGTAATCAGCGCCTTGCCGTCCAGCAGCTTTGTGGCCGAAGGCCAGGAGCTTGCTGCCGGTGATCCAACTATTGAGGAGTTGCTGATCACGCCCGCCAAGGTGGGCCACGTCGCACCACTGTCTCGGGAGTTGGTGCGCGACAGCTTCAACCAGGATGCGCCCGACATCATTGCCACCGCGCAGGGCATCGACATCGCCAAAAAGATTGATCTCGCGGCGTTCGGCGGGGACAACCCGATCGCCAACGACGGCCTACAAGTTTTGGACGACGTGCAAGAGGTCGATGCCGGGGAACTGGTGAACTTGGATGCGTTCGCGGAGGCGCAGAGCTTGTCTGAGGATGTCGGCGGCACGATCACCAGCTTTATCGCCTCGCCTGCAAATGCGCTGCTGCTCGCACAACTCAAGCGCGGAGAGGCCAGTAACGAGCCGCTGCTACAGGCGACCGTGGACCCGACAGCACCCATCACGCGCCAGATTCTCGGTAGTCAACTGCTGGTGTCGCCAGCGGTGGACGATGACGTGATCTGGGCTATCCCGCAGGCCCATTCGCTCGTCGTGGTCCGCGAGGACGTCGAAACCGAAGTGTCGGTTGACGTGTTCTTCACGTCAGATCGCGTGGCCGTCAAGACGACGATGCGCGTCGGATGGGGATGGCCTCACCCCGCCGCCGTCGTGAAGATCAACATCACCGAGGGCAGCTAGTGGCCCGCCGTCGCCGCGCATCGCGGCGCACACACAGCCCGATACACGGCGGCGCGCTCGGACAGACCGGACACCGAACCGGCCAACGCCGAAGCGCAGCGAAAGCCGTAAGCAAGACTCGCCGCCGAAAGGTCCGGTCGGCGGCAAGAACCGGCAGCCAGGTCTAACCACACGCTGCGCGGCCGACGTCGCCACCCGCCCGGTAAGTGACTGGCCTTACTCCCTGGCGGGTGGCGACCCCAAAACCCCACGGTCCACCCGCTACCGGTTTCGCCACCACTGCGGGTGGACCGTGGCCTTACCTCGGAGCACACCGACATGCCCGACCTGCTGACCCGCCTACGGGCACGCACCATCGTCATGCCCTCGGGCTGCTGGGAATGGCGCGGCAGCACCGACCGCAGCGGATACGGACGCCTCAGCGTCAACGGCAGAATGCGCAGCACGCACCGCCTCGCCTATGAGGCGCTCGGACCCGAACCCCTCACCGATGGCCTTGTGCTGCACCACGACTGCCGCAACCGCCGCTGCTGGAACCCTGAACACCTCCAACAGGTGACCAGCCGAGAGAACACCTTGCTCGGAGACGGCCCAACAGCACGCCACGCCCGCGCCACCCGCTGCCCACAGAACCATCCCTACGACGAGACCAACACCCGCCGTTCCCGAGGACGACGGCACTGCCGCCAATGCCACCGCGACCGCCTCGCCCGAAACCGCACCAAGCGTGCCGCGTGAAGTTTGCTAGCGTCGCACGCTGCGCGGGTACCGTCGCAACACGCGCCAGCGATTGACGTGGCCGAACGGCCCGTACAGCAAACTCTTGACCACCTCGCGAGAAACGGCCCTGACAGCCACGCTGCCGCATCGACCGCCTCGCGAGAGTGAGGTGCTTTCGAGACCGGCAGATCGTGGCTCAGCGAGCCTGCCAGACGCCTCTAACCAGCAAACGGTGGGGGATACCCCCTTGCGCAATGGACAGGCCGAGCGCCCGGCGCGCTCGCCCGCAAGCTGTACGGGTCTCCCAACTTCGAGTCTGTTTACCCAGGTCAGAGCCTCGCGGCACAACACGTGCAGGTCAGCGGGGGTGCCGCGGGCGTGAGAACCGTCGCAAACGTGCAGGTCAGAGGGCATCTCGGAGCGGTCTGGCGTCGTGAGTCGCTTCTGAATGTGCTGGTCGGCGACCGGATGGCAGCAAGGCTGAGTCAGCAAACTCTCTAGCTAGAGGGCAGACCTGCGACGCGGCCTACTTGGGGTTGGAGCACATGCGATTTACGTGGCATGAGTGTTTGCTGTGGCTCCGCCCAACTCCTCTCGGCGAGTCGGCGGGCACCGTGGCAGTTGCCGGGCCGCGCCGCCCATTATGACGGGCTGGGGTTTCGTCGTTGGGCCATCGGTTCAGTGTCCCGCCGCGTACCGACGCCAATCGTGCGTTCTTCGAGTCGGATTCAGCAGAGGTGGCAGATACTCAGCTCATGCCGGTCGGTGAATATGCAGGTGTACCACTACAGGACGCTGAGGATACCTGGGAGAACGGAGCCGTATTTCTCTTGCGGCGACCTCCTACGTGGACAGATTCCGTTTCCGTCGACGGTTGGACAATCAGTGTCGTCTCTGGAAACCCCGCCGTGGCCGTGTGCGGCCCGGTCAGAGCGAGGAACTTTGAAGATTCGTTCGCGGCTGCGTTGCGAGCAGCGAACCGAGGGTTGGATTTCATGTCGGTTAGAGGTCTAGGTGACCACGCCATTCGTGACCCATCCGATGACTGCCTAGTGTGGTGGCCGGTCAAGAAACTGCGTGGGATCGTCATGCGCAGCACGATGGTTCAGAATATGCCGCTGGCGGCGCGTGCATCTGGAACGGGAACAGTCGTGAAGCCCGATGACGTTACTGATCCTCCACCACCACGACCGACTCCGACGCAGTCGTCCATGTTTCGCGACGCCTACAGGTTCATACGAATGGCACGAACATCAGATGACCTATTCGACTCATATCGGAATATGTTCTTGGCGTTTGAGTGTGTACTAAGCGAGATTCGCCCTCCTGGACAGAAGACTTCGCGCCGAGGATGGAAATGCCTGCGATGCGGCGCAGTGGAGACCAGGCCAGAGAGCGAAACGGAATGGTTCAAGGCCGCTCTCAAGGAGGCACACAAGCTCGTGCCTCTCGACACCCTCACCGGGCCAGGGGATCACACGAACAACGTGAAGTGGGTAATGAACCATATGTACGACCGTGAGCGGTCAGCCCTCATGCACGCGAAGCCGAACCGGGGTAAGACCTTTCTCCTTCCGCAGGACCAAATAGCGAGGAACGACCTCACCGCATCACTGGGCAGGTTGTGGACATACCTCCACAATCTGATCCGCGTTCACTACGGCGAGAATCGCCGCATGTTCGACTTCTCCGCTGCTGCGGTTAAGACTGGGCTGCTAGCCATTCTCGACCAAACTGTGATCGTTGTTTCGGATGACCAGAGCTCGGTCGTGGACATGCCGAGCGTCGGGCGGCCCTTACCCGACGGGTCACGAACGATTGAACTACAACCCTGCAAAGCAGCGTCGGATGCCGAGAATCCTCGCCTCTGGACAATGTCGGCGCACTGCGACGCCGCCGACCTGACGAATTTGACGGCGATCCGGAAGCTGGGCACGAAACTTGGCGACGACCAGCCGCAGATTGTTTCCGACCTGCATGGACCGCTGACTCTCGGCGAGTCTGTCGCGCGGTTTGAAGTCATCTATGGGGTCCGATACATCAATCCTGTGACCGCGCCAAGCCAGTTCACATCGTGACGGTGTGTCGCGCCGCCCGTATCTCGGACGTCAGGCGTCGGGATATTCGTACTCCCAGAGGGTGCTTCTGCCGACAAATCCGACGCAGGTGGCGCGGACTTGGAAGCCCTCGCTGTTTTCCAGCATCATCGGCCTGCCGACTTTGAAGCCGAATGGCTGATCGGATTGTCCGTTCACCGACCCGTTGTCCACGTATATGTAGGTGATCGGCGGTATGCCCTCGGCGTTGTGCCGATTTCCGATGGGGTTGAGCCGTGGGGCGAATCTAGGAATGTGGCCGGTCGAGCCAGCGAAGATGATGCTTCGCACACCGTTGCCGGTAGGCAATGTCACCTCTAGCCCTGTCGCGTTGTCGTGCTGCCGGTAGAACGCGGCTCTGTGCTCGGGGTGGGCGACGAATACGCAGACGTTGCGGCGAACGGCAGCGGCAATATCTGCGATCCCCTCGGCGTTCGTCGTGCCTTGCGTCGCGGTGCCGTTCGGTGCGACCAGGAGAATGGACGCACCATTGACGGGCTGACCGTGCTCGTCGAGGACGACGACGTGGCACTTTCCATCTCCGCTGCCGTCCTGCGGTCGGAACTCTGGTCTGGGCGGTTCTACGCGACCGCCGAGTCGGACCAGTTTCTCCACGATGTTGTCGGCGAGCGTTTCGGGCGGGCGATCCGTTAGTGGCAGCGCCTTGACGCTCGGGTCCAGACCTGGCAACGCGGTGTCATCGAATCGCACAGGCAAGATGTATTCGCGGCGCTCGTCTAGCGCGCGCGATAGTGCGGATCGGCGCTCATGGATGGGCCACGATTTGCGGGCGTAGTCGGCTGAAATGAACATGACGACGACGTTGGAAGCCGTCATGTAGACGTGCTGCAAGTGCTCCGCGAGGTTCTTACCCCAGAGGTTGATTTCGTCGTCCTCGTCGTAGAAGAAACCGACGCCGCGTTTGGTCAGCGCGGATGCGACGGCTCTGACGTAGTCGCGTTGCTCCCCGGCGAACGAAAGCGCCACTTGATACTGAGGCTCAGGTGACGACATACGGGAACGATACGGCGGCTATGAGACATGGTTGCGAAGCCATGCCGTTTGCCAGCTCAGTTCACGTTTAGTTCACGGAACTTGGTTGGTAGATCTAGATATATATTCTGACCTGCGTCGAACGTGGTGCGCGATACTGGGATTGAACCAGTGACCTCTTCCGTGTCAGGGAAGCGCTCTCCCGCTGAGCTAATCGCGCCTGAAACTGGAGGTGGAGACGGGAATCGAACCCGTGTGCACGGCTTTGCAGGCCGTTGCCTCACCACTCGGCCACTCCACCGCTGGGGTTGATGCGACTGCACCCTCGAGCGGATGACGGGATTCGAACCCGCGACCCTCACCTTGGCAAGGTGATGCGCTACCAACTGCGCTACATCCGCGCGCCACGGGCGAGATCGTCGCCCGTCGCGAAGCACGACGATAGTCCACTGCAGCGGAACCGCACAAATCCCTCCCGTAACACGTTGCAGCGGCCCCCGGATCAGAAGATCTGGTACGCCTGCCGCGAGAGGGCGAACCCGTGGCCGTCGGAGTTCGAGCACCGCATTCCCGCCGGTTCGCTGTTGCAGCTCATCCCGCCACCAGCCTGGTATTGGCCGTACGGCAGGATCTCGCCGCCGCCCATAGCGGTGTCACCAGCGCAGACGAATCGGGCCGGTCCGGTCGGGTGCACCACGATGCCCTGCCCGTAGTCGCTGAACTCGGGGCAGTCGGCCGGCCGCGGCGGAGGTGACCAGTCCCGTTCGCCGATATCGCAGCGCAACAGGTCATCGCCCAGGATGCAGCCGATGTTGCCGCTGGGCGAGGTGAACCCGACGCTGTCAGCGCCGGCAGCGGGCGCGCCGAGGAACGCTGCAGACGCCCCAGCGACAGCGAGCGCACTAATCAACGATGTCGCTCCCATCACTGGATGTTGTATCCCTCGCGCGAGATGTCGAACGATCCGCCATAGACGAAGTCCCAACACGACATCCCCGCCTGCGTACTGGTGCATTCGATCGACCCGGAGACGATCTTGTCGCCGTAAGCCAGCGGGCTTCCCGATGTCAGCGCGGTATCACCGGCGCAGACGAAGTCCGCGGGCTGTCCGACTGTCAGTTGAAGCCCCTGACCCCACCCCGTCATCTCCGAACAACTCGCCGCCCGCGGCGGTGGGCTCCAGTTCCGCTCGGCGATGTCGCATCGGACGTTGGTGGGTTCGATGTAGCACCCGATGTTGCCGGAAGGCGAGCTGAAGTTCGTCAGCTCCGACACTTCGCGGGTGGTGACCGGGATGGGACCGATTACACCGGGTGGTGCAGCTGTGGCAACACCCACCGGCAGACCGGCCCCCACCGAACCGGCCACGGCGGCGATACTGAGCAAAAGTCGACGCGTTCGCATGGCGTCACGGTACGTGATGGATGCATCTTTGCTGCGGGAATGCTGGAAGGTGGCTGAGTTCTGTTGATCATGCCGGTGCGTGCTAACCTTCGACGTCGTTCCCCGGTCTCGTAGCTCAGGGGGAGAGCGTCCGCCTCACACGCGGAAGGTCACTGGTTCGATCCCAGTCGGGACCACTTCTAAATGTCGAGTTCAGTGGTGTAGCTGCGTCGATGTTCTTCACCGCGCTGTCGACTGCTGTCTGTTCGAGGCCCTGGTCGGGAGTCAAGGGCATCGCCTCGTAGATCCGGTCCTCCCATTGGCCCTCGCTATCGGAGTCGCCCTGCGCCTCCCGCATGGCGCTACACGCAGCCTTCTTCACTTGCTTTTCAGCGAATGTCCCGTCATCGAGTTCGCGAAGAAACTTGTCTAGCCTCTCTTGCACAAAGCTAAATTGCTGCGGAAGGCCGATCCCAGGTACAGACGAGGGGAGCCGCGGCTCGCCTTCATGCGGTATCGGTATCTCGTTAGGGAGCTTTGGAATTCCCCGGGAAGATGTTCTGCCCCCTGAGCGAATTCCTGGACCTAGGTCATTCCACGCGATATTGCTACCACGATTGAATTCGCTGGTGCGCCAAGAGGTCCCACGCCATCCGATCTGGTGCTCGAGCTCGGCCGCAAGCAGGACAACAGGAACCGCGACTGCCAGGGTGCCTAGCGGACAACTCCGTCATTAGGGACTTTGGTCCCACGCCGATGAGTACCTTCGACCCCTAGTGCGCGCCGCCGGCAGTTGCCTATGCTCGCGCCGTGACTTACGTAGTGGGGACGGCATGCGTCGATGTGATGGACAAGTCATGCGTCCAAGAATGCCCGGTGGACTGCATCTACGAAGGTGACAGGTCCCTGTACATCAATCCCGACGAATGCGTGGACTGCGCCGCATGTCAATTCATTTGCCGCGTCGACGCGATCTACTACGAGACCGATCTTCCCGAAGACCAGCGGCAGCACCTCGCCGACAACGCCGCGTTCTTCTCAGAGACATTGCCGGGACGCGATGCGCCACTCGGCTCACCGGGCGGCGCCACCGCTTTGGGTCGCGTCGGCGTCGACACCCCGTTCGTCGCCGCCATACCCAGGACTACGAAGAGATAGGTTTTCGCCCGGCGGTGTGCCGAGGAGATCGCCAACATGGTCGCCTATCTGGCGTCGGCGACTACCGGCCGCGCGCTGCGCGCGTCAGAAGTCTCACCGGTGCCCGCCCTCCAACTGCGCCCAGCTTTCCTCGATGGCCCGCTTCTCGTCTGCGGTGTCCATGCCGCGGCACAGCAGAAAATACAGGCCGCCCGAAACGGCCAGGCCGACCACAAACGAAAAGTCAGCGCCGCCAAGTATTTTAGCGACGGGCCCGACGAAGAAGCTGACCGAGAAGAACGGGATCATCGCCACGAACCCGACGACATAGGCCAGCACACCTCGCCACGCCCAAGGGCCGTAGATGCCATTGGGTTTGACGATCTCGGTGATGGCGTACTCGCCGCGCCGGACGAAGTAGAAGTCGGTCAAGTTGACCGCTGTCCACGGGATCAGGAAATACAGCATCAGCAACACGAAGCTGTTGAAACTGCCCAGGTACTGCTCCGGTATCAGCAGGGCGATCACCACGGCGATGACACCGACGAGCACGAGTCCAACGATGCGCAAGGCCCGCGTCGGCTGGATCTCGCGAAATCCGTCCACGGCGCTTGCGCCGGTCAGCATGGCGCCATAGGCGTTCACACCCATGATCGAGATCAGTGCCATCACCGAGACCAGGACCGCAATCGTGCCGAAGCCCGGGAAGAGAAGGTCGCCGACCTGCCTGATCGATTCGACGGGATCGGCGTCGGGGATGTAGGAGGCCAGCAGGGCGCCAAGCGACATCAACCACACCGCCGACGTCGCGGCCCCGGCGTACACCGACGCGATCAGCTTCGGTGCGGGGGCGTCGGCGGGTAGGTAGCGGGTGTAGTCGGAGACATAGACCGCGTAGCTGATGTTGTAGCCGGCCGCAGCGGAGAACTGCACGAGGAATCCCGCCGCGGTCCAACCCGCCGCCGCTCCGCTTGCCTGCGCGACTGTCTCGGCCGGCGCGAAATGCACGATCGCCACCACGGTGAGGATCGCGAACACCACCACCAGCAGATAGGTCAACCAGCGCTGCACAAGATGAAGCAGATCGTGGCCGATCACCGCGATCACGATCGACAGGGCGATCAGCACGGGATACCAGAACAGCTTCGCCTCTGCGAACAGGTTGATCCCCTGCGTGGCCAGAATCGTGTCGAACACCAGGAACCCGATGTAGACGAATACCGTTGCCGCAAAAGGCAGAAGCGATCCGCGGCTGCCGAACTGCGCGCGCGACTGGATCATCTGCGGCAATCCCATGCGCGGACCCTGATTCGCGTGGAACGCCATGAAGAACGTCCCGAAGCAGGCTCCCAGCGTTGCCGCCAGCACGCTGTACCAGATGCTCAGACCCATCGATGGGCCGATGAATCCGACCACCATCGTCGGCAGCACGAAGTTCCCGGTGAACCAGAACGGCCCCTGATGCCACACCTTGCCGTGCCGCTCAGAGAGGGGCACGTAGTCGATGGAACGGTGCTCGATGAGCCCGCCATCGGCGGACGTGGATCCAGAATCGGTCATCGCAACTCCCTAAAGCGACGTGCTCTGCGGCTCGCAGAGTGGGCTCGGCCACTATCGAACGCCCGCGCCGTCGTCGCCATAGCCAAAACGTCCAGACCCGCGACGCGGCCTGGACGTCCTGTCGAAGCCGCGGGTTACGTGGTCAGCGCCCGGACTGCGTAGTCGGCCGCCTGATCTGCCGCTCCGTTGGTCTTGTAGGCGCTGTGCGCCGAGCGGTCCATGCCGCCGGGAAAGCAGACGGGGTCGCCCGGATTGCACAGTTCGAGCGTCTTGGACGCGAACAGATGCCCGATGGTGATGGGCGGTGCGTCGTGGGCGACGAGGTTCAAGAACCCGTCGGACGGCGTGCCGAACAACACCACCGCCGCGACATGGGAAGCGACCGCGGGTGGCACCGTCCCGCTGACGCCGTCGGGCAGCGCGACCCCTGCGGGCAGCGTGTCTGTCGTGGTGTAGCCGGCGACGGCGGCGCCCTGCGAGTAGCCACCGAGCACGATCTTGGTGTTCGCACACGACGCGGCGATCGCCTCAATCTTGTTTGCGGCGTCGGAAATTCCGCTGGTGGCGGCTTGGAAGTCCAGCGATGCGGGGTAATTCACCCCGTACGCGTCGACCGTCTTGCCGCCGAGTCGGGCGTCGAGGGCGTCGATGAACGCCTGACCGGTCGCACCGACGCCGGGCGCCTCAAATGTTCCGCGAGCGAACACCACCTCGACGTCCGAACAGGAAGAGTCCTCGGCGGCGGCGGCGATCCCGGAGACGTGCGGGCCCATCAGTGCCGACAGGGCGACGGCGACGGCTCCCAGAACGCGCAGTGGCCGAGGAGTGTGTGTGGCAACGGATCGGATGCTGCGCATTTCGGCTCTTTTCGCTCGGTATCAGTCCTTCAAACGAAGAGAACTCGCCGACTGCGCGAATTAATTCCACGGGGTTGCTCAGCGCGCGGCTAGTGTGAGCGCCGTGACCGAGCTGGGTGGCGACCGGGCGCGTTCGCGCACCTTCGTCGTGACGGGCGTCTCGTCGGGCATCGGCCTGGCTACCGCGCAGCGATTGCTCGCCGAAGGCGGCAACGTCGTCGGAGCGGATCTGGCAGCGCCTCCCGACCTCGGCGAGCGCTTCACGTTCGTGGCCGCCGACGTGTCGGACGAAGCTGCGGTCAGCGGCGTTTTCGCTGCCGTTCCCGGGCGTCTCGACGGGGTGGTCCACGCCGCCGGGATCGCCAGCGGCGGGCCGGTGCACCTGCTCGACAAGGCGGAGTGGGACCGGGTGATCGCGATCAACCTCACCGGGACGTTCCTGGTGGCCAAGGCCGCACTGGGGCGGATGATCGAACAACCCCGGGTCGGCGGTGAGCGCGGCTCGCTGGTCACGCTCGCCAGCGTCGAGGGCCTCGAGGGCACCGCAGGCGGCAGCGGCTACAACGCCGCCAAGGGCGGCGTGGTGTTGCTGACCAAGAACATCGCGCTCGACTACGGGCCCAGCGGAATCCGCGCCAACGCCATCTGCCCGGGTTTCATCTCAACCCCGATGCTGGACAACGTCTTCAGCATCGACGGAATGCAGGGCCCGCTGGCGTCGATCACCGAGGAGCACGCCCTGCAACGGCTCGGCCGTCCCGAGGAGATCGCCGCCATGGCCGCCTTCTTGGTGTCGCCGGACGCATCCTTCGTCAGCGGCCAGGCAATCGCCGTCGACGGCGGCTACACCGCGGGCCGCGACCACGGGGTCGTTGCGCTCTTCGGTTTCCCCACCTGACTACCGAGGGCGGTCTACCGCGTAAGTACCCTCATCGTCCTGGAATACCACGAGCACTCGCCGTTTCCGGCCGTCGACGAGGACGTCGCATGCGAATGAGCCGCCCTTCCTGACCTCGGGGTCTCGTCCGTCGTTGCACACGACGTCGGAGACGTTGGTCGCGCTGTATCCCTCGTCGGGGTCGAGGAGAATCCGCTGCACGCCGGCCTCGGCCTTGGCCACATCGAGTGCCTTGCCCCCAAGCGCGTCGAATCCCGACAGCCCCACCATGAGCACGACCGCTGCGACGGCGATCGCCAAGACGCCGATGGCGCCCAACAGCGCGACGTTTCCGCGTTTTCGTGCCGGCGCCGCTTTCACGTGCCGGTTCTTGGCAGGCCTGGCCGACCTTCGGCGCGGCGGCGTATCCCGCTGCGGTCGCGGGGAAGCCGAGCGCTCGGGTGGGGCGGGCATGCGGGGCGGCGGGGGTGCAGGCACCCGCTTATTAGCGTTCTTCCACCACGGCTCTTCGGCGGGCGGAGGCTCGAATCCGCGGGGTGATCGCAGCGGCACCTCGACGGTCTTGTCCTCATCATGCCTCGGGTGGCGGGGATCCCGCGGTCCGCTCACATCGCTGATTCTCTCAGGCAAATCGCCGGTAACAACCGTCGGCATCGCCGAGCAGTCCGGTGCGGAACGCGAGGATCCGGGTGAAGCCCGACGGAACCGGAGTTCCATTGACGTCGGTGGCTACCGCACCGTTGGTCAGCAGACCTGACACCGCTTCGTCGAGATCACCCGCTCCGAGAATCAGCTGATTGCCCGACGGCCCTTCTATCGGATCGGCCATCCTGCGTTGCGCGACCCCGGTCAGGCATGCGGTCCGCATCGCCGCCACCGGCGTATTGAGCGGCAGTCCTCGTTCATGTTGCAGCGCAAGCACATAGCGTGACGTCACCATTGACAGCGCGGTGTTGTCGCCCTGCAGCAGCACGAAGTCGCGTTCGTCGGCCGGGGCGCCGACCTGACGCAACGTCGGCATGTCGACGGCGATCGTGTTGGTGTCGGGGCAGTAGACGACGGGTCGTTGTTGGTTCGCCGAGCAGTCGTCGCCGTCGGCCGCGAGGGTCGGCGGGTTCGCCGGAGTGAATATCTCGTTCAACAGCTCGATCAGTGTCGACAGCGTCTGATCGTCGATGGCGATGTCGCTCTGTGGGCTCGCCGGATCGAACAGCGACGGCGGCAGGTTGCCGCGCCGCTGCGCTATTTCCGCGGAATCCATTGCGGCGCAACCGTCGGCGCCGACGTCGAAGCCGGTCTGGAACGCGCTGACCCGGTCGAGCGCGGTGCCGTGCGATGGCGGATCGAGCATCAGCGTGTCGAACGTGGAGACCGGGTCTCGCCCGGCGATCGCGCCTGCCATCACCTGGTCGAGCGCACGGCTGGTGTTGAGACTGAATCGCGGCGAGTGTCCCTCGGCCACCCAGCGCATGTACACACCGGCAAGGCAGTCGGCCTGCTGTTCGCGCACCAGGATCGACGAACTCTGTTCGCCGGCCAGCCCAGCCCGCCACTGCAACGCGTGCCCGTACTCGTGGGCGAGCAACCCGTTGATCTCCATGTCGCCGAAGAACTCCTTGGCGACGGGCATCAGGTTGACGCGGTCCCAGGCGATCAGGTCATCAGGAGCGCAGTAGAGCGCGTTGTAGTCGAAGGCTGCCGCCTGCTCGCCGCAGACGGTGTCGGCCCGTCTCGGATCGACCGATACCAGCCGCGACACCGGAGCGAATGTGCCTGCGAACGCATCCGAATAGTGCTGCGACCAGAAGTCCTCGATGTCCTCGATGGCCAGCAGGGCCGCGCGGTCGATCTCCCCGTCGTCGGTGTTGTCGACGCGGCCGGTCGCCGCAGGCAGGGCCACGGTGGGCCCGCTGGGGCCATCGGAGGTCGGCAATCCCGCCACCCGGTAGGGGTCATAGCGCATGGACACCGCACGACCGTCGACCGCAGTGGCCTGACCGCATCCCGCGACGAGTATCGCCCCGCACAAAGCGGCGATGCCTGGCCGAATGAACGCGATCACATCGCGACGGTACCGGGTGCTAGCGCGGATTCAGCGCGGTGCTGCCCGCGACACCGTGCGTCGTGCTCACGAGCTTGGCTATGCAGTGGTCGCGGTCGTATCCGTGCCCGGAACACCACTGAAGTGCGCCGGCGGCGGTCGCGAACCGCTCGGGTACGACCGTCACCCAGAAGTTGCGGCCGTCGTAGGTCGACCAGTCCCCGGACCACAACAGCTTCGCGTCGTATTGCCGTCGCAGTTGCAGGTGCTCCTGCAGCGCGGAATCGTTGTCCCAGACCTGGCCCTGATCGACGACGCCGGGTCGTTTGGCGCTCAACTGTGGAACCCAGACATCGGTGAGCCATCTGGTCACGTACCCGCGGTCATCGGCGACGAGTCGACTCAACTGCTGCTCGCTCGAGTACACCGGCGCCGGCGCGCGGGAAGCCGGAGCCGGAAGCCAGCGCGTCGTCGCACCCGGTGAGGATGCCGGGGACGTCGGTGCGGCGGTTCGCGATGGAGCGGGCGCTGCAACAGTGACCGTGGACGGCGGTTGCGCCGTCACCGTCGGGGGAGCAGCGGTGGGGCCCGGTTGTGACGAGACGAGCATGCCGATGACGACACCCAAGGCGCCGAGCACCAGGGCGGCCACCAAGCCCACGATCGCGAACGGCACGAGCGACTGCCTGCGTGCCTCGCTCGGAAGCTCACCGGTGCTCTGAGTGAAGGGCGGGACATCGGAGGTCGTGATCGCTCGCGGCAGCGCCGAAATCCAGGGTGCCATCTGGGTATTCGCGTCGGGCGCGGCTACCTCCGCGCTCGCCCGCAACGCCCGGCGCGCCCGGCGGGTCAAAGCGGCCGCGCTGCCGTATCGGTCGTCTGGATCTTTGGCCATTCCGCGTGCGATGACATCGTCGAAGGCGGGCGGAACGCGCGTGTTCACCGCGCTGGGCTTCGGCGGTGAGGCAGACATGTGCGCGGCGATCAGATGTTCGTAACTGTCGGCACGGAACGGAAGGTGCCCCGTGAGTGCCTCGTACAGCACGCACGTCAGTGAGTAGATGTCGGAAGCGGGGGAGCTCTGCTGGTCGTTGAAGCGTTCGGGCGCCATGTAGGCGAACGATCCGATCTGCGTGCCCGCCATCGTCAGCCGCGTGTCCCCACGGCTCTCGGCGATCCCGAAGTCGACGAGGTACGCGAAGTCCGCCGGTGTGACGATGATGTTCTGCGGCTTGATGTCCCGATGGATGAGGCCTTCGTCGTGCGCCGCGTCGAGGGCGGCGGCGATCTGTTCGACGATGGTGACCGCGCGCTCGGGTTCCAGTGGCCCCTGCCTGATCAGGTCGTGCAGGGTCTGCCCCGTGACCAGGCGCATGTCGATGTAGAGGTTGCCGTCGATCTCGCCCCAGTCGTGGATGGGGACGACATGCGGCTCCTGAAGAATGGCGGCGGCATGTGATTCGCGCAGGAACCGGGCCCGGTATCGGTCGTCCTGCGCGTACTGGGCGGGCAGGATCTTGAGCGCGACATATCTGTCTTTTTCCGAGTCGTAGGCCTGATAGACCTCACCCATGCCACCTTTGCCGAGCAGGGCGTTCAACTGGTATTTGCCGAACCGTTCGCCCACGCGCGCATCGACTGTCGTCACTTTGCGGCTCCCCACCTGTAGAGCACGAGTCATCGCTCGTACCAACCAATTGCTGGCTTCGCGACAACACTGGAAGCCACACCCCTGTTGCTTTGCGAGCATACGCGTGAACACAGCTCTGGCTCAAGGGAACGGCCAGCTAATTTCGTTTGCTGAAAGCCGGTTCGGGTCGATGATCGACTGGTATTCGACGAACCACCTGCTGATCGGGGGTCGCCGATCGTCGTCGCGTCGACTCCCGCGGAGTGCCCAGCGATTGCGAGGCAGGTGCGCCGTTGTCATTGGTGACGCCGGCGGCAATTTCGTTGGCGCGCTTCCGCGGAGCCCGCGAGGGCGATCTGTAACGGATTCGGTGGGATGACGATCTAACTGTTGGATGTTGAACCGATCACCGCTCCGCCACAAGCGTCGGTCGACCAACCCAGAAGCACCGCGGCGCCTGCTGGTCCATCCCAGTGTCGGGGGAGATGGCTGCACAGCAGCGGT
This sequence comes from Actinomycetes bacterium, assembly GCA_023415515.1. Lineage (GTDB taxonomy): Bacteria > Actinomycetota > Actinomycetes > Mycobacteriales > Mycobacteriaceae > Mycobacterium. The sequence goes on from JAEZKH010000430.1 coordinate 14,824, forward strand.
GGCGGTTGCCGCCACCCTCTCGAGACCGAGGAGTCATATCCCTATGCGTGTCCCCGTGAAAACCTGTTCCTGGCGTAGCGCCGTTGCCGTGTTGGCGTCGGGCGCCGTCGTCTCTTTGAGTGCACTCAGCGGGGG
>JAEZKH010000435.1 GCA_023415515.1 Actinomycetes bacterium
CGATATTGTGGGCAGTGGTCATCGCGTCGATTCCTTTGCTCGAGTGACTTTGGACGGTCTCTCGAAGAATCACGCGATGACCTTCAATCATTCGGCTACGACACGCCGGACATCCTGATCAGGTCCGGCTCGTACACCACTCTGCTGGACGCAACCCGGTCCACCACTGCGTTCGGTACAGCACGTCCCAAACGTGTTCGGTCACATTGACCGACGCAACGCTCAATGCTCCGTCTTCTGAGACCAGCAGACGGGTCACGCCCGTGTAGTCCGGTTGAAAGCTGTGCAGATGTTCGGTCTTCATGACGCTGTGCACCAAGGCGTTGATGACATCTCCGTGGGTGAATACCGCAACTGTCTGGCCTTGCTCGCCGGCGGCGATCACGTCGTCGACGCCTGTTCTGACGCGCTCGACGAATGCCTCAGTATCGGCTTCGGCGGACGTAACACCATCCGCATTCGCCGCGTCGTCGTCCGACCGCCCGCCGGGGCAGCCCCGGTCACGCTCGGCGAAGCGCTCGTCGATGTCGATCGTCATACCGAGTTGGTCGGCGACCGGCGCCGCCGTCTGCAACGCCTGAAGGCGCGGGCTGCTCACGATTCGCGCGAGGGAGAACTTACTCAGCGCGTCGGGTAGCCGACGCGCCTGCTCGTTGCCGTCGTACGACAGGTTGGGGTCCGACCCCTGACCGGCCTCGGTGGTCTGCGGCTTCGCATTTCTGATCAGGAGTAGTTGCATGACTGCCACCATAAAGGTTTCTGAAGGCCTTTGAAAAAATCGTTCACCAGCATCTCGGTCACGTCGCTGTGCCGCGGATGCGGAGTATCAATGCGCCTGCATGACGGCCGGCAGCGCCTCGGGACCTACCGTGCCGACGTTGCGCGAGAACGCCTCTTCGATCAGATCGAAAGCCGTCGGAAGGTCCCACGATCCCACCGAAGAGATTCGGCTCACCAGGTGCGGTTGGTCATAGAGGCCGATGTGATATCCGCCCGACAGCAGCACCTGGCCGTTGCACCAGTCCGACCGCGTGCTGGCCAGATAGGCAACTGCAGGCGCGACGTTCTCGGGGGCGCGCCAACCCAGGTCGTGATGGCCGGACTGCTCGTCGGGAATGACGTCGGTCATGCGCGTACTCGCCCACGGACTGATGGCGTTGGTGGTGACACCGTAGCGACTCAGCGCGTTGGCGCAGGAGTAGGTCAGCCCGACAATGCCGTACTTGGCTGCGGCATAGTTGGGTTGTGTTGGCGCACCGTGCATCCCGGAAGCGGACGTGAAGTTGATGATGCGGTGATGCGCGTTCTCGTCGCGTAGTCCCCGCCAATAGGCGCTCGCGTGCCGGATCGTGTTGAACGTACCGGTCAGATGAACGTTCACCACCGCGTCCCAGTCCTCGGGTTCGAGGTTGAAGATCATCTTGTCCCGCAGGATGCCCGCAACGTTGATGAGCACATCGAGCCTGCCGTACGTATCGACGGCTTGTTGGATGAGTTCAGCAGCTGAATCGTGATCGGACACGTCAGAAGAGTTCACCACTGCCTGCCCCCCGGTTGCGATGATGTCATCGACCACCTTGCTCGCAGGCGTGGTGTCGGCACCCATGCCGTCGACTGCCGCACCGAGATCGTTGACGACCACCGAGGCGCCCTCGCGACCGGCGAGGCGGGCGATTCCGGCCCCTATTCCGCGACCCGCACCGGTCACGACGATCACCCGATCCTGCAGCAACCCGCCCACGTTTCACTTCTCCTCTGCGTGGTCATTTCGACCGATCGGTCGGATGGTATCCACCTTCGGGGCCGGGAATCAAGCAGCCGCTACCGCTGTCCGCCGAGTCGCGCCCGCAGGAAGTCGCCAAGTTCGGCGACCGCGGCGTCGGCAGTCGGCAGGAAATTCACCATGGTCAGAAAGCCGTGTGCCTGATCGGGATAGATCCGCCGAGTTACCGAGACGCCGGCATCCTCAAGGTGCTGCGCGTAGGCCAGCACTTCATCGCGAAGGGGATCGTGCACGGGAATGATCATGTACGCCGGGGGAAGTCCCGACAGATCGCCGGTGCGCAGCGGTGACGCGTCGGAACGGTCGCGGTCGGCGGTCGAGGGCGCGTAAAGGTCCCAGTACCAGGCCATGTCGTTACGGCCCATCAACGGGTTGTCGGCCTGTTCACGATATGAACTGGTCTCGAAATCGTGGTCCACTACCGGATAAGCGAGGACCTGCATCGCGATGTCCGGCCCGCCCGCGTCCCGGGCGCGGCGAGCGCAAACTGTGGCGAGGTTGCCTCCTGCGCTGTCACCGCACACAAGGAGCGGCCCTTCGAGTTCTTCGGCGGCGACCCAGTGCAGCGCTGCGTAGGCGTCCTGTACTGGGGCGGGAAACGGGTGCTCCGGTGCGAGCCTGTACTCGAGACTGATTACCTTGCAACGGGATTCGACAGCCAGCAGGCGCGCGAAGGCATCAAACATGTCCAGTGTGCCCACCACCCATCCGCCCCCGTGCAGATACAGGATTGTCCCGAGCGGAGCGTCGGGCCGGTAGATACGGGCCGGCCTTTTGTCTGCGGGGCCCGGAATGCTGACATCGTTCACGTGGTCGACTTCGGGGCCGGAACCCAGCATCGTAGGTAGGTTGGCGGCCCGCTCGCGGCGCTGCGCCGGCGTGCAGTGTGGCGCAGGGGGCGCTCCCGCGGCGAGGAACATCTCGATGAGTTCCTGCGAGCGCGGATGCAAGGGCGCGGACGGCATGGCGTGATGCTACCGTCATACCGACTGACCGGTCGGGCGGTGTCTGTCTGTTGCCGTGCCGTTCGCGACGCGGGCGCGATTTACACAAGGAAGTGCTGATGGATCCAGAGCCTGCCATCTTCACGCAGACCGACGCTGATCTCTTCGTTCCCACCAATCACAAAGACGTTCAGAGCCGTTGGGCCGATGATCATCTGCAGGGCGGCGCCATCATCGGGCTCGCGGCTCGTGCGCTGGAATCCAGCTTCGGGCTGCCGGGGTTCATACCGGCCCGGCTGACGGTTGACCTGTTCAAGTCCGCCCGCACGGTGCCGACCGCCACCAAGGTCGACTTGGTGCGAGACGGTCGCCGGATACGGAACTCTGTGTGCACCATCGAGCAGAACGGCATCGCGGTCGCTCGCGCTGTGTTGGTTCAGTACCGCTGCGGTGACCCGCCGCTCGGCGCGGAGTGGGTGTCAGAGCCGCCGGTCGCGGCGCGTTTTGTCGACGACGATTCGTTGGTCCAGATCCACAGTGCCGACGTCGGTTGGAGTTCGTCGCTCTCCGATCACCAGAACGCAAGCCGTAAACGAGTGGCCGTCCGGCACGTCGATGTTGTCGCAGGACAGCGAAACACCCCTTTCGTCCAGGCAGCAGCGGTCGTGGATGCGACCAGCCTGGTCACGAACCTCGGCACCGCGGGCCTTGGCTATATCAACGGCGACATCACGCTCGCCCTCGCCCGACTGCCGCGCGGCGAGTGGATCTTCATCCAAGCCGACACGCATTGGGCGTCCGACGGTATCGCCGTCGGAACCGCCACGTTGTCGGACGAAATAGGGTCGTTCGGTTCTGGCCTGGTAACGGCCCTGAGCAACCCGAGCGCTCACATTGACTTCGCGAACGCGCCCTAGCCGAGGAAGTGTTCATGGATTCAGCGATCGCGCACTTCCGTCAGTCAGACGCCAACGTCTTTGTGCCGACGGACTACCCGGAGGTGCAGAGTCGGTGGGCAGATGATCACGTTGTGGGTGCCGCCGTCGCCGGACTGGCAGCGCTCGTGCTGGAAAACGCCTTTTGCGTGCCGGAGTTCACCCCGGCACGGTTGACGGTCGATTTGTTCAAATCACCGCGTCGAGTTGCCACCACCACAGCGGTGGAATTGATACGGGCGGGCCGCCGGACTCGGGTCGCGGTCTGCACGATCGAGCAGAAAGGTGTCGCCGTCGCCCGTGCGGTCCTGGTGCAGTTCAGAAACAGTCAAGCACCGCAGGGACTCGAGTGGACTCGGGAACCGGAGAAGCTGGAGGTGCCCAGCCTAGACGGTCTCGCAGTGGAGAACGGGTCGGTGCGCCAGATGCACAGCGCCGCAGACGGATGGACCTCGAAGATCGCCGACCACCAAAACGTCGGCCGCAAGCGCGTCGTGACTCGGAGCGTCGATGTCGTCGAAGGTGTCCGCAATACGCCGTTTGTGCATGCGGTGACGGCCGCCGAGGCGACCAGCCTCGTCACGAATCTGGGTACTGCGGGAGTCGGCTACATCAACGGCGACCTCACTGTCGCCCTGGCTCGCCTGCCTCGAAGCGAATGGATCTGTGTCACCGCGGATACGCATTGGGCATCGGACGGCATCGCCATTGGAACGTCAACGCTGCTGGACGATGACGGCGCGTTCGGCTCCGGCCTGGTGACTGCGTTGAGCAACAGGCATGCTCAGATCGATTTCGCATCCTCGACCTCGTAACGAAGCACCCATCAAGAGAGCCGGCTCGGAGGAACGATGACCGACCAGAACGCGGAAGCCGTCGACGAGACCATCTTCTCGACTGCTCCCTACCGTCTCACCTGGGAAGGACTGATCGCCGCGCCGGTTGGTGAGGTATTCACCGCAGTTGCAGCTCATCCGGAGTCGTGGCATCGGTGGTATCCGATGGTGGGTAAGGATTGCCGATACACGTTACCCCCACCTCACGGAGTGGGTTCGGAGCGGTACATCACCTCGTTCGGTTGGACGCTTCGGGAACGAATCATCGTCTGGGACGAGCCGCACCGCTGGGCTTTCTACGTTCTACCCGGTCAATTGCCCGGCCGAACTTTCGCCGAGGACTACCGTTTCGAGCCGGCTGACGGGAAGACCAGATTCACCTGGACGGTCGCCATCGTAGGCTCTCGCGCTGCTCATCTCGGAATGAGTATCTCGGGCAGACTCGTCTTCAACCGCGCCGCACGCCGACTGGAACGCGAGTTGACGAGGCAACGACCGTGATTCGATCTGTCTGGTCCGTCGCAGGTTTCAGACTGTGACGGCGCGAAGTGGTCGGCCGGCGCTCTCGCGCATGAATAAAACCGTGACAAGCGACCCGACTGCGGCGACGACGAGATAGTAGGCCGGCACCATGTGATTATTGGTCGCGCTGGTCAACCATGTCACGACGTAGGGCGTCGTGCCCCCGAAGGCCGCGGATGCGACGTTGTATCCGATCGAGAATCCGCTCGAACGCACCTGGGTGGCGAACATCTCGACACCGGCGGTGACGACGGCGGACATGTACACGGCCACGATCGCCGCCAGCACGCAGTGCGCGGTGACTGCCGCCGCCGGCGAACCGGAGTTGATCATCACGAAGAGCGGATGAGCACACAGGATGAACGACGTGCATGCCGCACCGAGCAACGGGCGTCGACCGATCCTGTCCGAGAGCGCGGCGCACGGTAACAGAACCGCCAGAGCGACCACGATGGCCACGGTGAGCGACGTGAAGGACTGCATGCTGGTGTAATCCAGCGTCGCGATGAGGTAGTTGGGGACGAACACGAACACCGCGTAGTAGCCGACGTTGAAGACGAGGAACAACCCGGTCACGCGCACTATCGCGGGCCACGACGTCCTCAACGTCTCTCGCAGTGGGCTTTCCAGTATCTTCTCGGCGTCGCGCAACTCGATGAACTTCGGGCTGTCGTCGAGACGTAGGCGAATGTAGAGCCCGACGACTCCGAGTGGGGCGGCCAGCAGGAACGGAATCCGCCAACCCCAGCCGGACATCGCTTCAGTTGACATGAACCCCTGCAGGGCTGTCACTGTGACCGCCCCCGCGAGGAAGCTGAAGACTCCCGACCACAGCATGATCGTGACCACCAGGCTGCGCCGTGAGTCTGGGGCGAATTCGGCCAGGTACACCGCGCCGCCGCCGTACTCGCCACCGGCGGAGAGGCCTTGCAGACAGCGGCACACGAAGAGCAGGACGGGCGCCGCGATGCCGATCGAGGCGTACGTCGGCAGCAGTCCAATGGCCAGCGTCGCTGTCGACATGAGCAAGATGACGATGGCGAGCACCCGGTGTCTGCCGATCCGATCGCCGAGTGGCCCGAAGACGAGTCCGCCGAGCGGTCGGACGAAGAATGCGGCCGCAAAGATCGCGAAGGTCTTGAGCAGTCCCGCTGTCGCATCGTCGGTGGGAAAGAACGCCGTCGCCAGATGGGTGGCGAGGAAGCCGTAGATTGCGAAGTCGAACCACTCGACGGCATTGCCGATCGAGGCGCCGATGATGACCTTGCGCATCGTGGGCCTCGCCATCAGTGCGTGTTACCACCTTGTCTGGCCACCGAGACGATGGTGCGGCAGTGGATCAGCCAGGTGCCGTCATCGGCTCGGCGCATCCGATCCCGGAAACGACCGATGACGCTGATCGCGGCTCGGCCTTCGGCGTTGCGGACCACAACCTGAAAGTCGGTCTCCGCGGTCGCCCGGACCCCGTCGAGATCGATCACCGGATTCGACCCGATATGGAGCGAGCGTGGTTGGACGAAGAGATTGCCCTCATCGGTCCAGCGGCCGGGCGGTGCATCTGAGAACGCGCCACTGAACAGTGCGCCGATGGCGTCCCGACCGCGGTGGGTCTGACCGGCGGTCTGGAACACAGCGTCCTCGTGAAACAGGGAGAGAAGGCGTTCGGCGTCACCGTCGTCGTTGTATCGCATATATCTTTCGATGACGTCTCTGATCTTGAGCCGCTCGATCCACTCCTGCACTTCGTCCACGCCTGACTCCTCAGTTCTCCTGGTGATTCGTGAGACGAATCAGCGAACGACGCCCCGCCCGGTGATCAGGCCGACATCGTTTGCGCCGAGCAAGCCAGGCGGAGCGCTGCAAACCGCCGGGATCGCGTGCAGGACACGCATGGCCGTGATGACCAGGCCGGCCGAATTGTGATCGCCGTCCTCACCGACCATCTCGATCCGCGCGCGTATATTCGGAGAACCCTCGACGGTGACGGTGTATGCCTTCCCTGAGGACTGGGGCCAGTCCGGAGCGGCGTCGTCGTGCATGCGGTTGACGTGTCCGACAGCGATCAACGGTCTCCCGGATACGACGCCCTGAAGTTCGAACTTCAGGGCCGCGGTTGTGCCCGCCGGTATCGTCCTTCCCTTCGGAAGGGCGAGCTCTACATCGGTATTCCAGCGCTCCACGACTTCGACGATCTCGTCGACTTCGACACCGAGCCCTTCGGCGATGCTGTGAACCGTGCCGCCCCCGAGACGCGTCAGCACTCCCGGCGCCAGGAACGGGGGGACAAAGTCCGGCAGTTTACCGAAGCCCATCATCTCAAACAGGAGCTCGGGCTGATCGTACGTTGCATAGCTCGAAATTTCCTGCACCCGAATGAAGTCCAGTCGCTCGAGTGCACCTGTCAACGTCAACGGGATGACTTCCGTGGAGAAGCCGGGATCATTTCCCGACGTGAAACACGACGAGCCGCCTGCCTGGCAAGCCGCCTCGATCTGAGCGAGCACGGCTGGTTCGGCGCTGGCACGATGAAGGAGGCTCACCACCGACGTCGACACCACATTGGCACCGGCTTGGAGTGCGAGGCAGATGTCGCTGACGGCATCGTATGGGCGACGATCACCGGCTGCGGTGTAACACACCACATCTGGTGACAAGCTCAGCGCTTCGGTCGGATCGTCGGTCGCTGCGATGCCGATCGTGCCGAGACCACACAATTCGCCTGCGTCGACACCGACCTTGTCGGCGTTGTGCACGATCACACCGATGAGTTCGAGGTCGGGACGCTCGATGATCGCCTTCAGTGCCATCCCACCGACATTGCCGGTACCCCACTGCACGACACGAAAAGTCATGGCGTCAGCCGAGATCGACCGGCCCCGCGTCGGCCCAAACCGGATCGCGCTTCTCGGCGAATGCCTTCGGCCCTTCCTTGGCGTCGCCGCACTTCAACACGATGCGGGCGGCGGCCTTGTTCAGCTCCCACGCATCGGCCTCGGTGGCCTCCAGCGACCGAAGCATCAGCTCGCGGGACACCAACACCGAAGTCGGCGAGGCAGACGCAAAACTGCGCGCCAGCCGCAGCGCCTCCGACAGCACCTGATCGGGCGCCACCACCTCGTTGACCAGTCCGAGGTCGAGCGCGCGCTGGGCACTGATCGGCTCACCCGACATCACCATTTCCAGTGCGACGGACCGCGGGATGCGCTTGGCCAGCCGAATCACCCCGCCTGCGCCGGCATGCATACCGACCTTGACCTCTGGTAGGGCGAACTTCGCACTCGATGCCGCGATCGCGCAGTCGGCGGCGAGCAGGATCTCCAGCCCACCACCGAATGCGGCGCCGTTCACGGCGACTACCAGTGGCTTGGCCAGCTTGCGCGCGGTGATGCCGGCAAAGCCACCCTTGTCGGTGAAGAACCCGCCCTTGGGCCCGACCTTCGCGAACGCACGCAGATCCATTCCCGCACAGAAGGCTTTCTCCCCGGCCCCGGTCAGCACGACGGCGCGCACCTTGGGATCGGCGTCGAGATCGTCGAGCGCCGCCTCGATCCCGGCGGCGACGTCGGGGTCGATGACGTTGCGGGCGTCGGGTCGGTTGATCGTGATGATACCGACCCAATCCTCGCGCTCGACGAGAACCTTGGGCGCCTCTGTTTCGCTCATGTGTCACTTTCTGTGTCAATTGGTTCGAAGTGCAGGAACGTCACCTCCGGGGTGGCGTCGAGGAATGTCCCGCGCACCCGCTGCCCAATGTGGATGTCCTCGGGCGTGGCGTTGTTGACCGGGCCGACCAACTTGATGTCCGGGTGCGCGTCGAGTTCCACCACTGCGACCGAGTACGGAAGCTCGGCATCGAACTTCGAGCCGGTCCCGTGGTGCTGTGTGGTGAAAGAGTAGATCGTCCCGACCGGGTCGACCTCGGTCCACGTCAGTGCGAAACTTGTGCAGTTGCTGCACATCTGACGCGGGTACCAAAGGTAGGACCCGCAGTCGTCACACCTCTGCACCAGCACCTGATGGCGTTTGAGCCCGTTCCAGTGATCTTGATCGGTTTCTGTCGGTCTCGGCAACGGCTTCTTGTATTCGACGTCGGTCATGCCGCCCCTCCCTCCAACAGCACGACGGCGTTGTCACCGAAGTCACCGCTGCCGGTGATCAGGCCTCGCCTGGCACCGGTCACCTGCGCCTCCCCCGCGACACCCCGCAGCTGCTTGACGGCTTCGGTGATGTGGTTGATGCCCCACAGGTGCGCTTGCGACAGCAGGCCGCCATGGGTGTTCACCGGCAGCGAGCCGCCTACCTGGGTGCTGCCCGACATCACGAAATCCGGTGCTTCACCTTGTCCGCACAACCCAAGCGACTCCAACTGCCAGAGGACGTTGAACGTGAACGCGTCGTACAGTTCAGCGAAGTCGATGTCACTCGGCTTCCACCCAGCTTGAGCGAACGCGCGCTCGCCAGCCTCGACCATCCCGGTGTGGAGGAACTGCCTGCGCGTCGTCGGCTGATCCGCCTGGCCCGGATGTCCTTCGGCGGCACCCCGAATGAGCACCGCGTCGCGATCGTCAGGATCTGCCGCGGACACGATGTAGGCGGCACCGCCGTCGGTCTCGCGGCTGCAGTCGTACAGCCGGAACGGTGCACTGATCATCCGCGAGTTCTGATGATCCTCAACGCTGATCTCCTTGGCGCCGACGGCTTTTCCGTTCATCACGGCGTGACGAGCTTGCGCGACAGCCACGTGAGCCATCGGCTCGGTGGACTTCCAGCCGTTCTCGTACATGTAGCGTTGCGCCCACAGGGCGTAATACTGGGCTGGCACCAGCAGGCCGTGTACACCCTCGTAGTTGCGCCGCATGCTGGGCGCCTCACCGAACATCAGTGTCGGCCCGCGACGCCCCAGACGAGCGCCGGAACGCCCGTTGAAGCCGTAGCTGACCAGGATCCGCTTGGCCAAACCGCTTTCGATCGCCGTCTTCGCGTGCATCAGGGCGGCGGCGGGTCCGGCACCGCCGAGCACGATCGCAGCATGGTATTGCAGGTTCTCGATGCCCAGGTTGGTGCTGAGGTCCTCGGTGGTGGCACCGACCACGGTGGGCACGATGATGCCGTCGATGTCCTGCGCCGCCACTCCGGCGTCGGCGAGCGCCGCCTTGCAGGCTTCCAGACTTAGTCGTAGGTCCGAAACACCGGATTCCTTGGTGAATTCGGTTTCTCCGATACCGACGATCGCTGCCTGCACGTTACTCACGAGCGCCTCCGATCAGCCCGGCCGGCGCGGAACAGCGCCGGGGGGTGCGAACTGTCGACATCACTTGTCCGCGGTGAGATTGCGTGGAACCGGCGTGACGACCGGCCCATCCTTCTTCGACGGAAGCAACACGGTGGCCGTTGCCTTCGAATTCTTCTCGCCACGCTGGTTATCGGCATACATGTCGATCGAGATGAGGTGATAACCATCCACGACATCCTTGCCATTGACAGTTCCGTGCCACGTCGTGGTGTCGCCGAGCAGATTGGGACGACTCACCGTCGCCGAAAGCGTGTGCAGGAAACCGTCATCACCCATCCAGTCGGTCAGCATCTGCACGCCCCACGAGATGCGCTGGGGACCGATGTCGTACGCGCCGCCCATGCCGACGTCCTCGCCGGTCTTGCGCTCGAGGTGCCCACGGCCCGCGGACTCGCGTGCCCCGGTCTTCTCCGAGATGTGGAAATCCTGGTGGCGGGTGCGGTAACGCACTGCATCGCCGTGGGCGCCGCCGTAGGGACCCGCACCCGACCAACCGGCGTACCACGCCACCATGTCGGTGGATGTCAACGGGCCCTTCACGATCGGCCGCAACTCGTCGCCGATGTTCACGTCCTCGGCGAAGAGCGTGTCGGCACCCCGTGGCCCTTCCTCGATCTGCGCCTTCTCGATCTCGAAGATCTCCTCGGCGGTGTACTGATACTCCTCGCGGGACTTGTACTTCTGCTTACCTTCCTTCTTCAGCGCGTTACCGCGCGGAGTCCGCGCGCACTTGCCGAAGGCCTCACCGACCAGGGCGCCGTCCGCGCGACGGATGTACTTGATGTGCCCGGTCTGCAGCAGCCACCGGCTGGCGAACTCGCCGCCCTTGACGTCCTGTTTGTAGAACACGGCCGGGGCGTCAAACGCGTCGCCGCGCTTGATCACGTCGTACCACACCCAGTCGGTACCGGCGTAGAGCCACTGCACGCCGGCCAGCCGCGGCGCCACAGTGGTTCCGTCGACCGAGTAGAGGATCGTCGGCGGTGCGAGCATCGCACCCCACCGGGTGTTCGGGCCGTATTCGGGGTCGCGCCACAGCGGGTTGCGATCACCGAGGCCTTCGGCGAAATGCCGGATCGCATCGACGTTGACCTCGGTCACCCAGCCTGCCATGCGGTCACGCCGCAGCTGCTTGCCGAGCAATTCCGCTGCATGGGCGATGGTCTCGTCGGTGATCTCGCCCCATGGCAAGTCGGTCCGCTTCTCCGATACTTCGGTCATTCTCTGTTCCCTCTCTGACGTTGCGTTGTGGCAATTACTTGTCGTGTGGCCTCTGTCGTCGGCTAGACGGTCGAGACGCTCTCCGACGGCGCCGAATGCACGACGCCTCCGGCGATCAACTCCTCGATCTCCGCCTCGGAGAGTCCGTTTTCACGCAGGACCTCGACTGTGTCTGCGCCCGTTGGTGCAGGCACTCTCCGCACTGGCTGACTGAATCCCGAGAAACGAATCGGGCTGCCGATCGCCCGAACCTCGCCGACACCAGGCATGTCGTAACGAGCGATCAGCTCGTTCGCATCGAGCTGCGGATGGCTCCACAGCTGGTCGAATTCCAGCACCGGACCATACGGGATCTCGCCTGCGAGCAGGCCTGTCCACTCGGCCTCAGTGCGCTGGCGGATCACGTCCTGCACGGCGGCGATGGTTGCCACCCGGTGTTCACACCGCGCACTATTGGTGGTGAACCGGTCATCTTGGGCAAGTGCCGGCGCACCGGCCAACTCGGCGAATCGCGCCCAATGCCAGTCGCTGTAGATGCAGAGCATCACTCGTCGGTCGTCGCGGGTGGTGAACGCCTCGGCGGGCACGATCTGGCCGTGCGCTGTTCCGAGCAGCGGCGGGTTTTGTCGGGTGAACTGAAACTCGGTCTCGCGCATCGTCAGAAGCCCGACCGCGGTCGAGAACAACGATGCGTCGACGCGCTGGCCGACCCCCGTGTGCAGCCGGTCGTACAGTGCGGTGACAACGCCGAATGCCGCGAGACGACCCGACACGACGTCGGTGATCGCGGCACCGACCTTGGCAGGGCCGCCCTCCGGGGAGCCGGTGATCCCGACGATGCCGCCCGCGGCCTGAGCGATCGGGTCCATCGCCAGCCAGTCGCGCATCGGACCGGTTTGGCCGAAGCCCGTGATGGACGCGTAGATCAGCCTGGGGTTGAGGCTGCGTAGCGTGTCGTAGTCCAGGCCGTGACGTTCCCAGGTTCCGGGCCTGGCGTTCTCTATCACCACATCTGCTCTGCTGGCGAGCTTCTGAATGAGGTCACGGCCGCGCGGGTCGCGGTAGTTGATGCTGACGAAGCGCTTGTTGCGTTGGCAGGCGAGAAAAAAGGTGCTCCATCCGCCGGGGAACGTCACGCCCATCCCCCGCTGCGGCTCGCCTGTCGGGGGTTCGATCTTGAGAATGTCGGCGCCCAGGTCGCCGAGCACCATGGACGCGACGGGGCCGGCCGCCCAGTGGGTGAGGTCGACGACTTTGATGTCGCTGAGCGGCCCTGGCCGCTCGCGTGTGATGTCATCGGTTCCAATTGACACGGATTCGGTCATGCGCTCTCCTTGACCGCGAGGTTGAACGGGTCCAGTCCGTCGAATGCGCCGCCCCGCACCAACTCCGCTATCTCGTCGTCGTCGTACCCCAATTCGCCGAGAACTTCGAGCGTGTGCTCACCGAGATCCGGTGCGCGCTTGCGCACTTCGGCGATAGCCGGCTGGGCATGCAGCGGTGAGCCATACACCGGGACGAAGCCGATCAGGTGGTGGTCGAGCTCGACCACCACGCGGCGTTCGCGCGCATGCGGGTCCACCATGAGTTCCTCGACGCCATAGGCCGGCGCGGCTGGGACTCCCGTCTGCTGAAGTTCCCGAGCGGCTTCGTCAGAAGGCCGGGTCTGGGTCCATGCGGAGATGAGCTCATCGATGCGGCCAGAAACCTCGCGTCTGCCCTCGGCGTCGGTGCGGCCGGCGATCTCGGCGGGTGCACCGATGACCTCCGCAAGTGCCGCCCACTCATGCCCGCTCCGTACGGCGATGCTGACCCACGCGTCGTCCCCTGCACTCCGGTAAATGCCGTGCGGACAATGAGATCGGTGGCCGTTTCCGATCGGGCTGAGGTCAGTCCCGTCGAGCTGGCGCGCGGCGAACAGCGGAGCGATGGCCGCGGTGTGGACTTCGATCATCGACAGGTCGATGACGGTGCCGACGCCACACCTCCTGGCCCTGCGCAGGGCCGCGAGCAGAGCCACCGCCCCGAACGAGGCAACGGTGATGTCACCGAGGTTGAGCGCGACCATTCCGAGCGGAGCTTCGCCTGGGTAGCCGGCGAGGACGTCGAGTCCGCCGATCGATGTGCTTTGCGGCGCGTAGCCGGGCAGGCCTGCGTCGGGCCCCTCCTGGCCGGCCATGCTGACGCGCAGCACAACGAGTCCGGGGTGAATCCGATGCAGCTCGTCCATCGGGAGGCCGAGGCGTTCGAGTGAGCCGGCCCCGATGTTTTCGACAACTACGTCTGCGCCTGCGACGAGGCGCGCCAGGACCGACTTGCCGCCCTGGGACCGCAGATCCAGTTGCACGCTACGCTTGCCGCGATTGACGGCGTTGAAGTGCGGCATCATGTTCGGCGTCGTGCCCGCATCGCCGGCCTCGACATCCTCGATGAGCGGGAGCCCTCGGCGTGACGCATCCAGATGGGTTCGAGATTCGACTTTGATCACGTCGGCGCCCATGTCGGTGAGGAATTGGGCGGCCATCGGTCCGCTCATCACCCAGCTGAGATCGATCACTCGCAGGCCGGCAAGCGGCAGTCCGGGTTGACCGCTGTGCCGAGACGCGGTTCGCGTAGTCGGTGTCGTCGCATGCGCGGCGGTGTCCGGGCGGTCGAGGAAGGGCAGGCCCGGCATCGCGATCGTGCGTCCATCGACGGAGACGGAGCGAAGAAAGCCGCGCTCCCGGAACTGCTCCGACGTGAGGAGATCCTCGATGGTCTCCAAAGGTCCGAGCGGAATGCCGCGCTCGACGCTCATCGAGCGCAGGTCGTCTTTGGTGTAATTCGTCAGCCACTCCGACACCAGCACGTCGAGTTCATCGGCGTATCGCTCACCGTTGCGACGGCGGTCGGCGAATCTCGGATCCTTCGACCATTGCGGGTGATTCATCGCGTCGAGCAGCCGCTTCCACTGGTGGCCTGCCAGGAAGGCCAGACAGACGCGGCCGTCCTTGCAGGGCAATGCGGTGAACGGATAGGGGTTGGGTTTGCGGTGCCCGGCGCGGCGCGGCACCTGCCCGGAAAACAGCGAAAGGCTGTACAGGCCAGTCATATGGCTGGTCGCGAGCGTCTCGTACTCGGCTACCTCGATCTGGGCGGCCCGACCGCCGACGAACGCGCCGAGCGCGCCGACAAGCCCAGAGAGGGCGGCTTGGAAGGCAGCGAGCATGAACGGTGGGACGAGCGGCTCACGTTCGGGCTCACCGACATACACCGCCGGTCCTCCGAAGGCGCACACGTTGAGTTCGTCGCCGCGGTAGCCGGCGAGGGGACCCGACGTTCCGAAAGGTGTGATGAGCAGTTGCACCCCGTCGTATGGGACCCCGCCCCGACTGTTCAGAAACGCTTCGCCGACACCGGTTTCAGCCGAGGTGAGCACGATATCGGCACTCGAGATCATCGTGTCCAGCTCTGGCGACACACCGTTGCTGACGCTGACTGTCCGCTTGTCCCGATCCCACGCCACACTCATCGCGTGCTCGTCGACGAGCGGATGCGCGCCGCTGATCGACGCCTCATCGGTCAGGCCGGTCTCGACACGGACGACGTCCGCGCCCATCGACGCACAGATCGACGCAGCGATCCTGATCGACGGTCGACCCGCGAGCTCGACGACCCGCACCCCTTCGAGCAGGCTAGGGATCGTCACCCTCGGGGCCTCCTCTCCGAACATATCCTGGGAGCCTAACAGACCGACTGGACGGTCGAAAATGTCATCCTCGTCGCACCTCATCCGATCGACCGGACTGAACCGGCGTCAGCTCGCCTGCGCGTATTTGGCGAGCTCGCGGCGGGCGATCGTCGCGTTGTGCACTTCGTCGGGCCCGTCGGCCAGGCGCAGGCACCGGGCGAGGGCGTACATCGCAGCCAGTGGGTAGTCGCCGCAGAGACCGCCCGACCCGTGCACCTGGATCGCCCGGTCGATCACCTTGGCCGCAATCCGCGGGACCTGAACCTTGATCGCCGCAATCTCGGTCCTGGCTTGTCGATTACCGACGGTGTCGATCAGCCAGGCGGTCTTGAGGGTCAGGAGTCGGCCCATCTCGATCTCGGAACGTGACTCCGCAATCCAATCCATGATGTTCGCTCGCGACGCGACCGGTGCGCCGAAGGTCACGCGCTCCGAGGCTCGCCGGCACATCAGTTCCAGCGCACGCTCGGCCGCACCCAGCGCCCGCATGCAGTGGTGGATACGTCCCGGGCCCAACCGCGCCTGAGCGATCGCGAAGCCGGCGCCCTCTTCGGAAATCATGTTCTGCACGGGCACTCGAACGTCGTCGAACGCCACCTCGCAATGACTCTCCTGATCCGCGTAGCCGAAGACCGTCAAATTCCGCGTCACGGTCAAACCCGGAGCATCGCGCGGAACCAGAATCATGCTCTGCTGCCGGTGCGTTGGAGCATCGAGATCGGTCTTGCCCATCACGATGAACACCCGGCAATGAGGATGCATTGCGTTTGTGATCCACCATTTGCGACCGTTGATGACGTATTCGTCGCCGCGGCGTTCGATCCGCGTTCGAACGTTGGTCGCGTCCGACGACGCCACGTCGGGTTCGGTCATCGCAAACGCCGAACGGATCTCACCGGAGAGCAACGGCGTCAGCCACTGTTGTTTCTGTGCGTCGGAACCGAATTGGGTGAGCAGTTCCATGTTGCCGGTGTCGGGTGCCGAGCAGTTGCAGGCCTCCGACGCGATCGCGCTGCGGCCCATGATCTCGGCCAGGGGCGCATATTCGGTGTAGGACAGCCCGGCCCCGTACTCGGGATCAGGATGGAAGAGATTCCACAGCTCACGTCTGCGCGCCTCGGCCTTGAGCTCCTCCATGACAGCGGGTTGCGCATGCGGGCTTCCGGCAGCCTGGAGCTGTCGCTGATAGGTCGCCTCGGCCGGATACACACATTCGTCCATGAAACCGGCAAGTTTTTTGATCAATGTGGCACAGCGGCGGCTTGGTTGGAAGTCCATGGTTCCTCCTGAATTGTCCGCTTCGACTTACCCACGCAGGGCGCCGAAGCTCATCAGGACATCGGTACTGACGGGTCACCCAGATGCCTGCGCACGATCCCCCACGGGTCGGCGTAGGTCCCCGCAGTGTTGTAGTACGCTGCCCGGCGTTTCAGGACGGGGCGGATCAACGGCGCGACGAGTCGCAGCAGATGGCGAGCCGGACCGACCTTTCGACGGATCTCGGCCAACACGTCCTCCCACGAATGATGCTGAAAATCCAGGACTTCCTGCGCCGGACCGGTGTCCACCCAATCGGTGGCGAACCAGGCGGTTTCGCTATCGGGGTCGCCCGGGCGGCCCTCGGGGAGTACGTCACCGACGCCGACCGCGTTCGTCAGGTCGTGCCCGGCGTCGGCGTAGCGCAGCAGGTGGGTGTCATCGCCACCGATCATCAGAATCCTGCCCACACAGTCGGCGGTGGTCGCGGCGGCGAATGCCGTTGCCACGTCGCGAACATCGACGGTGTGGACGCGACCGTCGATCGGTAGCGCACTTTCGAACAGAACCACGTCCCAGCCGCTAAGCATGGACAGAAGCCGGGTGCTCACCACGGCGCCCAATCGCAGTATCACCCAATCGAGGGGCGACGCCCGCACCACTTCTTCGGCTTCGAGTTTTGTCGCGCCGTAGACTTCGTTTGGCGATGTGGCGGTGTTCTCGTCTGCCTTACCCGGATGACGGTACGGGTTGCGCGGACCGAATACGGCGACGCTGGAGGCGTGCACGAGCCGCGGCGGCTGAGGTAACGCCGCGGCCGCCGACACCAGTTCGCGGGTGATGTCGACGTTGACCGTGCGACCGAGTGCCGGATTGCGATAGATCGCAGGTGCGATCATGCCCACGAGGTGGATGATCGCCGACGGCGATGTGGTCGCCAGAAGATCGTCGAGCTGCGAGCGGTCGGACAGGTCGGCCCACTTCACCTCGACGCCGGCGGGTAGCTTCTTCGCCGCTTTGACGTAGGCCGGAGTCTTGAGGTCGGTCGCCACGACGCGACGACCCTCGGACGCCAGCTGTTCGATCGTCGCGGTGCCGACCAACCCGAATGCACCCGTCACCAAAACCGGTCCCGACCCCGTCATGCAAACACCCTGTCCAGCATCAGATTGCCCTTCCCTGGTCGCTTCGCGATGTTCGCGAGGATTGGATACCGCATCAGAACGTGTCGGCGATCTGCGCGCTGACCCCAAGCACCCCTGACAGCGTCTCGCAAGAATGCTCAACGATTCGGGGCTCCGTCCAAACGTCTTGCATCCGCAGCCATTCGGACGGTACGAAATCGAGATCGCGACGCGACAGCACGGTCGATTGCACTTGTCATCAGCCCCCTGCGGATCAGCCCACCGGGTAGTGCATGGTCTTGATCTCCATGTACTCGTCGGCGCCAGCGGCGCCGTGTTCACGACCGACGCCCGATTGTTTGTACCCGCCGAAGGGCGCCGGACCGATCGGTCCGCCGAAGCTGCGGTCGCCACCGTTGACCACGATGTATCCCGCCCGCAGTGCACCGGCCACCGCGAAGGCCTTGGTCGAGTCGGCGCTCCACACCTGTCCGCCAAGACCATACGGGGTGTCGTTCGCGATGGCGATCGCCTCGTCGACGCCGTCGAAGGGAATCATCACACCGACCGGGCCGAAGATCTCCTCCCGCGCGATCCGCATGTCGTTGGTGACGTTGGTGAACAGGGTCGGTTCGACGTAGAAGCCCCGGTCCAGATGCGTCGGCCGGCCACCACCGGTGGCCAGCGTCGCGCCCTCGTCCAGTCCGGACTTGATGTACTTCAGCACACGATCGCGTTGCGCCGCACTGATCAGCGGTCCCATGTCCGACGCGGGATCCGCCGGATCTCCGACCTTGATCGCCTGCAGGGCCCCGCAGATGCGTTGCGCCAGTGCGTCATAGATGGGTCGCTCCACCAGCAGCCGGGTGAACAGCACGCAACCCTGGCCGGCGTGCGTGGTGAACCCCATGATGAGTGAGGCCATGAACATCGGATCCTCGATGTCGGTGTCGGCGAACACGATGTTGGGCGACTTCCCGCCGAGTTCGAGCACGACGCGCTTGAGCGTGCCCGCCGCCTGGCGCATGATCTGCTTGCCGACCTCGTTGGACCCGGTGAACGACATGACGGCGACGTCGGGATGTTCGGTGAGCGCGCGCGCTTCGTCGATGCCGCCGGTGACCACGTTGAACACACCCGGCGGGAGGCCCGCCTCGTCCGCGGCGGCCGCCAGCACCAGCGCGGAGAACGGCGTGGCAGGCGACGGCTTGAGCACCATGGTGTTGCCGGTGGCCAGGATTGGACCGATCTTCCACAGGTTCAGCAGGATCGGGAAGTTGAACGGGGTGATGGCACCGACGACACCGGCCGGTTCCTTGCGCACCAGTGCCTGACCCATGCCGGTCATCCCCTGGGCCGGGGGCAACGGCTGGTCGAAGGTGAGTTCGGCGGCACGTTCGGCCCAGAACCGGCCGATCCGGATGGCCTCGTCGACTTGGCTGATGGTGCCGACCATGCCCGCGCTGCCGATCTCGTTGTGCAAGATCGACACCAACTCGTCTCGGCGGGCCGCGATCGCGTCGGCGAAGCGCAGCAGCACCGCCGACCGCTCTTTCGCCGACAGCGTCGGCCACTCGCTCCGGCCATCGCCGAATGCCCGGCGGGCCGCAGCGACGGCCCGGTCGATGTCGTCGATCGAGGACTCGCGGACCTCGCCGATCGGTTCCTCGGTGGCCGGGTTGATGATGGTCGTGACCCGGTCGCCGTTGGCGTCGTCCCACTTTCCGTCGATGTAGGCCGCTCCGGGACTCAACGACAGCTTCGGCATGTCACGCTCCGCTTCCTTGCGATGGTTGTTCGCTTCGACCCGACATCACACGGCTTGCAGCACCATCGCGCTCGTCGGCAAGGCCGGACCCGATGTCACGACCATCGTGTTGGTGTCGGGGATCTGGTTGGCCGACTCGCCGCGAATCTGGCGAACCGCCTCCACCACGCCGTTGAAGCCGTGGAGGTAGCCCTCCCCGATCTGTCCTCCGTTCGGATTCACCGGATGTGCACCCCCCGGAGATGTCTGCCCGTCGGCGATGAAGTCGATTCCTTCGCCACGTGCGCAGAACCCGAGAGCCTCGAGCGACATCGGGATGAGCGGACTGAAGGAGTCGTAGATGATGGCGGCATCGAAATCCTTGGCAGTCAACCCCGTGTGCCGATAGAGGTTCTTGGCGACGACATCGAGATCCGGAACACCAGTGATGTCGGGCGCGTAGTAGTTCTGCATCAACGTCGACCGGTGAGCCATTCCCCTGACGGCGCCGATGATCTTGACGGGTGCCGTTTTCAGCTCACGCGCGCGCTCCACGGTGGTCACCACGAACGCGGCGCCTCCGTCACTTTCCAGGCAGCAGTCGTTCACGCGTAGCACCGGTTCGGCAACCCACTTGGATTGCTGGTGATCGTCGACCGTCAGCGGTCGGCCGAAGAAGCGAGACGCCGGGTTGGTCTCCGCCCACTTCCTTGCTGACACCACCACGGGCGCAAGGTCGGCGTTGGTCTTGCCGTAGTCGTGAAGGTAGCGATGGAATGTCGGCGCCTCCCACCACGCAGGTGTGATGGAGCCGTACGTGAACACCTGGCGAAGCACAGCCTGCGTACCGCCGGCGTCGGCGTCCGAGATGCCTTGCCCGAACCGCCGCCCCGATCGCAGGTTCTCAGCGCGATAGACCACCACGGTTTCGGCCAACCCGGTGCCCACCGCCAGCGCGGCGTCTTGGAAGGTCATACCCGCGCCGCCGCCGCCCGCCAACGTGATCGAAAACCAGTTCAGCTCAGGCAAACCGAGCAACTGGGCAACGAGAAAGGGGGGCGTCGGATCTGCCTCGTAGGTGACCAGACCATCGATATCGCGGGTGGACAGTCCAGCGTCGGACAGAGCCATCGCGATCGCCCGCGTCGCGAGCGTGGCGGACGACACGCCGGAGTCCGTTGACATCTCGGTGATACCTATTCCGGCTATCACCACGTCGGGGTCGGCGAACGGCATTGTCACCGCCCTGCCTGGGCTGGGACGAACACCGGCACCATCACGCCGGACTCCGCGGGCGCGAATCGGACCTCCACGGGCATACCGAAGTCCACGTCCGACGGATCGACGCCCACGAGTCGCGAGAAATATCGCACGCCCTCGTCGAGTTCGACCACGACGAACACCAGATCCTCGTCGACGAGAGCGGCGCTGGGACGGCGCGGAACCGCGTAGGTGTAGACAGAACCGCGGCCAGACGTCGCGACCACATCGAATTCATCTGCGCCACAGGCGTAGCACGCGTATGCCGGCAGACTCCACCATGCTTCGCAGGAACGACATCGCTGGAACGACAGTTGGCCGACGCCGGTGGCATCGAAGAAAAACTGATTGGTGTCATCGACGCCAGGGCCGATGAACTTCAGCGACTTGTCCATGCGGCCGATGGGAGCGGACTCAGCGCGCGTCGTCACGGTGTCCGACTCGGATGGAACGCACGATGTAGACGCTAATACAATTTTTGTATACACGTCAATGATCGGTGGGTGATCGTCCAGACTATTTCTTCTGGACTTCGAAAAGGGAGCGCCATGTCAATCGAGTTCGGCGGCGAGGCCATGTCGATACCGGCCTGGCTACATGGGTTGACCGAGTTGTTCGGGCCGAGCATCTGCGTTGTCACCGAGAGCGGATCGCTGTCGTTCGCTGAACTGGATCGCCGCTCGGATGCCGTCGCACGGGGGCTTCTGGCGCGGGGAATCGGCAAGGGAACGCGCGTCGGGTTGCTGTTCGGTAACGGCACGGAGTGGGTCACATGGTGGGCAGCAGTCGAAAAGGTCGGCGCCCTGTGCATCCCGCTGAGCACATTCAGCCGACCGGCCGAACTCGGTAGGCTGCTGCGCCACTCAGATCTGCATCTGCTTGCGGCGAGCCGTACCTTTCTCGACCGCGACTTCGTGCAACTCGTCGCCGACGCTCTACCCGGTCTGTCGTCGGCGCAGGATCCCGAACTCGCCCTTCCCGAAGCGCCCTTCCTGCGCACTGTCGTGTTCGACGAAGCGAGCCCTCGTTGGGCACGCGATGCCGAATGGGTAATCCGCGGAGGCGAAGACGAACACTGGCAGGTCCTTCTCGAACGCGCGCGACGCGAAGTTCATCCCGATGACGATGCGCTGTGCATCTACACATCAGGACAAAGTGCCGAACCCAAGGGAGCGCTGTTCACCCATCGCGCCATTATCGAGAAAACTCATTACCTGCGTGACATGTTCGGATTCGACCACACCACGGTGACCGAGGTGACGCTGCCGTTCTTCTGGGTCGGTGGTCTGGTCATGGCGCTCTTCCCGACGATGGCCGCCGGTGGAGTGACGCGGTGCACGCAGCGCTCGACATTGGGCTCCAACGCCGTGATACGCGATGCCGCAACCGGGTCGGCGTCGTCATCGACTCCACCGCCCACAATGAAACTCGTGCCGTCGCTGGGGATGACGGAGACGTTCGGGATGTATGCGTGGGGCACCGAACTGCCGTCCGGGCCGTATTCGATCGCCGCACCGCTCGACGAATTCCAGCCCGGATTCGAGGTGCGCCTCGACGACCAACGGGCCAGTACCGCAGACGGAGACGGCGCGGCAGAGATCCTCGTGCGCGGTCCGACCCTGACCACGCGCCTGCACAAAGTATCCCGTGGTGAAGTGTTCGACGCCGACGGTTTCTACCACACAGGTGATCTCGCGGTGCGCGACACGCAGGGACGGCTGAGATTCGTCGGTCGGATGAACGACATCATCAAAACCTCCGGTGCGAATGTGTCACCGGTCGAGGTCGAACGCGAACTGAACGCTGTCGAAGGCGTCGAGGTGAGCCATGTCGTCGGCCTGCCCGACGCCGACCGTGGACAACTCGTGGCGGCCGCGGTCGTGCGCACCGGTGATGTTCACGTGACGTCGGAATTCATCAAAGATGCTCTGCACAAACGATTGTCGCCGTACAAGATTCCGAAAGTGATCGTCTTTCTGGAGTCCTCCGCTGACGTTCCGATGACGCCGTCGTCGAAGGTACTCAAGCGAGACCTCGCCCAGTTGATCGAACGCCTTCGACACGTCTGACTCGTGGCTGGTGGGCTGCGAAAAGACGCGCTACAGGGGTGAGACGATGAACTCGCTGATGAATTGTCGTGCGACGAAGGGGTAATCGCTCTCGGCGTCCCGTCCTGTGGGTAGAAGCGCGAAGCCGGCGACGCACCGGGCTACCCATTCCACCGCGCGATCGACATCGCGACTCTTGCTCATCTCGCCGGTCTTTCGCGCCAGTGCCATGCGAGGAGCCAGAACCTCCTCCAAAATGTCGATGATCACGGCAGATTCCTCTGCATGAAGACGAAAGTAAAAGGCGTTCGGGTTGTCGGCCGAACGCATCGTCGAACACCACACGGTCAGAGCGGCGGCCACGTTGCCGAGGCTTTCGGCGAGATCATTCCCCTGGGCCAGCGCATCTTCGAAGTCGCGGCGCATCATGTCCACCGCCTGAGCCCGGACGGCACTGTGGAGCACTTCACTGGCGGGGAAGTTCTTGTAGAGAGTCGCACGGGACATACCGGCGACGCGGCCGACGTCTTCCATCGTGGTCTTGTCCCAGCCGAGCGTCACGTAACACCGCCTGGCCGCGTCCAGAATGCGGTCTTTGCGCGGGGCATCATCGGGCACCTGAGCTGCGCGAGACGTGAAAGTTCTGAAACGGCCGCCGAAGGTGGCAGCCTGCTGGGTGGTCATCGGCTCCGCCTGCCCGCGCTACGTTGCCGTGTTGATAAGCCGCCGGTCACAAACACCCAGCGTAACAGGCGGGTGCCGGTGTGCCCGCCTGCTGACGGCCCGTTGACGTGGACCGACACGGCGATACGGAGCAGGTGGGCAGCAAAGCTCATCCAACTCACGGGAATGTGTAATCGTGCAACTTGATCCAGGCGCCGAGATCCACCCGCATCTGTGTTCCGGTCACCGCGCGGGATTCGTCGGAGATCAGGTACACCACGGCGTGGGCGACGTCTGAGACGTCGATCCATGGATCCGGGAACAGGTTCAGTACCGGCAACGCGGGAAGCGCATCTTCAAGCGTCGGTGACTCGAGGTCTGGTCGAAACGACTTGTAGAGCGGTTCATTTCGCATGATTGCCGTGTCCACGGAGGTGGGATGTACAGCATTCGCCCGGATGCGGCGCGGCGCGACTGCAAGCGCGAGTTCGTGGGTGTAGGCAGCGAGCAGCCGTTTTGATGCTACGTAACCCAGACCACCCGCACCCCCGTTGGGATCGGCCTTCAATGCGGAGGTGAATGCGGCGTACGAGCCGGTGATCACAATTGACGAGCCGTCCTTCAAGTACGGATAGGCGAGGCTGACCGTGTTGAGCACACCGACGAGGTTGACGTCCACGGTGTCGTTGAACGCCGCAGGGTCGGTGTTGCCCACGGCCATGATGCCCGCCTGCGCGACAACGCCGTCGAGGTCGCCGAACAGCTCGACCCCGTCGCGCAGTGCATCGGCGACCGCCTGTTTGTCACGGACATCGCCCTTCACCAGATGGTGCTTGCCCCCGGCCGCACTGATCAGGTCCCGAGTCTCTTCGAGCTCGGCCTCTGAAGCCATCGGATAGGGCACGGTTGAGATGTTCTCCGCGATGTCGATGCCGATGATGTTGGCGCCCTCTTCGGCCAGCCTGACGGCATGCGCACGCCCCTGGCCGCGCGCGACGCCGGTGATGAAGACGACCTTGTCTTGTACCCGTCCCATGAATTCTCCTCTTCCGGCGGATGTTGTGGTCACGGCGCAGTTGACCGCGGCCGCTGCTAGAAAACGCCCGTACGTACCATCTCGTCGATCTGCGTGCTCGTCAGACCGAGCTGCTTGGAATAGAAGCTGAAGTTGTCCTCGCCGTAACTCGGACCCGATCTCCCGACGAAACCGCCGATGTATGAGGGGGTTTCGCTGAAGATGACGGGCAATGTCCGGACCGGCCAGATACCGATCTCGGATTGCGGCAGCTCCTGCGTCCAGCCCAGATGGGCGAGCTGCGGGTCGGACTCGCAACGGTCCTGTGCCGTCTGACATACACCTGCCGGAAACCCTCGACCTTGAAGTGCGTGCATGAGGTCGTAGCCGTCCAGCTCCGCAGTGCGCGATGCGATGATCTCGTCGAGAGCATCCTGATGCTCGAGACGCCCCGCCAGGGAGTCGAATCGACGGTCTTCGGCGAACTCTGGCGCGCCAAGGACATCGATCAAGGTGGCCCAGTGATCGTCGGTGAACGAGGACAGTGCGATCCAGCGGTCCACCCCGGCTGTCGGATAGATCCCGTGCGGCGCGGCCGGCTTGTAGGGTGACCTGTTTCCCGTGCGCTGATACACGCGCCCGTTGACGCTGTGGTCGAGCACCGCGGTACCGGTCAGGTAGATGCCGACTTCGACCTGCGAGGCATCGATATGACAGCCCAGGCCGGTCCGTTGCTTCCTGTACAGCGCCGCCAACATGGCAGTGGCCATGTTGTAGGCGCCGAACCAGTCGAGGTAGGAGTAGCCGATACCGGCGGGCGGGAACGGTGCGGGCAGTCCGGACATCTCACTGATTCCGGCGAACGCGGCCGCCGTTGGCCCGTAGGTGCGCATTCCTCCGTAGACTCCATATTCGCCGGTGCCGGACTGCTGGACATAGATGATGTCGGGGTTGATCTCGCGCAGACGCGCGTAGCCCAGACCCATCCGTTCCATTGTCCCCGGTGAGAATCCCTCGATCACCATGTCTGCATCGGCAATCAGGCGCTCCAGAATGCGTTTGCCCTCGTCCGATTTGAGATTCAGGCTGACGCCGAGCTTGCCCGCGTTGATTTCCATGAAGGCACCCGACGTGTTGGGGCCGCGGTCGTCGGCCGCTACCGCAATCGGCCCCTCGGCTTTGTCACGTTGCGCACGACCGCCTTTCGGGCAGAAGCCGGCACCGAAGCGCATCGTGTCCCACCGGCTGGAGTGCTCGACTTTGACCACCTCCGCCCCGTGAGCGGCCAGGAAGCGCCCCGCACCCGCACTGGCAAGTAGCCAGGACAGATCGATGACCCGAACGCCGGCAAGGGCGAAAGGCTGGCCCAGCGGTGAGGTTTCGGCTCCGGGCCGCACGGCGATGTGCTGTGCTCTTGTTTCGGGCGTGGTGCGGCCGGCGATCTCTTCGTAAACCTCGGCGGTGTGCTCGCCCAGCAATGGTGGCCGTGCGCCGGTCCGCCACGGCACCTCGGGGCAATACCACCGGGCCCCCGTATACGTGAAGCTCTCGCCTAGTTCAGGGTGTTCGACGACGTCGAAGGAGTTGCGTTTGACGAAATGTGGGTCGGTGACGTTCTCATGGGGCGATCGGATTGGCGCCCAGGGCATTCCGCCCTGCTGAGCCTCCTGCCAGATCTCCTTCTCCGCCAGGAACTTGTTGATGAGCCCGTCGGTCACATCGCCGATGTGCTGCGCGACGTGCGGCTGGGCCCGGTAGTCATCATCGAGATACTTCGGGTCATCCAGATCGGACTGCATTCCGTGTCGAGACAACATCTCGACCAGCGCGTGGAACAGCACGGCGCCACCGGGCAGATATGTCCGGTAAGGAAGGAGCCACCGTCCGTCCTTCGTCATGGCCAGGGCGGGTACCGCCTCTTGCGGCATCGAGTGCCTGCATGTCTGTCGAATGTGTGTCAGCCGCTGGTAGATCCAGTTCGGAACGTCCGTTTCGGTGTTCTTGCTGACTGAGTCGTGAATGGACGCCGACAGGTACTGTCCGTTACCAGTGGACTGCCGGTATATCAGCGCGGTGATGATCGCGATTGATGTGGTTTCGCCGGCTATCTGATAGGCCTGCCACATCTGCGGGGCTATCGGCGGGGTGTCATACCGTCCCGACGGCTCGGGATCGTATCCGCAATTCATGGCGACGCCGCTGAGGGCCAGATGGACCAGATCGCTGCCTCGGTAATCCGCCCATGGTCCATCATCGCCGAATGGCGAGATGCGGCAGTAGATGAGCTCGGGCTTCGCGGCACGTACCGTCTGTTGATCGAGTCTGCGTGCACGCATGTATTGGGCGTCGCGCGTGTGCACGAATACATCGGCGTGAGAGATCAGGTTCTGCAGCAGAGCTTGATCGTCAGCCTCGTCGAGGTTCAATTGAACGCTGCGCTTGCCGATGTTGTAGTGCCAGAAATGAAGACTGCTCTCACCATCGACGACATCGTCTTTGAACGGCCCGTAGGACCGCGTGACCTCCCCGCCGAGCGGCTCCACCTTGATGACGTCAGCGCCCAGCCCGGCCAGCAACTTGCCGACATACTCGCCGGCCTCGTCGGCGAGTTCGACCACGGTAACACCGGCCAGAAAGCCCGTGCTCCTATCGGCGCCTGCCGCGGCGTCAGCTGTCACTTCCAGCCCGACCGGGGGAAGCAGAACAGAGCCCTGGCATTGTCCTCCGCGATCTTGCGAGCATCGTCATCAGACACATTCGCGAGAACCTCTTGGGCACGTTTGCGTGAGTTCGGCCAACTCGAATCCGAGTGCGGGTAGTCGACCTCGAGCAACAGCCGATCGACGCCGATCGCGTCGCGGTTCGCCAGGCCGAACTCGTCGTCGATGAAGCAGCCATAGAAGTGCTTCCTGAACAGATCTGATGGCCGAACGTCCTTGTCGATCTTCTGGTACCAGCGGTGCCTGTCCCACACGTAGTCGGTGCGCTCGAGAATGTAGGGGATCCATCCGATGCCGCCCTCGGCCAACGAGATCTTCAACTTCGGATGACGTTGAAGGACGCCGGACAGCAGGAGGTCGACCGTGGTCCACATCAGGTTGGTACCGAACAACGTGATCGCAACCGCGAAAGGGATGTCTTCCTGCTCGTTGTGCTGGTCGTATTGATCCTGGTCGTCTGTCGTGACACCGCTCGCGCCGAAGCTGTATCCAGGAAGAAATGTCGACGTGCCGAAGTGCAGACTGAGCGGCATTTCGGTGGCCTCGGCAGCGCTCCACAGCGGATCCCAGTACCGGGAGTGCAGCGAAGGCATGCCCAGTGGCACCGGGCTCTCGGGGAAGCTGATCGTGCGGGCACCCTTGGCCGCTACCCGCTCCGCCTCGGCCACCGCCAAGTCGACGTCCCAGGTGGGCACCATCGCGACCGGGATGTATCGGTCCGGCGCCGAGGCGCACCACTCGTCGAGAGAAAAGTCATTCCAGGCGCGCATACATTCGAGTGCGAGGGATTTGTCTTTGGACTTGTGGAAGGTCGATCCGGAGAAGCCAGAGAACGACGGAAAGCACAGAGCCGCCTGTACCCCGTCGAGATCCATGTCTTTCGCGCGTTCCACGGGGTCGTAACAACCAGGGATCATGTCCTGGAATCTCATGGGTTCGAGGCCGTATTCCTCGTACGGTCGCCCCGCGACCGCGTTGAGGCCCACTTGCGCGTGTAGTTCACCCTCGTACGCCCAGAGGTGATGGCCCTGCTCGTCTTCGACGATCCTCGGTCCCTCGTCCAGGTACTTCGAAGGCAGCCGATCCTGCCAAACGCGCGGGTGCTCGATCAGGTGGTCATCCACCGACACGATCTGCACATCGTCTTGCAGCGGCACCGCCAGCTCCTCAGCGTAGACACGAGGACAGATTCTGTATGCGTGTCTATCATCGCGCCCCTGCTATGTCAACAGCCCGTAGAATTCGACCCCGACTCTCCCGTTCCACCGTGACCCCGGCGGGGATGTGCTCAACCCAGAGGAGATACTCCGAGACATGAGCGCGTGGACCGCCCAACATCTGCCATCTTTCGCCGGACGCGTCGTCGTCATCACGGGCGCGAACAGTGGCCTGGGGGCCGTAACGGCCCGCGAACTAGCTCGCGTGGGCGCGAATGTGGTTCTTGCCGTTCGTAACACGACCAAGGGTGCGATCGCCGCGGAACAGATGTCCGGCGATGTCGAGGTACGTGAAATGGACTTATCTGATCTGTCATCTGTGCGGCGGTTCGCAGACACGGTGGACAGTGTCGACATCCTGATCAACAACGCCGGAATCATGGCCGTCCCCTACTCCATCACTGTCGACGGGTTCGAAAGCCACATCGGCACAAACCACTTCGGGCATTTTGCCCTGACCAATCTCCTGCTGCCCAAGCTGACCGATCGCGTGGTGACGGTTTCGTCGGTCACCCACTGGCGCGGCGGCCTCGATCTCGGTGACCTGAACTGGACGAAGCGAGAGTACGCCGCCTACCTTGCCTACGGTCAGTCCAAGCTCGCCAATCTCCTGTTCACCAGCGAGTTGCAGCGCCGACTTGACTCCGTCGGTTCACACGTTCGTTCGATCGCGGCCCATCCCGGCTACTCGCAGACCAACTTGATGAACAGCTCTGGGCGTCGCCTCGGTGACGTACTCGCCGCCGCGACAAAGCGGCTTTCCACCAGCGCAGACTTCGGTGCACGCCAGACCTTGTACGCGGCGTCGCAGGACCTGCCGGGCGACACGTTCATCGGTCCTCGCTTCGGCCTGGTAGGGCGTAGCCAGCCAGTCGGCCGCAGCGCGCAGGCTCGGGATGCGACGACGGCTGCCGCGCTGTGGGAATTGTCGGAGCAACTCACGCAAACGCGGTTCCCGGCCGAGTCCGTGTAGCACTTCCCCACCACACTCGCGGCCGAATCGGTTCAACCCGCGCAAAGGTCATGTACCGAACGTTGGGCAGCCGGCGACTGACGTGTGCGTAACGTGGCTCGCTGTGCGATGTTGTTTAATCTGTACAAAAAATGGCCAACCGACGGGTTGATCACCGTGAGCAACCGGGGCGAGTGCCCCTCGCCCGTCGACACCGAGAGCGAAGGGGGACCCGATGTATGCGACGTGGCTGCTTCGTCGCGGTTTTCAGACCGCGGCAGATGTCGTGACCGAAGGTCTGCTGCCGGTGCTCACGGGCTCCGAACGCTACGTGGTCGGCCTCATTCGCCAGCACCTCGCGCAACTCGACGAGGCGACGGAAGGATCGGTCGCCGATTCCACCCTCGACGACGCCGCGCTCGCATCTCCCACCGACGTGCTGCAGTCGTTGCTCGACAGGTCGATCTACAATTCGCCCGACGACAGTCTCGGCGATCTTCATCGCGCGTTGCTGGCGGCGATCGTGCCCGATGAGGCGCGCATACTTGCCGCCCTGTCGGACGGATCGATCTATCCGGTCGTGCATGTGGCAGAACCGAGTACCGGTACCGGCGCCGTGATGGTGTTGGAGAACGCCTCCACGGTGGGGCGCATCGCAGGCGTGTCGCTCAAGGATCACACCCCGCTGTATCTCACCCGGCTGGAACGGCTGGGACTGGTGGTGATCGGGCCCGAAGGCCCGAACTCGATGGACAGCGATTACGAGATGCTGCTCGCCGATGACGCGGTGAACCTTGCTCAGGCCAAGGCGCGGCGCGGCATTCGACCGGCCCGTGTGATCAAGCGGACGCTGGGGATCAGCGCGCTTGGCCGACAACTGTGGGAGGCGTCCAAGTGACGGTCAGCGTCGAGTGGGGCGACATCTTCAGCCATCCCCTGTGGGTGTACTTATCGATCCCGCTCGGCGCCGCGTTGATCGGATGGGCGACCAAGATCCTCGCCCTGAAGATGATGTTCTATCCGATCGAGTTCAAGGGCATCAAGCCCTATCTCGGTTGGCAAGGCCAGATTCCGCGTCTGGCGCCGAAGATGGCCGTGCAAATGGTCGACTCCCTGACCTCCGACATCATCGCCCCTCAGGAGATCTTCGAACAGCTGGATCCGGACGAGCTGGTACGGGAACTCCAGGAACCGTTACGGGAGGCCACCGCGGAGATCGTCGATGCATTGATGATGTCGCTTCAGCCGCAGCTCTGGCGCGCGACACCCGATCAGGTCAAGGAACTCATCGTCAAAGGCGTCGAAATGCGCATGCCCGCGGCCTCACGTGACATGTTCGAGCAGTTCCAGGGTCAACTCGACCAGTTTCTCGACGTCAAGCACATGGTCGTCACCAAGCTCGTCGGCGATAAGCGGAAACTCGTCGAACTCTTCGACGACATGGGAAAGACCTCGTTCCGATTCTTCGCGAGGGCCGGGCTCGTCTTCGGGTTCCTCATCGGCCTGGTCCAGGCCGTGGCGTTCGGTCTCACCGGATGGACGTGGACGCTTCCCGCGTTCGGCTTGCTGACGGGCGGCCTCACCGACTATGTGGCACTGCAGATGATCTTCCGACCTCTGCACCGACGCACCATCTTTCCGGGTTTCAAGTGGCAGGGCGTGTTTCAAGCGAACCGCGACCAGATCACTCGCGATTACGCCAAGCTGATGGCCAACGAGATCTTCACCCCAAAGGCCCTCCTCGAGGATCTTCTCACCGGGCCGATGTCGGACAGATTCTTCTACGCCATCCAGAATGAAATCCGCGAATCCATCGACAGGCAACTCGGATCCGCCGTCCGGATCATCAATGCGGTCGGGGGGCGACAGTACCGAGACATGAAACAGCAGATCGCCGACATCGTGATCGCGAAACTTCCGGAGAACGTGGGCTACGTCGAGAAGTACTTCTCGGAGCGCATCGACCTCGAAGCGATCATGATCGAGAAAATGAGCGCAATGGACGCCGAGACATTCGAGAAGCTGCTTCGCCCGATTTTCAAGAACGACGAGTGGATCATCGTCGTTGTCGGCGCTGCGCTCGGCTTCCTTGTCGGACTGGGTCAGGAGCACCTCATTCTCGCCTTGATCGGCACCTGAGCATCACCTGTCAACGCTGAGAAGCGCAGCACCCGCGAACGAACCCGTGGCATTCGACCACACGGCCACTTCGGCTCCTGGCACCTGTCGCTCACCACATTCGCCGCGAAGCTGCCTGACCGATTCGATGCAGAAATTGGCACCGTGACGACGGCCGACATTGCAGGCGCCGCCGTCGGTGTTCGTCGGGAGCGACCCACCCGCTGCGGTGTGCCCGTCCGCGATGAACTGCGACGCCTCCCCCCGACCGCAGAATCCTAGAGCCTCGAGCCATTCGAACGTGATGATCGAGAAACCGTCGTACAGTCCGGCGCAGTCGACATCGGTGGGCCGCAGGGCGGTGCGGGACCACAGTGTCTCACTGCAATGGCCGATCGCGTTCGATGTGAAGTCGTCGAGCAATGCCATGTCGATGTCGGCCACCGCGGACATCGCCCATGAGTCGACCAGAACGGCCGGCTTGCGGCACTGCCGGGCTCGCTCGGGCGTGGTGAAGATGACAGCGGATGCCGAGTCAACGGGGTAATCGCAGTCCAGCAGTCGCACCGGTTTGCTGACATACCTGGACTCCAGGTACTCGTCGACACTGAGCGGATCGCGGAAGAGGGCTTCGGGATTTTGCATCGCGTGATTGCGCTGGACGACGGCGTGCCGCGCGAAATCCTTTTCGGTGGCCCCGAATTCGCTGATGTATCTCTGCATCTGGAGGCCGCCGATGAACGCGGCGGGCAGGCTGCCGCCGAACGGGGCAGTCCACTGCTGTTGACCGCCCACGCGGGTGGGACCGTCGGCAGGTCCGCCGGCGGTGATCGCCGCTATCGGGTGGTCCTCTGCCCGCGGCTGGCGGATGACTCGCAAGGCGAGGGCGGTATGACAGGAACCGGAGGCCACAGCGTCCATGGCCATCACCGCCGTCTCTGCGAAGGACGGACCATAGAGGCTCGAGGTGAAGTACCAATTCAAGGGCAAGATGCCCAAGAGAGCACCGATCGACATCGAAACCCCGCCTGTCGTCGAGATTCCATCGATGTCGCCCTGCTTCAGACCGGCGTCGTCGAGCGCCGCAGTGACGGCCTGCGTCACGAGTTGATCATCTGAAAACGGAAGCTTACGACCGGTTTCCGAGTAGCCGACGCCGGCGATCGCCACGCGATTTTGCATCGAGATCATTTCCCGGCGACCTCGAACAGCGGAAGCGTACAGCCCGGCGCCACTTCCCGGAACGTGACGGTCAGCGATAGCCCGATCCGCAGCTCATCACCGGTGCAATCAACGAGATTGGATGCGAATCGCAGCGGTTCCTGCTCGACGAGGTTGACCGTGGCGAAGATGTACGGCTGGTGGGCCGCGAAGTACGGGTCGTAAGCTTTTCGGGGCTCCGTCCAGGTGACCAGCGTGGCGTCTCCTGACACACGTTCCGGCACCAGGTCGGTGCTGAGACAGTTTCGGCAGACCTCTTTGGGCGGATGCAGGTATCTCGCACATGCCTGGCACCGAAGGATCAGCAATTCATGTCGATCGACGCCGTTCCAGAAGAATTCGCTGACATGATCGGCCTTGGGCATCGGCGGATAGAGAACTTGTTCGCTCACGTTCGAACCCCTCCTGAGGCATCGTCTCGATGAGGCGGCCACGGATGACCATTTTCAAATATATATAACTAAGTCGCGCGAGGGTAATCTGCGCTGCTGGGATCGGTTGTCTAGGTAACCGGCAGCGCGGGCGTGTAGCGGTCCCAGATGCCGTCCCGACACACCATCGGTAAGCCGTCGAGCGACTGGGCGACGCCTCCGCCTTCACACAGCGCCCCGAAATCCCGCACTCCCACGATGCCGGGAACGGGTACCCACGTGGTCGTTGTCGGGTCGCGATAGGTGGCATAGCAGATAAAGGTGTCGCCGCTCGCATCGAGCCCGAAAGCGTACAGCCGCGCCGCCTGACATTCCGCACCGCCGACAGCATCGGTCCTGAGGTGTTCGACGCAGGCCACCCCGTCACATGGCGCGGCAGATGTCGTTGCGGGCGCCACAACGGGCACGCCGCACGCAATCAGTGCGGCGATGGCTGCTGCGATGGCCGGACGACGTGCCAGAACCTGTCTCATTGTTTCCGCCTTTGGTGGCACCGACGCCAGGACTACGACGGTGCGCCTGCGCCGGGAGGTGACATCGGCGGCATCCAGCGGGGCATCTCACCTCTGTAGAAGCCCTTGGCCGTACACATGGTGTCGCCCGCGTCGGCGATGGATTCACACAGCATGCTTCCGCGCGTGAAGATCCGGACGATCACCCACTTGTAGCGCACCGGTGACTGCCACCGGACGCGAAGCGTCGTGTCCACGCTGTGAGCGTCGGCCACGGCGGCGTTCATCCGCCATGGCAGCGCGACGTTCTGCAGGGCCACCTGCCCGGAAAGGTCCGTGTAGTCGACGTCAACCGCGGTCAGGAACGGTGACTGCGCCAGCACCTCGTATGTCACGAACTCGTCGGCGTGGGCGATCGCAGGGGACACAAGCGCCGCCGCGAACAGACCTACTGTCGCGACGGCGATCACTCTCAGGCTCGCGGTCACCGGTTCGCTCCTCGGGGCGGTTGGTCATCCAGTATGCGGGTCGGGTACCGCCGAGATTTGCGTTTGGGTGGGATTGAGGCCGAGTTCCTGAAATCACGTAGGTAAGTCATCCGCACCGCCCGGTTCAATCGGCGGTCCAGCGCCGCGCGTCACGCATCACATCCTTGAATGGCTTGTCGTTGTCGTAGCTGGGCTCACGGGGCAAGCCGAGAACGCGTTCGCTGATGATGTTGCGCTGGATCTGGTTACTGCCGCCCGCGATCGCGAATTGTCGCCCGTAGACGAAGTTGTTGGCAGACTTGTCGCCCGGCGAACCCGGCTCGCGCCAGGCGGCGGCTTTTCGTCCTGCGATCTCGAGGGCGGCAATCGCGCGATCAGGCCCGCGGGTGCCGATCGACAGCTTGATCAGCGCGGACGTGGCCGGGTTGACGGCCCCTCGCATGAGGCGCGTGGTGACGCGGCGTGTCAGCGCTTCGTGAACCCAGTCCTTTGTGCGCTGAGCGGCGATGATCGCAGCGACCGCCGGATCGGCTGCGGCGTCGCCTCGCCGCGCCAACTCTACGAGATCGGCGGCCGCCTCACTGCGGGACTTCGGCGTCGACGGAGACAGGTCGATGTGGCCTGCGCCCCGCTCGAACATGAGCATCGAGTTCGCGACCTTCCACCCGTCGTTCACCGTCCCGATGACCATGTCGTCACCGAGTTCGACACCATCGAGGAACTCCTCGCAGAACTCCTGGCTTCCGTTGACCTGGCGGACCGGGCGCACCGTGACGCGCTCGTCGTGCAGCGGCACCTTGAACCATGTGAGACCGCGGTGCTTCGGCACGCTCGGATCGGTGCGGGCCAAGCAGATGCCGTAATCGGCGTGGATCGCACCCGAGGACCACAGTTTGGTTCCGGTGAGGATCCATGTGTCGCCCTCGCGTCGCGCCTGGGTGCGGATTCCGGCCAGGTCGGACCCGGCGTCCGGCTCGGACAACAACTGGACCCACACATCCTCACCGCGCAGGATCGGCGGAATCCACTCCTGTTTCTGCTCTTCGGTGGCGTTGTGCAGCAGCGTCGGCAGTACCACCCGCATCGTCACGATCGAGGCGATTCCCGCCGGTAACGGAACGTCGTATGCGGCGGACTCGTCGACCCATATGCGCTGGTGCGCATCGGTCAGACCCTGACCGCCGTAT
This sequence comes from Actinomycetes bacterium, assembly GCA_023415515.1. Lineage (GTDB taxonomy): Bacteria > Actinomycetota > Actinomycetes > Mycobacteriales > Mycobacteriaceae > Mycobacterium. Next base: position 35,165 of record JAEZKH010000435.1, read on the forward strand.
TCGGTTCCGACGTTGATACCGAGGTAGCCGGCGTCGTAGACCTTCTTCTGCAACCGGCGGCCGATAGCGACCTCCGCGGCGGCGACCTCCGTCGGGATTCCCCCGTCGGTGTCGGCGCGCCGGCGGGGCAGGTTCGCCGACAGCCACTGCCGCATCGAAGCCCGGTAGGTATCGAGTTCATCGGTCGCGGTCACAGCGCGCACACCTCCGCGATCCGTTCGTGATGCCACGCCTTCTGACACCACATGCTTGTGGTCGTCCGAACACGCCGCATGTACAGGTGAAGATCGTGTTCCCAGGTGAAGCCGATACCGCCGTGCACCTGCAGGCACTCCTGGGCGATCAGCGTGGCGTGCTCATCGATGTATGCCGCCGCCATGGAAGCGATCTCGGCGGCGTCGCCGGCGAAGCGGTCGACCGCGGAAGCGGCTTCGGCCGTTGCTGCCTTGCAGCTCTCGAGATGCAGCATCTGGTCCGCCATGACGTGCTTGAGCGCCTGGAACGATCCAATCGGACGGCCGAACGCGACGCGGTCCTTGGCGTAGTCGACCGTCATCCAGAACATCGCATCGAGCGCGCCGACGGTTTCCGAGCATGCCAGCACCACCGCGACCTGCAGCTGACGTTCGAGGCTCGCGGCTCCGCAGGGTTCCGCGCCACCGAGAAGAGCCGCCGCGGGCAGCCGTACGTCGTCCAACGACACGTCCGCCATACGGCGCGACAGGTCGTAACAGGTCAGCGCTTCGACACTGACACCAGGCGTCACGACCGGCACGATCACCTGAACCGGCTCGCCATCGCATCGACCGGTCGCGAGCACGTAGTCGGCTGATTGCGCGTCCGCGACGAAGCCACGCAGACCGTTGAGCGCTATCTGATCGCCCAGTCGACGCACCTCGAGGGCCGCCCCCGCATCCCACCGCCCCGCGGAATCAAAAGGCGCCCACGTCGCGACGACCTCTGCTGCGGTGATCTTGGGCAGCAGCTCTTCGCGCTGCGCGTCGGTGCCGTACTCCGACACTGCAGCCCCCACCACGTTCATCGGGACGAACGGGCCGGGCTGCAGGTGTCGCCCTATCGAGTCAGCGATGGTCGCCAAATCCATCAGCGGGTGCTCGGTCATGCTTCCGCCGCCGTATTTCTCCGACACGAGCATGGAGTACCAGCCCAGGTCGGCGGTCCGTGACAGCCATGTTCTGTCATAGCCCAACGGATCACCGTGGAGCTTGCGGGTCGCGGAGACCGGCAACTGCTCTTCGATGAACTGTTCGGTCGTCTGATGGAGAAGGCGCTGTTCTTCGGTCAGGTCCTCGTCGTGCATTGTCTGGCGTCCCTCTTATTCATGACCGACGCCGCAATAGTCCGGCAGACCGCGGCGAAGGGGCTTGCTCCGCACGTATGGCACGCTAAAGTTTATACCGCGTAGATAATAGCGGAACCGACGATCACGAACGACAGACGGCAGGTCGGGCAAGCGACCCGAGCCCGCACGTGAACTCAATGGGATCGGAGAGAAGGACAGCCATGCCCGACTACAAGTACCTGCTCGTCGAGCGACACGACGACGGACAGGTGGTGCGGATTCTGCTCAATCGACCAGAGACCCGTAATGCTCAGAACCGAGGACTACTGGTCGAGCTCCACGACGCATTCATGGCGGCCGAGGCCGATGACGACGTGCGGGTCATCATTCTGGGCGGTACCGGAAAGATGTTCTCGGCCGGCCACGATGTGGTGTCACCCGAAGCTCAGGAGGAGTACCTACCGGGACCGAATCAACACCCGTCCTGGAAGATCAACGGCGGCACCCGAAAGGGCGCGGAAGGCCTGATGCTGCAGGAATGGCACTACTTCTTTCAGAACACGTTGCGCTGGCGCAACATTCGAAAGATCACCATCGCCCAAGTCCACGGCAAGGTCTACTCTGCAGGCCTCATGCTGATGTGGGCGTGTGATCTCATCGTCGCCGCCGACAACACCGAATTCGCTGATGTGGTCGGTACCCGGATGGGGATGTGCGGGATGGAGTACTTCGCTCATCCCTGGGAGTTCGGTCCACGCAAGACCAAGGAATTGATGCTCACCGGCGACTCGATATCCGCGAGTGACGCCTTCGCGCTCGGCATGGTCGCCAAAGTCTTCCCCACCGAGCAGCTCGGCGACATGACACTGGATTTCGCCCGACGTGTCGCCGAAGTACCCACTGTGGCAGCGCTTCTGGTCAAAGAATCAGTGAACCAGACCGTCGACAACATGGGCTTCCACAACTCGCTCAACGCGTGCTTCTCGCTGCACGAGCTGAACCACGCCCATTGGGCGGGGGTGCATGACGACGGCAACCCCATGGCCAAGCCCGAAGACGGCGTGCCCGAGTGGGGCAAGACTCCCCCTGTCGTACCAGCACAGCGCGACAAGGTCAGAGACTGATAGCGTGGCCGACAAGTCACTAAGAGTTGCCGTCACCGGACCGACGGGAACTTTCGGGTTCGGCCTGATACCGCTTCTGGAGGTAGACGAGCGTATCGGCGACATCATCGGTATCGCCCGAAGCCCTTTTGACCCCGCTGAACACGGTTGGTCGAAGATGACCTACCGACCCGGCGATGTGCGCAACCCCGCCGAGCTTGCGCAGGCGTTCGACGGTGCCGATGTCGTCGTACATCTGGCCTTCGCGATCACCGGTTCGCCGAAAGATCCCGCGACGTACGCGATCAACATCGACGGGACGCTGAACGCCTTCACCGCGGCAGCGGCCGCGGGAGCCAAGCGATTCGTGTTCGCCTCTACGATCTCGGCGATCGGTTTCGATCCCGGTATGCCCTACGGAGTGACCGAAGAATGGGCACCACGTCCGATCAGGTACTTCGACTACGCACGCCAGAAAGCGGACCTAGAACGGGCGCTCACCGCGCTCGAGGCCAACAACCCGGGCATCGATCTCTATACGCTGCGGACACCGGGCGTCATGGGACCTCATCTCGTCGGACACAAGAGCGCAGGCCGCGGGCTGCAGCGACTACGCGGCTTCATCAAGCGAAACCGCGCGCTACCCATCCGGATCCCAATGCCGGTACCGCGCTTCGAAACCCAGGCAATTCACGAAGACGACGTCGGATCGGCGATCGTGCAGTGTGTCCTCGGCGCCGGCGAACCCGGTGTGTATCACATCTGCAGTGAGGGGGTGATAAGCAGCGAGGACATTGTCCGCATCTTCGGGTTTCGCCCGATACCGTTCGGGAGGAACCTGCTCTACCGGGCCATGAACCGAGTTGCCGCCGCTAGTCGCTTTCGTTTCATCCCAGATTTCGCGGCCGTCGCCGAACTGTACAGCGTGCCGCTCATCATGGATTCGAGCAAGGCCAAGAAACAGCTGGGCTGGACACCGAAGTGGACCGTAATCGACACCTACGTCGACACTCTGGTGGAGGCACAGGCCACCGCGAGCACCCGTCGATAGGCTGCCCGCCGTGCTGGACCGCAGTGGCAATGGGCGCCTTGACGGGCGCGTTGCATTGGTGACGGGGGCCGGGCGCGGCCAAGGCCGCTCACACGCCGTCGCGATGGCCAAGTTGGGCGCGGCCGTTGTTGCGCTGGACGTACCGGCCCCGATGGCAAGCATCAGCTACCCGCTCGCCGGCCGCGACGACCTGGCAGAAACGTGCGCGCTGGTTGCCGAAGCGGGCGGTGTCTGCGTGCCGGTGGAAGCCGATGTGCGCGACCCCGTGGCGATCGATGCAGCAGTGCATGCCGCGGTCACCGATCTGGGAAGCCTGGACGTGCTGGTCGCGAACGCAGGCGTCGTCTCGCCCCAGACAAAACTCTGGGAGACCACAGACACGATGTGGGCGGAGTTGGTCGGCACGAATCTCACCGGCGTTTTCCACTGCCTGCGTGCCGCCGTTAAGCCAATGCGCACAACCGGATTCGGTCGAATTGTCGTCACGTCATCGATGGGCGGACGCATGGGCATCCCTGACATCGGCGCGTACAACGCCACCAAATGGGGCGTCATCGGCATGGCGAAGTCACTGGCCCTCGAGGTGGCCAAGGAGGGGATCACCGTCAACGTGGTATGCCCGTGCACGGTGGCCACGCCGATGGCCATCCCGCCGGGCAGGGTCCCCGACGAAGCGATTGTGCAGCGCGCCAAACGGATCAACCCCATCCCCGAACCATGGCTCGGGGCCGAAGACGTGACACGGGCGGTGATGCACCTCGTCACCGACCCCGGTGTGCTGACCGGCGTTGTGATGGAGATCGGCCTCGGCGGTAGTGCGCGTCTCAATTGACCGTCAAGGAAGGCGACTCTGACATCGATGGGCGCGGTCGTCAGGGCGGACAAGTGCCGTAACTGTTGCAGATATAGGAATCCCGGTCGTTCCATGCTTTGAACCAGGTGCCGTTCGGCGTCGTCAGAAACTTGAACTCACCGTGTTCACAGTAGGTGTTCCCCTCCGGCGTCACAGCACACGTGGTGGCACCCGAGCCTGGAGTGGCGTAGCTGACGTAGCTTCCCGGGGGCAGTGGGCGCTCGGCCTGGCCGCCAGGGAACTGAATGGCCGCCGTCCACCCGTGGTGGACCGAGCGGTTTCCGTTGAACCAGGCGATGTGGCGTTCGCCTGCGGGGATGCCCGGAATGTCGCCGGTGCACCCGAAACTCCCCCAGGTCCATATTCCGCAGTTGAGCCCGGTGGGAGACACGAACCAGACGCCCGAACTGTTGGGGATGAAGAAGTCCTCGGCGGGCAGCTGGGTGTACCACGCCGTTATCGTGTCGAAGTCGGGAAACGGCGATATGGATGGATCCGGTGCCGGGTCCGCATAGCCGGGCCATGCGGTCGAGAGCGCCAAAGCGAGCGCGGATCCGATCACCGTCGGACATCGACGGAGGCGATGCGACATCGTTGGAATCCTTTCGCTGATCAGCGTGGCGGCCGTCACTCCTTGACCTCATTAGGTCAGGAGTTGTCGAATCCTGTTGTGCCGTAGCAGGATGCATTCCCCACATCCAGTGTGTTGGCGCAGCGAATGCTGTCCCCGAAGTACACGCGTACCGTCACCCATCTGTTCGGGGCCGCTGCCCATCGCCAGTCGGCACGAATCTCGGCCACGTCGGTCCCGAGGCTGGCGGGATTGTCCAAGGACACCGTCATCCGCCACGGCAGGGGCACCTTCAGCAGCGCTTGACGAATGTGGCCGTCGAAGAATTCGACGTTCGCGGAGCCGATTTCGGCCGACACCACCTCGTAGGTGACGGGCACTGCGGCGTGAGTCTCCGGAGCCGACGGTATCCCGAGAGCGGTGGTAAACAGCGCAACAACCACCAAGCGGAGTCGATTCATCCGGTTTCCCCCATCAAGCGCCCGCCAGAACCACTGCGGTCAGCCAGTATCCTGTCCGCTCGTTTTGCTGCATGTTGGCACCGATGTCGGTGTACGAGCAGTCGGGTATCTTGTCGTAGCCTTGCAGTATCAACGCTTTGATCGAGTCGGCATCCGCGGTCGAGGCTCCTTGGAGGAGACTGGCCTTGTTGCCCTGGTAGCCAAGAATTTTCAGACCGGTGATCGGGTCGGTTATCGGTGTTTGCGTCGCTTGGTGTTCCATGTAGTTCTGGGTTGACTGGTTGACCTTGGCCGCAACCTGGTCGATCACAGGGTCGGGGCGGAGCGCTCCGCAGGACGTTCCGGCGCGGACCTGCGCCACCGCCGATCGCAGGTTGTCTGTGGCGTCGGCACGTGCAGCCGGCGCAGGCACGAGGCCGACGATGACAAGCAGAACGATGGATGCCGATGACGCGGTCCGCAGCATACTTCCGATCACCATATGCCTCGACATCGTTGTCTCTCTCACACACTCACCAACACACATGTGACCTGTTGATCTCGCTGCCTGCGCGCTTGAGCAGTTGTACCGACGGTCCGGTGAACCAATTGGGCTGGTGGGCTTTGATCCCGTCGTTCACGTTGGCCAGGTTCTGCCATAGAACGTAGAAGCTGTGCGCTTGAAACAGCGGCAGGTAGATGTCACCGACATAGTCATTGTTGATAGTGAACGCCTGCACTCGAGGGGTGATGAAGTCCATGGCCCTGTCCATGTTCGCCGTGACGATGTCGACCTGTTCTTGAATAGCTCCGAAGCTGTAATCCCAGTCGGTGCCCGACCCGATGCGCACGCCGGGCCCGTTCTGCTGGATTCTGTTGAACTGCAGCCGGTCGATCTGGTCGATCAGCATTCCGTATTGCGCGTTGTACCACTGGCAGAGTTCACGCTCGGCATTGATGTCCGCTTCGGTGACCATATTGCGGGTCTCGCTGAAGGGGAACGGGAACTTCGGGACCCAGTTCGTCGGCTCGACGACGACGATCGGCAGCGGCTTGATCAGCTGGTCATCGGAGGGCATCTCCCCACCGGTTACCGGGTCTGCTCCTGCGGTCGCACACATCGCCGCGGTCAGCGTCACCATCGCGCCCACCACGACACAGACCGCCGTCGCCGTCCGCCGCAGAGCATCCATCACCTGCTGCTCCTATCGGCTCTGCACCGCTGCGCCGATGCCGCCCACATCGGTGATCTGCCAGTCTCGATCGCTGTCGACGGTCACGCTGTAGGTGGCCGTCGACTGCAGTGGGTCCGGGCCCTGCGCCGTCTTCGTCATGACGCTGACGAAGGCGTCCACGATGTAGGCGCCGCCGACTTTGGACCTCACCTTGGCGGCCAGCGGCCGGGCCGTCGAATCCCACTGCAGTGGAACAAGGATCTGCTCCATCTGGTCTGCCGCCTCGCCCAACCTGTCTTTGAGTTCGGGGCTGGTCCCTGCGACGAGCTTGCCTTTCCACGCGGGAATGTCTTTGAAGTTCATCGCCGCGGCGTTCGTGGCGTAATCGAGTGCGATCTGCTCGGCCCGCGTGTTGTCTGCGGCCTCCCGGGCTTGCTGGTCGAGTTGGCTTTTCGCGCCGACATACAGCCACACCATGACGCCGATACCTGCGACAAGGGCGGCGATCAACCCGGCAAAAAGAAGGGAGCGCACCGAGATCGACGCTTGCAGGCGCCCGCGCTCAGACTTGGTCTCGTCGTCGGCGACCGTCGGCGCGGTGTCTTTCGTCGAGACGTCAGCGGGGACCGCCTCCTGCTCGTCGGCTTCCCGATCGTCCGTGCCGTTGGACGCAGCGGATTGCACGCTGCCTGTCTGCTTGTCGGTCATCGTTTCCGACCTCTGACTCTCATCCTGTTTCTCACCTGTCATCGCCATGGTCTAGGGAACATCGACGTTCAATGTGATCGTGCCGTCGGCAGGCACCGACTCCAGCACATTTGCCAACATCTGACCCGTGTCGAAGTTCATCAACGAGCCCGCAATGCCCTGAAGATGCGGTAGTAGCGCTTCACCGAGCACCTTGATGTCACCGCCGCTGTCGTCCAGGAGCTTTTGGATGCGATCGATCAGCCGATTCACCTGGTCATAGATGGTGACGCCCCCGAGTGCGCGATCGATCTGCAAACCGGAGAAGAGCACGCCCGCCGACAGGCCGACCGTCCGGAAGCCCGGGGTGATGTCGGCAAGCAACGGGCCGACCCAGTCGGCGTTCTGCAGCAGCGCCTGAAAGTTGTCGAGCAGAACTCGGCCGCGGCCGTTCATATCAGCGGTGACGTTTCTGAGTAGCATCGCTGTGCGAGAAAGATTGGGCAACACCGAGTTCGGGTCAGGAAGCCCGCTGTCGAATTCGCCGACGACTCGCCTGAGCGCCTCGGGATCGGCCTGATTGAGGACTCGGGAGATACTCACGGCCAGCTCGGAGATCGACGGTGGTTGGACGATGCGCTCCGTGGCAATGTGTTGACCGTCTCGCAGCATCGGGCCGTCGTCGACCCGCGGAACCAACCCGATGTAGGGCTCACCGAGTGCCGAAAGGTTCTCGAGTCGTACTTCGCTGTCAACGGGCACCTGGTAGCGGCCGTCGATGTAGAAGTCGATGGTTGCGTCGTCGACTGACGACGTGATGCCCGTCACCTTGCCGACCGGAACGCCTCGCAGCAGGACGTTCGAATCCAACAGGATTCCGTTGATGTCGGCCACCTGCATGGATAGGTTTGTCCGGTCCGACGGTGGCGCGACGCGAACGCCGAGCGACCAGATATAACCCACCCCGAGCGCGATCATCGCCACGAAGACAACGAATGTGAACAGATCCCGTACCCTCATGGTGCTGCACCCAGCATGCGCAGAACATCGGTGACGTTGCCCGACAGCTCACGCCCGTCAGGGCCGACGATCGAGGTGATGTTGATGGCCGGATACTTGTCCTGCGGTAGGAAGGTGTCGGTGAAAAGTGTCCGCCAGGCAGGCATCTCGTCCTCCCAGGCCCACTTGGAACGCCTCAATGCGTCAGTCGACTGGACTAAGGACTGCAGGAATGGCACCAGCCAGTAGCCTCCGGTGTAGACGCTGCCGACCGACGGGAAGAGCTTGCCGAGGTACTTGGACGTCTGCATCGCACGGTCGAAACCTCGCATGCCCCTCGGCGAGAACCAGTACTGCGCCGAGGAAAGTCGGTCGTGCAAGATCGTGCCGGTGTCCGATACGGCGTTGAGCATGAGGTCGACGACGTCGATGTTGTCCGACAGGTCTCTCAGGTCGGCCGTCACTTGCGATGCCAGACCGCGCAGCGCCGGCTCCGGCGGTGTCACCCGATTGACGCCGATGATCGTGTTCTGCAGACGCTGGATGGATCCGCTGGACACGAAGTCGGCGAGGTGGGCGAGCGTGTCCTCCAGTTGCGGCGGAGACGTGGTCTGCGCCAACAGGATTGTGCCGCCGGGCGGCAATGGCGGTGCCGCAGGCTGGTCATCGGGCGGATCGAGGCTCAGGTAAATGTCCCCCAGCACGGTCGCCTGCTCGAGGGCCGCGTGGACATTCGCCGGGATGCTGACACTGGGATCGATCTGAGCGGTGACGTCAACCTGCCGGTTCGTGACAGTCACCTCCGTGACGGCCCCGACCTCACTTCCCCCCATCACGACCTTCGCTCGGTCAGGCAAGTTGAGCACATTCTCGAACTGAAGGGTGATGTCGTATCCGCCGCTATAGTTCTTCCCGGGCTGAGGCAGCGAATTCACGTTGATCACGGTGCACCCGGACACGCTCGCCGACAACGCCACTGCGCCGACTGCAGCCGCGATCGCGCACAGACGGCGGCTCACCGGTTCGCCGCCTGGGTCAGTACGTACTGCAGCAGGGCGACGTCGACGGCGTACGGCGTGCCTTGGACGTTGGCACAACTGCCCGGCGCGCTCGCGTTCATGATGTTGCACATGGCGACTCCGTCGGGAGTGCGGATTCGGTACATGGGCGGCCGGTACCTGATCACGTGGCGGGCCGCGTGCGCGTTGAAATAGTTGGCCGCCGTGTTGATCCACCACGGCACCGGATTGAGAAGGTTGGCCAGCCGGGGTGCGTGAGCCGACAACTTCCGCAGGGCGAGCCCTGTCGCGTCCAACGTGGCCTGCATCGGCTCACCCAGCGTGGCTTCGATGTCGGAGGCCATCTTGAAGAGGTACAACGTGCCGAACAGCTGCTGTCCAACGGGCTCGACCACCCTGATGATGTTGGGCAAGGTTGTCTGCAGATCCAACATGATTTGCTTCAACGGGCCACTCAGCTCCCTGACGAACGATGTCAGTTGAGCGAGGTTGATGATGACCGCTGCCATCGAGCTGATCGCTTGGTCGGGGCTGTCGAGCACCGCCGAAGTGGTCGTCATCAGCTCGTTGAATCGAGGACCGGTGTCATGCATTGCTTGATCGAGTCCACGAACGGTATCGGCGACGTTCGTCGAACCGTCGGGGCTGATGGAGTTGATCAGTTTCGCAGTGGAACCGACGACCTGCGACAGGCTCTTGGGCGTGAACGAGCGGTCCAACGGGATACATCCGCCCGCGGTGAGTTGTGGAGCCGGGCCGGGGTTACCGACGAGCTCGAGGGTTCGGTCGGCGAGCAGCGAAGTGGACCTGATGACCGCCTTGACGTCGACGGGAAGCCGGCGAGGTTCGGTCACGGTGAAATCCACTCTCACACTGGAGGTTCCCGGCGAGACCGAGGTGACCGTGCCGATCGGGTAGCCCATTTGGGTGACCGGATTGCCCGCGTACAGGCCCACGGCGTCGGGCATCATTGCGCAGTAGTCGGCGCTGGCGTTCTTTGGCGACGAGCCACACGAGCCGACGGCGGATACGGCCAATACGGCCGCTGCCGCCGTGGCGATCATCTGACGGATACGTTGTGGATTCGCCACGATCATCAGCAGGGACTCCCTGGCATCGGCATGCACAGATCGGTGGCCAAGAGATCCGGTGGTGCGTTCTGCGCGTCGAAGACTCGTTGGAATTTGTTTTCGATGACCCGCAGTGAACGGATCACCGCACCGTTGTGCTCCGACCACATCCGCGCGGTCTCGAGGTAATGTCGCACCTTCTCCATGAAGTCGGCCCGATGGTCGCGGTAGAAGTAGGCGATGGGCGAGAGCTGACCCAGCACGTCGGCGAACGCGGTGATTCCGTCGCCGAACTTCTTGCCGTAGATGACAAGCGTCTGGATGACGATCGAGACTTTGCGGACCAGCGTCCTGATTCCGTCGTTGTACCCGTTCAACGCATTGATGTACTCGTTGGAGAAATTGAGGATCGACGTGAGTTGACCGCGCTGCTTCTGAATCGTCGACATCAGGCTGTTGCCGGCGTCGATGACTGAGGAGATCGTCGCGACGTTGTCACCGGCAAGCCCACTCTGGAGCTGATCCAACGAATCCTTGAGGGGATTTCCCTCCAGGTTGTCGGTGACTTTGGTGGTGTCGGCGAGGACGGTCATCAAGCTGTAGGGCATCCGCACGCGGTCAAGCGGAATCGGCGTAGCACCCAAGGGCTTGTCACCCAACGACACGAGGTTGACGTAGTAACCGCCCACGACGGTGAGCATGCGGACCTCGATCTGCGACTGATCGCCGACGAACGCGTCGCCGTCGACCTTCGCCCTGACCCGCACCCGGTCTTGCTCCAACGCGAGGTCGGATACTTTGCCCACGTTGATGCCTGCTATCCGGACCGGGTCGCCGGCATGGACCGATGCGGCATCGTCGGTGTAGAAGGTGACGAACCTCTGACCGGGCGGGCTGATGTACAGCCAACCGGCGACAAGGGACACCACCAGGACGAGGACCAGCGCCCCGGCGCCCCACACCGTGGGGTTTCGCAGTGCTTTCAGCGGTTGCACAGCACCACCCTCTGCCCATTGAGAAGGACGTCCATCTGCTCCGGAAGCTGGAAGCGGCCACGGGAGCACGGCAGTGGGTCGCTGGGCGCCGAGGGCGGTCCAATCGTCTCCCACATGACGGGCACCAACTTGAACGCATCGATGAACTGGTCGATGTTCCCGAAGAGCCGGTCCATACCTTCGTTGATGCTGGTGACGTTGGTGTCCAGGGCGACGTCGGGGTGCTGATAGATGAAGCTCTCCGCGCTGTTGCCTTGCACGGGGAATCCGACGTTGGTCAGAACCGCCGTGAGCGGCTTCAAGAAGTCGGTGCTGTAGAGCTCGGTCTTGCGGAATTCGTCCAAGACAGACAACACGCCGTCCAGAGGCTCATTGATCCAATCGAGCATCTGAACCATGTTCTGCGAGTTACCGCCCATCGCGTTGGCGACGACAGAGAGATTGCGCATCAGCACTGCGATTACTTGCTGACGATCCGAGACGAACCTCGTCAGGGTGTCGATGCTCTTCAGCATGGGCCCGAGCCCGTCGCCGTCACCAGCGAGGAACGCGGCGGCATTCTCAGTGAACCTGTTGACGTCCTCGGGACTGAGTGTCGCGAGCACCGGTTGAAGCCCGTTGAACAGCCGCGTGACATCGAACGACGGCGACGTCATCGACACAGGCACGTTTCTCACCAGGTCGGTTTCCTGGTATGCCTCGGTTGTATTCACCGCGTCGACATACCGCGAACCCGTCAACGACTGATACTTGATTGCGAGGCTCGAGTCGCCGACGAAACCGTAGCGGTTCTCGAGGGTGAAAGCGACAGCGGCGACGCTCTGCCCGTCTCTGCGCTTCAATTCAATGGACTGCACTTTGCCGGCAGGCACTCCGCGGACACGGACATCGGCACCCGTGTACAACCCGGAGACATCCGTGAATTCAGCTGTGTAGGAACGGACTTCCGGCTCCACCGGCCTGGTGATGGCACTCGCGAGCAGGATCAGGCACACCACCGCCACGACGACGGTCAACGAGAGCCGCCAGATGGCGGCGATGGGCTTCATCACGGCCCTCCCATGGCATCGATCGGAGCGGCAACCCCCGGGAGCTTGTCGAGCACGATGCGCACCTGCAGGGCTCGTTGCTCAGCGGTTCCGCCGTACAACGTCTCGAATCGGCGGCGAAGCTCAACCAACGTGTCACCGACGCCCTCGGGCCGCAGCAGCGGGGCAGCCGTGTCCGTGATCGCCTTGAATCCGTTGATCATCGGCAGCAGGTCGCCGATGTGCGACGACTCCACCTTTCCAACCGATCCGAAGATCCCGTCGACGATCGCATTCCAGTGCGGGACTCCCCACTCCTCGTACCACTGATAATCGCTGAGGTCGCCCATACCCTCGTGCATCCAGTTGTTGTCCCCATGCGTGACGGCGTCGCCCGAGTCTGTGATGGAGTTCAACAGACCAGGAATGGTCACACCGATACCCGTAGCGTTCGCCAATAGTCGCTGGGTGGACACCGTTTGCACCTCGGCCAGCGTATTTGTCGCTATGAACACGGTTTCAATCAACGGATTCAGCGCATCGGTATACCGAGTGATCCGGTCGATGACGCCTACCAATTGGGGCGTGATGACATTATTCGAGAGCTCACCAAAACGCGTGAGCATTGCCTGCAGAGTGAAATTTCCGCGCGGGTCGGCCTGTATGAGAAGCCCATTTCTCAGTGCTTGGCCTCCGACGCCTGGAATGATGTTGATGCCACTCACACCGAAATAGTTGACGGGCCGGAAATCAATTCGCATGGTATCGGTCAAACCGGCAATCGGGGTCTTCTGAAGATCCGCACCCACACGAATGCGACCATCAGAAACGCTGGAAATGCCGGTGACCTTCCCTATCTCGACGCCGTGCATGACCACTGGGGTGCCTTCGATGACGCCTTGAGCAATATACGGAGTCACGAATGCAATCGATACCTGATTGTCGGGTTGGCCTCGGAATGGCTTGACGATCACCAATGTCGTTGCAAGCGCAACGACAAGGGCCAGCACGGCGCCGATGATCGTCAGCCTTCGCGTCTCAGCTTCCGCAGACGTGTGCATCAGCAAACAAATCACCTAGCCCTTGAACACAAACACCGGCTGGAGGCCCCACAGTAGCACGGTCAATGTGAAATCCATCACCATCAGCATGACCATGCTCGCCCGCACCGCGCGCCCCGACGCGCGGCCTACCCCCTCCGGACCACCACTGGCGAAATACCCGTAGTAGCAATGGATTAGCGTTACAACCGCACAAAAGACGGCGACTTTGATCACCGAGTACGCGAGATCCCTCGGCGTCAGGAACTCGACGAAGTAGTGATTGAAGGTGCCTGCGTGCTGCCCGTAGAGCTTCACCACAACCGTGTCCATGACGACGAACGTGGCTATCAGCGTCAGCATGTAGCCGGGGATCACACAAGTGAGAGCGCCGATCAAACGGGTGCCTACCACGAAGGGTATAGGCCGAACACCCATGGATTCGATGGCGTCGATTTCTTCACCGATTCGCATAGCGCCGATCTCCGCCGTCATTCGACAGCCCGTCTGCGCCGCAAATGCGATACCCCCTACCAGAGGCGCGATTTCTCGGACACAGCCCACGCCGGAGATCAGCCCGGAGAGAGCACCGAAGCCGATCTGATTCAGAATGGAAAGTGCCTCGATGGCGAGCGAAGCCCCGAGCGCGATTCCGAGGAGTAGCAGCACGCTGATCACGCCGCCGTCGACAATGAGCGATCCGCGACCCCACGCGAGACCGTTGACTTGTTTCAGCGTCTCTTTCGAATATTTGCGGACTGTCAGCGGCAACAGCCAGATGGTCTGTACAAGGAAATAGGCGACCTGGCCGACCGACCGAAAACCCCGAAGAGGCGGAGCTGTGGCTGACGTGACGAGTCGCGTTGTCCAAAAAGCAGAGGGCACCGCGCCTTTGGTGGTAACCATTACGCCACTTCCAGCGGGAAGAACATCGTTTGCAGCTGCGTGATGGCGAGGTTCGCGAACACGATACAGACCACATTCAGAACCACCGACGAATTCACCGCGTCAGCGACACCGCGCGGACCGCCTTTGGCTTCCATTCCCCGTAACGAGGAGATGATCACCACTATTGCCGCAAAGACAAGCGTCTTCCCTATGGCGAAATAGACATCGACCATTTTCGCGAACGAGCCGAACGACAGCCAGAAGCTGCCTGGCGTCACCTGGGTGAAGTTGACCGACATGATGAACGCGGTCGCCGTCCCCGACACCATGATCAAGATGCCGAGAATCGGCGCGATCCCCACGAGCGCCCAGAATCGCGGCATCACCAGACGCTGAGCCGGATCGATACCCAGGACCCGCATGGCGTCGAGTTCCTCGCGGATCTCACGTGCCCCGAGGTCCGAGGCGATCGCCGATGCGGCCGCACCGCCCATCAACAGGCCCGCTGTGATAGGCGCACCTTGGCGGATCACGCCCACCCCGCTGGCCGCGCCGAGCAGTGACGTCGCTCCGAGCTGATTGACGAGACCAGACGTCACCACGGTGACCAGAGCACCGAACGGAATGGCCATCAGAAGCGCGGGCACCGCAGTCACCTTGAACAGAACCCACGCCTGTGTGACGGCCTCGCCGAACGGAAACTTCAGCGACAGCGCATCGGTCACCGAGTAGCGGATGACGTCGACAAACAGTTGCAGGCCGCGTCCCGTGGTGGCGGCACTCTTGGCCGGCATGCGCACGATCCGATTCAGCGTCCGTTTCACACCATCTATCGCCGGGGTGGATGCTCGCTTCGGCTTGTCTCCGGCCACCCGAGCGGTCGCGTCTGAGCGGACAATGCTCGTGTCTTCCGGCGCGAAGGTGTGCTGCGCCATGGGAACTATCCGCCCCTATCTGCTCGCGAACCTCGTCGCGCGCCGCTCGTCGTAAACGGTCCCAAGCGCGCTACGCCCCCAGTGTCGCGCCGCATCCCGATTTCACGTGCCGATTGGCCGACCTGCCTTCAGCATCGATCCGGCGTCGACGCGGATGTTCTGCCCGGTGATGAATTTGGAATCGTCGCTGGCAAGGAAAGCGACCAGATCAGACATGTCTTCGGGCTTGATGAACGGAATCGGCATGGCTTGCATCATGGTGAACGCCGGGATCGCATCTTCCTTCGTTGGATTCTCCATGTCGGGGCGGAACGCTTTGTAAACGGTTTCGTGGTTGAGCAGCTGGGTGTCGCAGTTGGTGGGATGAATGCAGTTGATCCGGATGAACTTGGGCGCCAGGTGTAGGGCGACGACCTCGGTGTACTGGGACAGGATGCGCTTGGACCATGCGTACGCGGCGCCACCGAAACCGAGCGCCGGATTGTCGACGAGGCCGGGAATCATGCCCGCTGTCGATCCCGTGATGATGATGGAGGCCCCCTCACCGAGATGGGGAAACGTAACCGCCATGGTGTGGTGCACGCCGAACAGGTCGATGTCGACACCGTCGATCCATGACTGCCCCAGGTATTCGTCGTACATCGATTGCACACCCGCGTTGGCGCAGACGATATCGAGCCGGCCGAACTCGTCGACTCCGGCCCTGACGGCGTCTGCGAGCTGTTCGCGCGACCGGACGTCGGCGACGCGTGCGACGATGCGACGGCCGCGGGATTCAACTTCCTTGACGGTCTCGTCGAGCTCCTCTTTCGAGGCCATGGGGTAGGGCACGCTCGGGACCGGTTCGCAGATGTCGACGGCGATGATGTCGGCGCCCTCTTCGGCAAGACGGATCGCGTGCGTCCGCCCCTGCCCGTGTCCCGCGCCGGTGATGAACGCGACCTTGCCCTCTAGACGCATCGGTACTCCTCTATTACCCCAAGCTGATCGGTCTCGAGCGACACTTTTCCTAGTATCACTAGAAAAGTCAAGGGAGGCGCCTTGTATTCAACTGACGTCGCAGCTCTGCTGCTCTTTGCATCCCAGAGGCCACCCCGCGCGCGGAGTCGGTGCACGTGCAATACTTGACGTTGGTGGATGATATTGCCGCCGATTAGATATTGTGCTGGTTTGAGTCGGCAGGAGGCCTGATTCCGGTATGGCTCGAACAACCCGCAAACGTGGTGCGGCTCATCAGGCCACGTCGCTGGGGCGTCCCCCGGTAATCAGTCTTTCCGACATTCTGGAAACCGCCACCAAGCTGGCCGGAGATGTCGGCGTCGGCCAGCTGACGATGAGCATGCTCGCGGAGAGCCTCGGCGTGACAGCCGCCGCGCTGTACCACTACATCCCGAGCCGAGAAGCTCTGGTGGCCTTGGTGGTCGACGCCGCGCTTGACCGGGTGAAGGAGCCGCCGCCTGGCCCGTGGGATCTTCGGCTACGGACGTTCGAACGCTCAGTGCGCAGCGAGCTGAGGCGCATCCGATTGATGCTGCCCGAAACCTTTGAAGCGGGGATGCCTCGCCCCGCATATCAGCGCCTGTTCGAGACGGGCGTCAAGATCATTTCGGAGACGGGCGCGGACGTCCAGGAAGTCATGCTGGCGTATGCGACTGTGGCGGCGTTCATGACGGGTCAGCTGTGGTTCGACAATTCCACGCGGAATCCGGTGAGTGGAGAGGCCACCTATTTCAGCGTGTCGGGCGCCGAAGGCGTATTCGACAGCGACGACCTGTTTGAATACGGGTTGGCCCGGGTCATTGACGGCATTCGAAAGCGCTTGCTGCCCAGGCAATCCGGGGATCCTGCGGATTGACCTCTCGAGGCGCGTCAGGTGCAGGCGCCCTCGACCTTCAACTGGATCATCTCGTCCTCGGTCTTGCCGAGTTCGCGAAGGATGTCGTCGGTGTGTTCGGCAAAGAGCGGCCCGCGCGCACCGGCTGGAGGTTGTTCGTCGAACTGCACCGGATTGGCGACAAGTCGACGAGTACCGCCCTCGGCATCAACGACATCGACGAGGTAGCCGTTGGCCAGCACTTGCGGGTCGGCACCGAGTTCGAGCTGATTCTGCAGCGGAGCCCACTGCCCCTCCAACGTCTGTAGGCGATCGAGCCAGTAGGAAAAGGGCTGGGACGCAAGGGCGCGCGTGACCTGCTCCCTGATTTCGTCCGTCCCAGCCATGATCCCTTCGGCAGTGGCGAAGCGCTCATCCTCTGTCAGGTGGTCGAGGCCGAGGTGCTTGCAGGTGTCGGCGAAGTAGCGTCCGGGCTGCAGGATCGACAATGTGAGCCACCGATGGTCAGACGTCTCGAACAAGCCGACGAACGGATTGGCGATCGCCGCCACGGGTGCGCTCAAGGGCGGCTGCTCGATATTCGTACCGGTCATCAAGGCGTTCGACACGTTCAACGCCATGGACCAGATCCCGACCCCGAGGAGCGAGACGTCGACAACAGACGGCTCGCCCGTCGCCTGTCGGGCGTAGAGTGCCGCGGCGATACCACCGGCGATGGTCATTCCTCCGATGGTGTCGCCGTAGGCACCACCTGGCATGGAGATCGGCCGCGGGCAGTCCGGTGGCGTCGCACTCCACGCACTTCCGCCGCGGCACCAGAATGCGGTCCCGTCGAAGCCTCCGCTTTCCGACTCGGGGCCACGCTGACCGTGAGCGCTGCCGCGAACGTAGATGATGTTCGGGTTCACCTTGCGCAGGTCTTCGACGTCGATTCCCAGCCGACGCCGTGCGTCAGGAAGGAAATTGGTCAAGAAGACGTCCGATGTGCGAACGAGGTCCATCAGCACCTCGCGACCGGAGGGGGTCTCTATCGCCACGCCTATGCTGCGCTTACCCCGATTCGGGTGGTCCATGATGGGGGCGAAAGATCCTTCTGCCGGGGCGTAGGGGCCGATGCGCAGACCACGTTGCGCGTCGCCGGTCTCGGCGTGTTCAACCTTGATGACGTCGGCGCCCCACTCTGTCAGTACCGCACCCGCCGCCGGGGTGAATGTGAATTGAGCCACCTCAAGAACTCTGACACCCGCCATGGGTAGATGAACCACAAACCCTCCTCCTTACCGGCACCGAATCTTTTCTTACACGGCGAGAAAACGACGCCCGCTCCTGGCGGCGGCGCGTGGCGTGCCGGTGGCCGTCCTCGGATTCACGGCTACCAGGGTCGAACCCACAAAGGCACACAGTTTTCTAACTATATAGGAAAAATAGCCGCCGGCCGATGACCGTACGCAATTTCATAGTCATCGAGGAACTGTTGAGCGACCTGATTGCCTTCGTCGTACTGCTCGAGCCCGATCCACCCTCTGGTTGCGTCCCACAGGTGCTCATTGAACGCAGTCTCGAATGCAGTACCGAGTATCTCGGCGGATCCCAGCCCAAGTCATCCAGAGCAGCATTGAACCCAGCATGTCCGAGTGCGAGTCCGAATCCGCAGTGCACAAGCGCATCTGCTCCGGTGCGATGAAGTCGTGCGATCTCCCCCGAAACGTCCTGTCCGGTCTGCGATACGGTTTCCTCGGCCCGAATTGTGATGCCCTCAGCGCTGGCGGCGCGACGGAAGTTCTCTGCGTAGTTGAATCCGATGTACGCCTGTTCAATCAGCAGTCCGACGGTCGAATGGCCATGTCTTTTCAACATCTGTGCCCAGAAAATCGGCTCATCGGTCATCGACCCGTTCGGTAGCACAAAGGTCCACTTGCCGAGCCACTCCTCCGATCCGCACACGCTGATGGCCGGCACGCGGAACCGGCGTTCGATTTCACGGCGCAGCGGTATGGCGTTGTCGCTGATGCCCGGTCCGATGACGGCGAGACACCCTTCCTCGACGAGCTCACCGAACGCGTCGATCACCACCCTCACATTGCCCCTCGGGAGACCTTGCACCGTCCGGGAAACGACCTCGACGGGCCGGTGAATGATCCCTGACTCATACCCTTTGCCGAACACCAGCTCCATCGGCTGGGTGTAGATCGTCTTGTCGTCGATCGCGAGGCTGCCAGCGATGTAGTCGGTCAGAAAGCCGATTTTGATCGGTTCGAGCCCGTGCACATTCGACATCCGAACCTCCCTCGATCGCGGCGCCGCTTCTTTACGAAGTGGATCTACCTCCGAAGATTCCGTCGGCAGCCGTCACGTCTCAGCCTGCAGGCCAACCCAAGAGCTTTGTTTCGGTGAAGATTTCGAGTCCTTCTATACCGCACTGTCGACCGATGCCCGACATCTTGTAGCCACCGAAGGGCGCATCTGCGCCGTACCAGATGCCGCCGTTGATGCTCAGCGTGCCGGTGCGAATCTTTCGCGCCACCGCGAGCGCGTGGTCGTGTTCGCCATGGACGGCGCCGGACAGTCCGTACGTGCTGTCATTGGCGATGCGGATGGCGTCCTCGTCGCCGTCGTAGGGAATCAGGCTCAACACCGGGCCGAAGACTTCCTCCTGTGCGATGCGCATGTCGTTGGTGACGTCGGCGAACAACGTCGGCTCGACATAGAAGCCCTTCTCGAGGTGAGCAGGACGGCCGCCTCCGAAGATGACCCTGGCGCCTTGGGCGGGAGCGCTCGCCAACAGTTCGAGCACACGCTCCTGCTGACGCTTGTTGACCTGCGGGCCCTGCATGTTCTCGAATACGGTCGGGTCACCGTACTTCCAATCCTCGAAGCTGGCCCTGGCGAGCTCGATGGCTTCGTCATAACGGCTGCGGGGCACCAGCATTCGAGAAGCCTGAGCACACGCCTGGCCACCGTGGACGCAGGCCATGGCAGCGGTGGCCATCACCTGGTCCAACGGCGCGTCGTCGAGCACGACCACAGCCGACTTACCACCCAGCTCGAGAAAAACGTCCTTGATGGTGCTCGCGGAAGCCTCCATGATCCGACGCCCGGTCGCAGTCGATCCGGTGAAGGCGATCATGTCGACATCCGGCGACTTGGTGAGCACCTCACCCACCATGTGGTCCCTGGACGGGACGACGTTGACGACACCCGGTGGGATTTCGGTTTTCTCGGCGACGACACGTGCGATCCGCGTCGCATTCCACGGCGTATCAGGTGCCGGCTTCAATATGCAGGTGTTGCCCATGGCGAGGATCGGCCCGAGCTTCGTCAGCGTCAGCTCGACGGGAAAGTTCCACGGGACGATGGCCGCGACGACACCCTTCGGTTCCTTCCATACGACCCGCTCGGTTTGCATCCCCCAGCCCAGAGCATCGGCGGCTCCGAGCGAACGCGACCACTGGAACTCGTCGATCATGTCTCGGGGCCACGAAAGGGCCTCCCTCAACGGAGCGTCGAGCTGCGGGCCGTAGGTCAACGTGATAGGTGTCCCGACCTCGGCGACCAGATCTTGACGGAGTTCCTCCTGCTCGCTCTCGAGGCCGGCCTTGAGCTGATCGATGCAGCGCTTCCGCAGTTCGGTGTCGGTGGACCACGGCGTGTTGTCGAAGGCCGATCGGGCGGCGGCGACGGCGGCTGCCATGTCTGAAGGCGAACCGTCGGCAACCTGACCCAGCACCTCCTCGGTAGCAGGGTTGATGTTGTCGAAGACTTTGCCTGCCTCTGCCTCGACGAGTTTTCCGTCGATCAACATGCGGAGATCACCCATGCGCGTACCCTATCCGAATTAGTAATGCAAATTCAATAAGTCATCAGCCGCCGGCCTTGGAAGCCAATCTATGCGGCAGACTTCTCCAAGATGTGCACACCGCACGTCGAGCCCAGGCCGATGACATGAGCAAGGCCGACAACAGCATTCGGAATCTGCCGTGGACCGGCCTCGCCGCGCAGGTGGTGACAGATCTCCCAGACATTCGCGATTCCAGTGGCCGCGATGGGATGTCCTTTCGACTCGAGTCCACCGGACACATTGACGGGCGTCTTGCCCTCCCTGGTGGGCGCCCCGGACTCGAAGAAATCCACGGCGCCGCCCTCTGGGCACAGCATCAGGTTGTCGTAGTGGACCAACTCCGCGGTGGCGAAACAGTCGTGCAGTTCGACGAGGTCCAGATCTTCCGGGCTCACGCCGGCCTGTTCGTAGGCCAGCTTCGCGGCGTTGCGGGTCAGCGTGTTGATGTTCGGCAGGACTTGGCAGCCCTCCTCCCATGGGTCGGTGGTCAGCACCGACGCGGACACCTTCACTGCCCGCTTCTGCTGTTGCGAGGACATCGATTTGAGCCGCTCCCCGGTGACCAGGACCGCCGCGGCGGCACCATCACAATTGGCCGAGCACATGGCGCGGGTATTCGGATAGGCCATCATCGGCTCGCCCATGATCTGCTCGACAGTCATCGATTTGGTATACGCCGCAAGCGGGTTCAGCGTGGAGTGGTCGTGATTCTTCGCCGATATCCGGGCGAACAATTCGAAGGACACTCCCCCGTATCGATGGCCGTATTCAAGCCCTACCTGTGCGAACACGCCAGGCATTGCGGCGGTGCCGATGCGGCCGTCAAGAGGTGCCACTGCTCCGTAACGACCTTTGGGCACCCAACGGTCCTCACTCGGAGCCTCGGCGAGACCGAGCATGCCTGCGCCGGAGAGTTTTTCAGCACCAACGGCCAGACCCATGTCAGATTCGCCCGCCTTCAACGCCATCATCACCGTGCGTAGCGCCGTGGCGCCGGTCGCACACGCGTTGGCCACGTTGAATACCGGTATACCGGTCTGCCCCACCTGCTTCTGCACGTCCTGGCCGAGTCCAGTACCCATGCCGGACAAATTCCCGGCCGCGATGATGCCCATGTCACGCATCGACACGTTCCCATCGGCCAACGCACCCATGGTCGCCTCCGACGCCAGATCGAGCACATCGCGCGTCGGGTGCTTGCCGAACTTGGTCATCGTGATTCCGAGGATGTAGATATCGTCGGCCGCCATCAGTACCTCATCATTCAGCAGGTTGGGTTCGGGGCAGTGATTCAGGCGGGCTCGAAGCCGAAACCGATTGCTTCGACTCCGTCCCCGTCCTCACCGATCGAGTAAGTCGTCAGTCGGAGTTTCATGCCGGTCTTGAGGTTATCGGGATGAGGTTCGACATTGACCACGTTTCCACGCACGCTGACCCCATCACAATCGATCACACCGGCGACGAACGGTACGGGCACTCCCGGCATGGCGAAGTTGACGATCGTGTATGTCCTCAGCGTGCCGGTCTGCGCCACCCGCGCGCTTTCGAATGTCGTTGCGCCACATCCGGCACAAGCATTGCGGTGATCGAAGAACTGTGCACCGCACGAGGTGCATTTGTGTGTCACCAAGTGCGGGTCATCACCCAACACGAGATAGTCCACCAGCGGCACGGACGCGCTCACGCGGCACCCACCGGGCAGCCAACCGCCATGCCCCTACGCACTTTCGAGCGCTCCGGTCACGGCAGAACTGGTCAACGCCTTGCCTTCAAGTCCGGCTGCCACGAATAGATCTGCGATCTCCTTGCGCCCAGCCTCTCCGAGACGCGCCTGCGGCGGACGCGAATACGGGTAGTCGCCCACAGGTAGCCCGACCGTGCTCGCGGCTACCTTCACCACTTCGCCCCAGTGGGTGAGATAGCCGGGCCTGCCGGGATATTCGCCGAATTTCGGGGACAACGGCATTCCGCCTACGTTGGCACCCCGGTGCGCCCGCGCCTCAGCGAGCTTGCCGTCCCAGATCAATTGCCAGTATTGCGTGAACCACTTGTTGTCCGCGCTCTCATAGAGCCACGCGATGTTTCCGAGTTGACCGGAACACACGATGCCCTGTTCCAACCAACCCGCCTCGTAGACCAAGGTGTCGCACTCCCAGATGGCTATGTCCGGAGCGAGCGCGTGCAACACCGTGGTGTTCACCGTGCTGTCCATCACACCCTCCTTGACCGCGACCACCGCGGGGACGGCGTGATGAACGGCGGCCATCTCTTCGCCCGTCATGACATACCCCGAGGAGTTGCTGTTGAACATGCCCAGCGCGATATCGGTCCGATCAGCCACATATTGAAAGAAGCGCTTGACCCCCTCGCCGCCGTGGACCTCCATCGTCGGGGTTTGGATGAACGCGATGTCGGCGCCGCTTTCCTGAGCGTGCAACGTCAACTCGACGACGTCCTTGGCGCACTCAGCAGTGGTGCACGCCTGAATCACCACGTCCGGATGGAGCGCACGTGCTTCCTCGACGGCGACCTCCAGCAACCGCTTGCGCTCGTCGAGTGTCAGCGCCCACCACTCGGCACATCCGCTGGTCAACCACAACATGTTGTGGCCGAGGTCGCCGATGCAATAACGAACCAGCACGCGGTAGGCGTCCCAGTCGATATCATCGCCGTCCTTACCGCAGAACGGGGTGAACAGCGAGTCCCCGATCCCGTGTAGACCGCCGTCTTTGACCCACTGCTGCGCATCGCGTGCCGCGACCATGATGTGCCTCCTCCGGCTCTCAGTCGAGAGGTGTGACTTCGGCAGGATCGAATTTGAAGACCTCTAGAGCGTTCTCGCGGAACACCTTTCGCGCGATCGCGGGATCCGGAATCAATCTGGCCTGCTCAGCGACCACCTCGCGAGAGTGGGGGTACGTTCCCTCCTCGTGCGGATAGTCGTTGCCGAACATCAACATTGACGGTCCGGTGAGCGCGATGTTGCCGATTCCGACAGTGTCTCGAGCGAACGTGGAATGCACCTGACGCTTTGCGTAATAGCTCGGCGGGTGCTCGAGGTCCGGGTAGACCGAAGGCTGGCCCTTCTGGCCGCCGTACGAGATGAACTCGTCGTAGCGCCGGAAGGCGATGTCAGAGTTGTCCATCGTCTCGTTCGTCCAGGCCATCCAACCGACGTTGTACTCCACCAGCACAACGTGGATGCCGGGATGATCGGCGAGCACCCCGGAGGTCGCGAGCAGGGTGGCCACCTGCGGTGCCATCGACTGGATGTAGAGGTTGTTGGCCACGGTGGCACCGGGCCCACGGAAAGCCCTCATCGGGTGCCCCGTGCCCTGGTGCATGGCCACCGGAAGCCCGGTGCGCTCGATCGCGTCCCACAGCGGGCCCCACTGCCGGTGATTCCACATCGGATTGGCCATCGCCGGGAGCATGACGGCGCCCAAACCGATCTCGGCAATGTGCTCGACCTCCGCCACCGCCATCTCCGGAGACCAGGTTGGCACGATGCCTGCACAGCAGAACCGCGGCGAGTGGCGGTGCAGTTGGTCGTAGATGTAGTCGTTGTAGATCCGGCAGCTCGCCTGCCCGCCCTCAGGACTTTCCAGCATCCAGACCTGCAGGGCGATGGTCGGGAAGATGCACTCTCCGGCGACACCGTCTTCGCGCATGACCTCCAGCCGCTTCTCGGGCCGCAGGACCGCAAGCCGATCCTCCTCGGCCTGCATGTCCTTCTGGAAGGCGTGCTGGCCGTCCATGATGAGACTCCAGCCACCGTCACCCGATGACGCGAGGCCCCGCATAGCCTGATCCTTGAGCGACGCAGGCAGATTCGACGACCACAGGTCACGCGGCTCATTGACGTGCGAGTCCGCTGAAATGAAGCCGATCGAGGTGATCGGATCGTCAGACAGCGACGCGTCCGGTGCCACCACATTTGTCATAATTGTCCCTTCTCGAGGAGTCGGTCAGGTCACCAGACGCCGATGCCCGCGGCCTCGTTCTCCTTCTTCCACTCGGCCCGTGGCTTCCGGTTCACATCGACGTCAGTGGCTCTCGCGCGCAGTGCGCCGACCGTGGCTTCCTCGCGGGGGGTGTATTTGAACGGATCCCAATCGAAGAACCGGCACGCGTTCTCGAAGGTGATCTTGTTGATCTCCTCCGGGGTGCAACCGGCCTCCATGAATTCACCCCAGGCGAGTTCGGGCGAATAGGGCCAGGTGGTGTCGGTGTGCGGGTAGTCGCACTCCCAGGCGATGTTGTCGATACCGATTCGATCGCGGCCCTTGAGACCCGCCGGGTCGGTGATGTAGCAGGCCAGAATGTGCTCACGGAAGATCTCTGACGGCTTCTTGCCGTTGAAGTCGTTGCCATGGTCAAGCCAGGACTGGTTCTCGACATGGCGGTCGATACGGTCCATATAGAACGGGATCCAGCCGATTCCGCCCTCGGACAGCGCTACCTTGAGGTCGGGGAAGTTGCGCAACGTCGGGCCGAAAAGCAAATCTTGTGCCGTGATCGCGCTGATCTGGCAGGCGAGGACCATCATGTGGTCGACCGGCGCTTCCTTCGGACTCTGGATGACATCAAAGCCCGCCCCGATGTGCAGGCACAGCACCATGTTCTCCTCACACAGCGCCTTGAGCATCGGATCCCAGTAGCCGGAGAGAAAGCTCGGATATCCCTTGGTGTGTGGGGTTTCGAGGAAGGACATCGCCTTATGGCCCTTCTTGCCCATCCGGTGCACCTCGGCTGCCGCCAGTTCAACATCCCACATGGGCACCACCCCCTGCGGAATGAATCGCCCGGGGTACTCAGCACACCATTCGTCGACAACCCAGTCGTTGTATGCCTGAAGCATGATGTATGCCAGCGGCTTGTCCGGCGCCTCGGCAAAAGTTCGGGCGTTGAAACCGGCCATGGTCGGGAAGTTCAGCGAGGCCAACATGCCGTTGGCGTCCATGTCTCGCACCCTGGCATGCACGTCGAAACAGCCCGGCCGCAACTCCGACAGACTGCCTGCATTGAAGCCCCACTCATGCTTGGGCCATCCGACGGTCGCGCCGAGCCCCAACAGGGTTGAGGCCTTGTCCCCTTGGAAGACCCACTCGTCGATTCCATATTCGTTACGGATGAGTTTGGGCGCCTGGTCCTTGTACTTCTCCGGCACATGCTTGTCGTACATGTCGGGTGGCTCGATGTAGTGGTCGTCGATACTGACCATGATCATGTCGTTCATCTCCATGAGGAGCTCCTGTTCTGTCTGGCCCTGGATGGATCGGAATGAATCGGGGCTTCGGGTACCGGGATCGGGTCGGTGGCGGAGGGGACCGTGAGCGAAGCCGTTCGCCTCAGGGGTGCACGCCGATCGGTATCCGGGGCGCCGGCTTGAGCCGGCCGCGCATCCCGACGGGCGAAGGGTTTCGAGGCGCCGTCAAGGCCGTCCGCGACCGCGCCCCCACGCGCTCGCGCGTCAAACCCCACTTCACTGACCCCATTCCAGCTCGAAGGCGGCACCCAATCCGCTGACAGCTCTTTTCTATACCAATTCGGGAACTCTGTCGAGGGTCGGTCAAGGCCTTGTGA
>JAEZKH010000445.1 GCA_023415515.1 Actinomycetes bacterium
GCTGTTCATCACGGTGCCGAGCATGCCCATGTAGTCCGACCGGGTGCGTTCCATTCCGCGCTGCTGCAACTGCGCGCCGCGGAAGAAGTTGCCGCCGCCGATCACGACGGCGACCTGAACACCGCTGCGGACCACCTCAGCGATCTGGCGGGCCACCTGAGCGACCACATCGGGGTCGAGGCCCACCTGTCCGCCGCCGAACATCTCGCCGCCGAGCTTGAGGAGCACCCGGGTGTACATCGGCCGGATGGGGGATGCCTCGACGTTGGTGGTGGTTACCTCCGCCATCCGACTCCTTCACCGGCCCTCGCATGAGATCGCCACCCCGGGTGAACCGGGACGGCTACCCCAATCCTGCCTCATCGCGGCCTCGCGGCGGCGATGAGGGTCGGCCCCGGCGTGGTCAGCGGAGATGCGCCGAGAGCAACCAGGCCCCGACCGACTTACGGCCGTTCGGCTCGTCGCGGACATCGGCCCCGGCGAATGCCTGAAGCATCCCGGCGGACTCGTCCGGCACCTGGGCGTGGATGCGGGCGGGCCTGATCTCGTCGATCTCCCAGTACCTACCCACGACGTCGCGCAGCTCGTCTTCGGTCACGGCGTTGACCGGCGACTCCGCGGGCATTCCGGCGGCGTCGAAGACCAACACGAAATACGACGCGCCTGGCGCCGCGGCCCGCACGATGGACTGCTGGTAGCCCTCGCGCAGCTCGACAGGCATCGAGTGGAACAAGGTCGAGTCGATGATGGTGCCGAACCGACCGTCGTAGCCGGTGAACGTGCTGATGTCGGCGACCTCGAAGGAGGCGTTGGTCAGACCGCGCCTTTCGGCTTCTGCCTTCGCGAGCTTTATCGCCGTCTCGGCCGAGTCGAGGCCGACGGTGGTGAAGCCCTTCTCCGCGAGGTGCAGCGCCGTTGCCGCTTCACCGCAACCCGCGTCGAGGACCTCCCCGTGCACCTTGCCTGCGTCGATGATGGCCCGGATCTCCGGCTGCGGCTCGCCGATGCTCCACGGCGGGCGGAAGCCTTTGAACTCCTCGGATTCGCCGCGGTATGCCGATTCGAACATCTCTTGTTCGGGTTGCGTGGTCATACCCCAGGTTTATCAACCAAGTTGATACATGTCAATATGGTTGATATGAGCGAGTTCCTCGAGGACCAGCCGCTGGGCTACCTGCTGCATCGGGTGGCCAACGCGCTGCGTTCCGAGGTCACCGCGACGGTCCTCGAACCGCTCGGCCTGGCCTTCCCGCAATACATCTGCATGCGTATCCTGGCCCGCTTCCCCGACCGCTCCAATGCCGAACTCGCACGCGACACCAACGTCTCCCCCCAGGCGATGAACATGGTGCTGCGCGGTCTCGAGAACCGCGGTCTGGTCACCCGGCCGGCCAGCGTGTCCTCGGGCAGGTCACTGCCCGCCACGCTGACCCGCGAGGGCCGCACGCTGCTCGAAAAAACCGATGCCGGCGTCAAGGCCGCCGAACGTCGGCTGATGGCCGGCCTGACCACCGAGCAACGCAAGGAGTTCACGCGCACGCTGGTCGCCCTTGGCACCGACCCGTTCTAGTGGTGGTGGCAGGCCTTCGGCGGTGACGGCGGAATGTCCAGCGCGGGATTGCCGTCGAAGAAGCCGAGCGGCTTGAGGTGAAAGCCGGTGTAGGCACACGGCATCACCGGCCAGTCCTCCGGTCGCACCACATGGTGGGCGCCGAGCGTGTACCAGAGCACGACGTCGGTGTTCTCCAACGGTGCGTCGTCGGAGATGTACTGCGGCAGGCCCTGAACATCGGCTGACTGATACATGTAATCCCCTGCCGCGAACTTCTCCGCCGGGTCGTACCTGGTCACCCACACGTTGTGCTGCACGAAGCGGGCCCGATCGTAGATGTAGGACCCGTCCTGCACCATCACCGGCACGATGTCCTTCGGGACGAGCTTGTAGGCGACTGGACTACCCAACTCGTTGTGCTTGGACGGGTTGGCGACTTTCCAGTACCGCCCTGTCGACCAGTTCCAGTCGCGTGCGGACTCCGCCTCCGAGGCCACCAGCGTGTCCCGGGTGATCCACGCATTGTGGTGCGGGTTCAGCGCTGGGTCGGGTTCAGGAATCGAATCGACTTCGTAGACGCTGTTCCCGGCGCCGTCGATGCTCATATCGAGTCGAAAGCTGAAGAAATGTTGGTGATTCGGGCCGTAGACATTGGGCGCGACCATCTTTCCCCACTGCGGTGAGACGCCGTCGGCGACGGCACCGGTGGTGAGTACCCCGGACAATTTGACTTCGACCTCGATCGAGGCGTCGTTGTAGAAGTACCAGAAGAACCCGTACTCGTAGTTTCCCACCGTGCAGATCATCGAGATGACAAGGCGTCGTGCGCGGCGTACCTCGACCTCCTCGGTTCGGAAGTCGGTGTGCTTCCACGAGATTCCGTAATCCTCCTCGTGCATGCAGATCGCGTTGGGGATCGTGACCGCATTGCCCGAGGAGTCGTTGAGCGTCGCGTCGAAATAGTGGATCTCCCCCAGGCAGTCGCAACCAAGGGTCAGCGGGTTCGCGGAGAAACCCATCCCGACCTCACCCATGTCGAAGACGTTCTTGTTCCAGTGCGTCGGCGTCGAATCCCCATAGGGGACCACCATTTCCGACAGAGATGCCCGGTAGATGATCGGCCTGGTCTGCCCGCGATCACTGTAGGTGATCTCGTTGAGCACGATGCCTTCGCGCGGGTTGAACCCGATCCGTAGCGACCACTTCTGCCACTGCACCTTCCAGCCGTCGACAGCGAAGCTCGGGCCGTCGGGTTGCGTGATCTCGATGGGTTTGACGTCGTCGCGGAACTTGGTGAACGCCGGGCGGTTGCCCGGCTCGAACATGAACTTCTCGGTGTAGTTGCCCGCGGTCGGCGGTAGTGGCACCACGCCGTGATCCTCGATCTCGATGACCTCCATCCGGTCGAGGTCGAACGTCACGATCAGCCCCTCGACTGGCCGCGCATAACCATGTTCCGACGGCGCCGCCCGCATGAACGTCAACGGCCGGCAGATCAGCGGAGAATTGTCGTAGTGATCCTGTGGGCCGTAATACCCTGCGGGCCAGGGGTCGATCATCGCGAGGCTGAAGTCGGTGACCCCACGCTTGCGCATGGCGTCCTGCCACCGCGGATCCTCCCTGACCTTCTCCTCCACCCCCGTCATGTGCTCGACGAGGTAGGACGGAAACCGTCCGGGGATCGTCTTCCACGAGTCGATCATCCGCGCCGTGAGGTCGACGACCGCCTCATAGATCATCTTCGCCGCGGCGTCGTACATGGTGACGAACGCACGCCGCGGAACATCGGTCATCCCCGCAAAGGTCAGACCGTCGTTCTTGTCAGGCTCGGCGAGTTGGATCATCACGAACTTTGTTGTCGGAGTCGAGTATTCGGAGCCCATGATGATGGCCGCAGCGGATTCGATCTCGGTGCCGTTCAGCGGGTCGAGCGGATACGGCACTGCGCCACCAGTCGATTCACCGTGCAGTTCTGTGCTTTCCATCGTCATTTGATCTCATCCTTCAATTCGAGAACCGCAAGATGCGCCAGCGCGTCTTCCTGTGACGTTTTGTGAGCGGAGCGTCGGCCGAAGAAGTAGACGACCACGCCGAGGGCGACCATCGCCAGCGATATGCCACCGGTCCACACCATCCACGTACTGTCCGGCACATCTGCGAGCCAGGACTTTGCGAACGAGTAGTAAACCCCGCCGATGGTCCCGATCGTGCCGACGACGACGGTGATCCAGACGCCGACCATCCCGCCGGGGATCCGCCAGAACTGTTCGTTGGCATAGCGATCGGCGTACTTCTTGCGGGCGATGATCACCGGGAACAGGAAGAAGAACCCGGAGATCAGCCATACGGTGGACAGCCCGCCCTGCAGGAAGATGGTGACGTGCTCCATGCTGCTCTGCGAGTACAGCGTCACCAGGATCAGCGATGAGATCACGCCCTGGATGAGGACCGCGGTGACGGGGTTGCGGGTACGCGGGTTGAGGTGGGTGAAGATCCGCGGAAGATGCCGTTCCAGGCCCGACACGAAGATCAGCCTCGAGTAGGTCACCTGATAGGTCATCAGCGCCACGAAGATGATCACTGCCAACACGATGGCGGACACCTCCATGACGCCCGCCGGCGCGGCAGTCCCGAGCATCCCGATGACGCCGGTCACCGCGTCGATCTCTTCGGACGGCAACACCATCATGGTGCCGAGAGTGGTCAGCAGGTAGATGACCACCAGGGCGGCCGAACCCCAGATGACCATCTTCGGGCCGCTCTTGCGCACCGACAGAAATTCCGCGCCCATGTTGTACGGCGTCTCGACACCCAGGAGGTACAGCAGCACAGTGCCGTACAGGAAGCCTGCGCCGACGAAGTCGGGCACCACCGCGTCGCGAACACTGAACGGTGTGCCCGGACCGTTCTTCAGCGCGTAGAGGACGCCGGCGACGAAGATCACCGCCGTGAGGCACAGATACACGATGAAGACGACGTTCATGATGCGTTGATTGGCTGCCAGCTTCGCCAACGCCAGACCGATGACCGCCCAGAGGATCACGAGTTGCAGGATGATGCTGACCATCAGGCCGAGTTCAGCGTGAAAGGCCAAGAGAAGGAACTGCAATACGATTGCAGGCGACGACGCGGCGTTGAGGATGACCGGTATCCACGACAGGTAGCCACCGATGAACCCCCACGTCTCCCCCATGGTCCTCGTGGCCCAGATGTACACCCCGCCCTCACCCGGCCACAGGTTGCCCAGTTCGGCGACCGCCATGCCCGCCGGTACCAGAAACGTCAGGATGCCGAGCACCCACATCGGGATGGCCGTCCAGCCGCCGGCAGCCATCACCGACGAACCGGTGAGCCAGCAGATGATGAACACGTAGGTGGCAACGAGGCCGAACGTGGTCATCACCTTCGGCAGGACCTGTTCGGGGACCAGTTCGGTGGTCATCAGTTTGTCGCGGTCCGACGGTGGCGCGGTCTCTAGTTCTCGAGTCATGCCAGTGCTCCCAATACTGTTGGGTTAGGTGAGGATCTGTCCGTCTTTCATGCGGACGACACGGCTCGCTTCGTCGGCCACCGTCGGGTCATGGGTGCTGGCGACGACCGATACGCCGAGCGTCGAACACAGGTCGCGCAGCATGCGCACCACCGTCA
>JAEZKH010000291.1 GCA_023415515.1 Actinomycetes bacterium
GTCGTTGCCGCCGGCCAGGTCGAACGCCGCGCCCGCCCGCCGGATCGGCGTGTGTTCGTTGCGCAGCGGTTGTACGCCGAGGCGTTCCAGCTCCCGCAGCCACGACAACGGATCCTCGACGAAATACTCGTGATTGCCCGTCACGAAGAACGTGCCGTCCGGGGCGCTGAGGTCGCGCAGCGGCTCGGCGGCCGCGCCGAGTTCGGCGACGGTGCCGTCGACCAGGTCGCCGACGATCGCGACGAGGTCGGGTTCGGTGCCGTTGATCGTGTCGACGATCCGCCGGGTGTGTGCCCGGCCGGCCAGCGGGCCGAGGTGGATGTCGGACACCACCGCGATCCGGTAGCCGTCGAACGCCGGATCCAGGCGGCGCAGCCGCACCGGAACGCGCAGCACGTCGGGTGGGCCGAGCGCGCGTGTCATCCCGAATCCGACGAGGCCCACCGATGCGGCGCCCGCGGCGACGGCGCCCGTGCGTGCGAGAAACAGCCTGCGGCTGACCGTCGAACCGGTCTCCTCCGACGACGTCTCCGGTTCGCCGCGCACCCAACCGCGCAACGCGAGCCGAATCGGCTCGAGCATCAGCAGGACGAGAAAGAGGTACACGACGAGCCCGAACCAGACGTAGCCGGGCCACGCCAGCCATGCCTGCTCATGCCAGCCGAGGAGCCTGGGCGCCAGCAGCGTCGCGACGAGAAGGATCAGCAGCGCGACGAGACCCACTGTCAGCGCCGCCCGAACACCGCCGGCCGTGGTGTCCTTGATCGACCTCTTCCACACGTACAGGTGCATCAGCGCCAGAACGGTGCCGAGGACGACGATGAACATGCGTCAGCAGGTCAGTGCAGGCAGCGCTTCGACACGAAGGACACCCGCATTCGTCGGCGGCGCCTTCTGGGCCGCCCCGACACCGATCGCGATCGTGCCGCCGTCCGCGCCGCCGACGGACGGTTGCAGGTAGACCAGTGCACCCGAGCGGGTGTCGACGACGGCGGCGGCGGCGCCGGGATGGTCGTCGCGCCCTCCCGCGACAACCACGTACGGCCCGACCACGAACAGCGGCAACGGCGCGGAGTCCGCGGCGGTCGGGAGCTTTCCGGTGATGCGAACCAGGCCTGCGTTCGGCGACCAGTAGGAGATCGCAGGCCCGTCCCGCCCGCCCGCGGTCGCCCACGCGTAGGAGTTGCCGTCGGTGGCGAGCGTGAACTGGTCGGCGCCGGTGCCGACCTCGCCTGCCACCATGGGGGGCAGCGCATCGGGAAACTTCAATTCCGCTCTGGGAGCTGAGTTCTCGTCCCACGCGACATCCCAGGCCAGGCCTGCCGCCGTGCTCCGCACGTTTCGCATCTCGCCGGACGCGACGTCGCTGACGGCGCCGGTGTTGAGATCGTAGGACTGGATCTTGCCGCTGTTTCCGGCATAGGTGTCCCGGGTGATCCAGTACACCTTGCCGCCGAACAGGGCGACCGAGTCGATCGTCTTGCCGCCGGATTCGACGTCTTCGGCCGGGCTCTTTGCGACCGTCCGAACGGGGCCGCCCTGGCGGTCGACCACGTCGATTTGCATCAGCGTCGGGTCGACCCCGTTGGCGCCGCGAGGCGCGTAGGCAACTCCTGCGACCACCCACCGGTCGTCCATCGACACGGTGCCCAGTCGATTGCGGTCGGGTTCGGGCACCGGATAGATCTCGGTCACCGACCTGTCGGCGCCGATCAGCACGAGGTCGCTGGCGTCGCCGTTGTCGCGCGCGACGGCGACTTCGCCGCGGCGTCCGACCGCCATCGGGGTGTTCGACACCCCGCCGGTGTCGACGACGCTTTCGTCGATCGCGGTCTGCCACGCCGGGGGCAGCGGCGCCTCGCAGGCCTGCCGGGTGACCGGCTCGGCGGTGGCGGCGGCGGTCGTCGGGGCGCTGCTCACCGCCCTTTCGGCGGCGGGGTCTGCGGTGCACGCGGCCACGGCGACGGTCAGCAGCGCCGCGACGGTCCCGGCCACACCGCGCACCGCACCATCGACCACTCACGGAGACTAGCGCGAGGCGGCGGGATCGCTCAGCGCGAACGACGTGTCGGCGCTCAGCGGTCGGCGGCGGGGCCCCGTTTCGTTTGGCTGTTCTGCGGTAACTCCGTGCGGACGTGGCCGCACCAGCCCGCGTCGCGGCGACGAGGAGAGAAAGGATCGCACATGGCGCTCGACGATGACGACATGACCACTTCCAGCGGTGGCGGTGAGGGGACCGCAGACGGCGGCTCCAACCCCGAGGGCCACGACGGCGGCGCCGACGGCACCGCAGGCGAGGGTCCCGCTGACGGTGGCTCGAACCCACAGGGTCACGACGGCGGGGCCGACGGCACCGCGGGCGGCGAAGGTCCCGCCGACGGCGGCTCGAATCCCGGCGGCCATGACGGCGGTGCCGACGGAACCGCCTGACCCCGGCTCGATGCTGAGCCGCTGCATCGCGATCGACCCCCAGCGCTTCGCGACGGAGCACTGGGGGCGAAAGCCGTTGCTCAGCCCGGCGAACGCGCTCCCCCGCGACTTCGGTGACCTGCTGTCCCCGGCGATGGTCGACGAGTTGATCGCCGAGCGGGGGGTGCGTGCGCCGTTCATCCGGCTGGCGAAGGAAGGCGACGTCCTGGCCAAGGACTGCTACCTGGGGCCGGCCGGCTTCGGCGCGGAGATGCCGGACCAGGTGGATTCGGGCAAGGTGCTGGCGCAGTTCGCCGCCGGTGCCACCATCGTGCTTCAGGGCCTGCACCGGCTGTGGCCGCCGCTGATCGACTTCGTCAGGCAGGCCGTCGACGAACTCGGACACCCGGTCCAGGCGAACGCCTACATCACCCCACCCACCAACCGCGGGTTCGATCCGCACTACGACGTCCACGACGTCTTCGTGCTGCAGACCGCAGGACAGAAGCGGTGGATCGTCCACACGCCCGTGCACGACCATCCGCTGCCGTCGCAGCCCTGGACGAAGCACCGCGACGCGATCGCCGCGCGGGTCGCCGACGAGCCGGTGATCGACACCGTGCTGTCCGAGGGTGACGCGCTCTACCTGCCCCGCGGGTGGATCCACTCCGCCCGGGCCGTGGCGGACACGTCGGTGCATCTCACGATCGGGGTCTCGCCGCTCACCGGATTCGACGTCGCCCGCAGCGTCGTCGACGAACTCGCAACCGTCTCCGCGTTCCGCAGATCGCTGCCGATGGGCGGCGAGCCGACCGACCGGGATGACATCATCGCCACGGTGACCAAGGTGATGGCCGAGATGGTGGACGCTCTGCGCGACGACGCGTCGACGCTCAGCGGCGGCGTCGCCGCCAGGCTGGTGCGCAGGCACGCCGACCGGACCAGACCGGAAGCGGTTCGGCCGCTGGCCTCGCTACGCGCCGGTGCCGACGCCGCGACCACGGCGGTGCGGTGGCGCCACGGGCTCGTCTCGACGATCGAGCACACCGACGGTCGCGTCGTGTTGCGGCTACCCGACAAGACGATGACGTTTCCGATGTCGTGCGCCGACGCCCTCGAGGCACTCCGCGGCGGACAGCTCGCCGACGCGGGCTCGCTGCCCGGTCTCGACCGGGCCGACGGGGCGGTGCTTGTGCGCAGGCTGCTTCGGGAGGCGGTCCTGGTACCGGTCACCGGATGACGACCGCGAAGCGGGTGCCGTGCAGCGACCAGGCGTTGGCCCGAGACGACCCCATGTACGGCACGGCTTCGGCCGGCTTCGCTTGGGTCCTGCTCGAATTGCCGGGCGCCTGGGGACATTCGGCGTTCCTGCAATCGCCGGGCGTCATCGACCCCGACCTGGGCCGGGCGATCGTGCGGCGCGTCGAGTCGGCGAAGATGCGCATCGCGGCCATCCGCCGTCCCGGTAAGCGGTCGGCCGAGCGCCGGTGGCGATGGTTCGTGGCGGATTCCCGCGAGGGCAGTGAGGCGCTGTATGCCGGCGCCGTCGACGATCCACGCGACTACCTCGAGTTCGCACTCGACGGCAGCGACGGCACGGCGATCACCGATCCGGTCGTCGCGGTCTGCGCGCACGGCAAGCACGACCAGTGCTGCGCCGTCCGCGGCCGAAGCGCCTGTCAGGCGATCGCCGCGAAGTATCCCGAATTCACTTGGGAATGCTCACATTTGGGTGGTGATCGATTCGCCGCCACCATGCTCGTGCTGCCGGAGGGACTGTGCTATGGGCGGGTCGACACTGCGGACTCGGCCGATCTCGTCCGGCGCTACCTCGACGGCCGGGTGCACAACACCTTTCTGCGCGGTCGGACGTCGTTGCCGCACGCGGTGCAGGCGGCGCAGTATTTCGCCCGCGAGGCGTACGGCGACGACCGCATCGCGAGCTATTCGCCGTTGACTGTCGACAAGGCCGATGGCGCCATTCGGGTGGTACTGCGGGCCGACGCGGGACCCGTCACGGTCGACCTGACCGAGGAGATGTCCGAACCGCTACTGTCGCAATGCCATGCCACTGTGGCGGGCCGCGTGCGGATGTTCCGGTTGGCGGCGATTCACAACGAGACGGTCGCGTAGTCCCCGATGTGGTCGACGAGCACTCGAAGCTGGTCGTCGGCGGTCCCGAAGGTGTTGTCGATTGCGGTGAGCCGGGCCGCGTAGTGGCCGACCGGGTATTCGGCAGTCATGCCGATGCCGCCGTGCAACTGGATCGACTCCTGTGCGATGTGCCTGCCCGACCGGCCGATCTGCAGCTTGGCCCTGGCCGCGACAACGGGGTCGAACACGCCGTCGGCGATCGACATGGCGGCGTAGAAGCTCATGCTCTGCGCGAGTTCCAGCGACACGTACATGTCGGCCGCGCGCTGGGTCAAGGTCTGGAAGTTGCTCAGCGGAACGCCGAATTGCTTTCGCTCACCGAGGTATCCGGTGGTCAGCCGCAGCGCCTCCGCCATCGCGCCGACGGCTTCGGCGCACAACGCCGACTGGTGGCGGATCACCGTGCGCGCGATGTGCTCGGTCGCGTCGCCGCCGTCGCCGAGCGGGGTGGCCGGCGTGGAGTCGAGGTCCAGTTGCGCACCGCGCCGACCGTCGAACGTCCGGTAGGGATGCCGGGTGGCGGCGTCGCCGTCGACGAGGAACAACCCGGTTCCGCCGCCGGGAAGTGCTGCGCTCACGATCAGCGTGCCCGCCGAATCGCCGGCCAGCACAGGGTTTTTGCGGCCGGTCAGCGTCCACGAGTCGCCGCTCTTCTCGGCTTTGGTGCTCAGCTCGTCGCCCGTCACCCGCGCGCCCGGCTCGGCGTGCGCGAACGCGAGCAGCAACGCACCCGATGAGACGTCGTCGAGGATCGCTTTCTGCTCGTCGGTGCCCGCCTCGGCGATCAGGGCGCCGGGGATGAGCGCGGCCTGCGCCACCGGTTCGGGTGTCAGCCGCCTGCCCACCTCGGTCATCACGACCATCACCTCGATCTGGCCCGCCTCGGCCGGATCGAATCCGAGGCCGAGCAGGCCGACCTCGGCGAGCTGGCTCCACACCTCGGGGCTCCAGCCGGGCTCGCCTGCCACGATCTCGTTGTAGCGGGCGATGTCGTAGTTGCGGGACAGCACGTCGCGGGTGACGTCGCGCAGCAGTTGCTGCTCCTCGGTCAGTTCGAAGTTCACAGTCTGCTCACAATCTGAAGAATCGTCGACGCGATGATGGTGCGCTGAATCTCGTTGGTGCCGCCGTAGATCGACGTCTTGCGGTAGTTCAGGTAGCGGGGGGCGGCCTCCTGCGCCCAATCGGGAACGTCGATGTCGTCGCCGGCCTCGAACGGCAGTGCGGCTGGGCCCGCGACCTCCACGAGCAGTTCGGTCGCCGCCTGCTGCAGCTGGCTGCCGCGCAGCTTGAGGATCGACGACGCGGGGTTGGGCTTACCGTCGGCCTCCGATCCACTCACCCGCATCTGCGTGAGTTCCAGTGCCAGCAGCCCGTTCTCGATCTCGGCGACCCGCGCGGCGAACAGTGGATCGTCGAGCAGCGTCGCACCGCCGATCCGGATCTCTGCTGCGCGCTGCTTGACCTGGGCCATCCACAGTTTCGTGTTGCCGATGCGCGCGATGCCGGTGCGCTCGTTGCCGAGGAGGAACTTCGCATACGTCCAGCCCTGATTCTCTTCGCCGACCAGCTGATCGGCGGGCACCCGAACGTCTTCGAAGAAGACCTCGTTGACCTCGTATCCGCCGTCGATGAGCTTGATGGGCCGAAGCGTGATACCCGGGCTGTCCATCCGCGCCAGCAGGAACGAGATGCCCGCCTGCCGCTTCGGCGCATTCGGGTCGGTGCGCGCGAGCAGGAAGATCCAGTCGGCGTACTGGCCGAGCGTTGTCCACGTCTTCTGCCCGTTGACCACGTAGCTGTCCCCGTCGCGGACCGCGGTGGTGCGAAGCGACGCCAGGTCCGAACCCGCCTCCGGTTCGGAGAAGCCCTGGCACCACCAGATGTCGAGGTTCGCGGTCGGGGGCAGGAACCGCTCCTTGAGTTCCTGGGAGCCGAACTGGGCGATGACCGGGCCGACCATCTTGGCGTTGAAGGGCAGCGGTTCGGGGACCCCCGCCAGTTGCATCTCGTCGAGCCACATCTGCCGCTGCAGCGGTGTCCAGTCCTTGCCGCCCCACTCCACGGGCCAGTTCGGCACGGCCAGCCCGTGCTCGTGCAGGATCCGCTGGCTGGACACGAGATCGTCGGGATAGACCAGGCTGCCCGCCTGCGCCCGTTCGCGGAGGTCGGCTGGGATCTCTGTGGTGTAGATCCGCCGCAACTCCGCACGGAAGGCGGCATCGGATTCGCTCAACGCCAGCTTCACGGTCAGCCCCGTTCTCTCGTTGCGCTGCGCATGTAGGCGGCGAACAACGCCGTCAGGCAAACAACGCCAACAAAAAAGGAAGGGATCGATTTCCCTTCCACTACCAATCTATAGCCCAACCGGGGGCTTGCGGCAAGGCCCCTGCCATCCCTCACAATCAGTGCCCTGACCTTCACATCTGGGACATCTGGGGGCACGTGAGCATTCGCGAACACGACGCAGAACTACAGTCCGAGCAACAGCACGTGACCGTGCTCTACGCGCGCCTCGATGCGGAGCGCGCGCGGGTGCGCGAGCGTCACGCGGCCGCGCTGCGCAGCCCGGTCGACACCAAGGACGGCGGCACGCTGGTGCAGCGCGACTCCGAGGTGCGGGCGCTGGCCAGGGAGATGCGCCGGCTGGACATCGCGGACAACGGGCTCTGCTTCGGGCGGCTGGACGCCGTGTCCGGCGAGACGTCCTACATCGGACGGATCGGGATCTTCGACGCCGCCGACGGCTACGAGCCGCTCTTGATCGACTGGCGTGCGCCCGCGGCGCGCCCCTTCTACACCGCGACGGGGGCGAATCCGGAGAACATGCGCCGGCGTCGCCAGTTCCACACCCGCGGACGCCGGGTGGTCGACTTCGTCGACGAAGTCCTCGGTCGGCCCGACGGCCACCAGCGCGGCGGCACCGGAGACGCCGCCCTGTTGGCGGCGGTCAACGCGCCGCGCGGCGACGGCATGCGCGACATCGTGGCGACGATCCAGGCCGAGCAGGACGAGATCATCCGGCTGGACCATCCCGGCGTGGTGGTCATCGAGGGCGGCCCTGGTACGGGCAAGACCGTGGTGGCGCTGCACCGCGTCGCCTACCTGCTCTACACGCAGCGCAGGCGGATCGAGAACCACGGCGTTCTCGTGGTCGGGCCGAACTCGGCGTTCGGCAACCACATCGGCCGCGTGCTGCCGTCGCTCGGCGAGACCGACGTGGTGTTCACGACAACCGGCGGGCTCGTGCCTGGTCTGCAGGTGAGCGAGGACGACACCCCGCAGCGCGCCCTCGCCAAGGGCTCCCTGCGGATGCTCGACGTGCTGGCCGCGGCGATCGCGGACCGGCAGCGTCTGCCCGCCGATCCCATCGCTGTCGAGCTGTCCGACGTCACGGTGCGGATCGACGCGGAGACCGCGGAGTGGGCCAGGCAGGAGGCGCGCGAGACCGGGCTGCCGCACAACGCGGCGCGCGCGAAGTTCGTCGAGATCCTGACCTACGTGCTGACCGAGCGGGCCATTGCCAGGATCGGGCGCGGGGGGGGCACCCGCGGCGCCCGGCCGGGGGGGGGGGGCCGGCGCGG
>JAEZKH010000298.1 GCA_023415515.1 Actinomycetes bacterium
CAGGTGTACGACGCCGCGGCCGCAGAACGGGCCCGCAACGACCGGCGCGCGATCGCGTCGCGGCTGCGCCGCCACGGCGTCGACGTCGTGGACGCTCCGCCGGACGAACTCGCGCCCGCGCTGGCCGACCACTATCTGGCGATGAAGGTCAGCGGCCGACTTTAGCCCGGTGGCTTTTCATCCGGTCGGAACCACATCCGGCGCGTCCTCGATATCGCCGGTCTCCCCTGCGGCCACCGCCTTGCGGCCGTAGTGGAAAACGTAGTAGAGGAAGGCGATTTCGGCGACGGCGCCGATGGCGACACGCATGAAGGTCGGCAGCGGCGACGGGGTGACGACGGCCTCGATGAGGCCCGAGACGAGCAGCACGACGACGAGGCCGACCGCGACCGACACGACCGCCCTGCCCTTCTCGGCGAGCGCCTGCCCGCGCGGCCGGTCGCCTGGCGAGATCGCGGTCCATCCCAATTGCATGCCGACAGCACCCGCGAGGAACACCGCGGTCAGTTCGAGCAGCCCGTGCGGTGTGATGAGGCCGAGCATGATGTCGCCCTTCCCGGCATCGAACATCAGGCCCGCGATGAGCCCGAGGTTCGCCGCATTCTGGAAGAGGATGTAGGGGATCGGGATTCCGAGAAGCAGCGCGAACGCGATGCACTGAGCGGCCACCCATGAGTTGTTGGTCCACACCTGCAGTGCGAACGAGGCAGCGGGGTGCTCGCTGTAGTAGTCGGCGACTTCGTGGTTGACCAGCTGCTCGATCTCGGCGGGAGTGCCGACCCCCGCCTGCACCTCGGGGTTGCCTGCCACCCACATCGCGATCGCCACGGTGACAGCGAAGAACAGCACCGCCGTGGCCGCCCACCACCGCCACGATCGATATGCGGCCGCCGGAAACGAAACCGTCCAGAACCTGACGAACTCGCTCCACAGCGGCGCATGCGCGCTGGTGACCGTGGACCGCGCACGCGCCACCAGCGACGACAACCGCCCTACCAGCACGGAATCGCTCGACGACGACCGCACCACCGAGAGATGAGTCGACACCCGTTGGTACAGGTCGACCAACTCGTCGACCTCCTCACCGGTCAGCCGCCGACGCCGCTTGACCAGCTCGTCGAGCCGGTTCCACGTCGGGCGATGGGCGAGGACGAACGCGTCGACATCCACACGGCAAATCCTAGTAGCGTTGATTGTCATGGTCGGCCAGGCGGAACAGGTGGTGACGGGTGACGCCGTCGTTCTCGACGTTCAGATCGCCCAGCTTCCGGTCCGTGCGCTCTCGGCGCTCATCGACATCTCGGTGATCTTCGTCGGCTATCTCGCAGGCGTGATGCTGTGGGCGGTCACGCTCAGCGAGTTCGATCCCGCACTGTCCGGCGCGGTGCTGCTCATCTTCACGGTGTTGGCGATCGTCGGCTATCCGGTGGTGTTCGAAAGCGCGACCCGCGGTAAGACATTGGGCAAGATGGCGCTCGGGTTGCGGGTGGTTTCCGACGACGGCAGCCCGGAACGGTTCCGCCAGGCACTGTTTCGCGGGTTGGCATCGTTCATCGAAATCTGGATGTTCTTCGGCGGACCAGCGGTGATCTGCAGCCTGCTTTCGCCGCGAGGCAAACGACTCGGCGATGTGTTCGCGGGCACCGTTGTGATCAGCGAACGCGGCCCGAAGCTGCCGCCGCCACCCGTGATGCCGCCGTCGCTGGCCTGGTGGGCGTCGTCGCTGCAGCTGTCGGGACTGCGACCCGAGCAGGCTGAGCTGGCACGGCAATTCCTCGCGCGGGCACCGCAATTGGAGCCCCGAACCCGCGAGCAGATGGCGTACCGCATCGCCTGCGACGTGGTCGCGCGTATCTCACCGCCGCCCCCGCCTGGAGTCCCGCCGCAGTACGTGCTCGCCGCGGTGCTTGCAGAACGGCACCGCCGCGAGCTGGAACGGTTGCATGCCGCGCCCGCGGAGTACCCGCCCCCGTCGTACCCACCGCCGCCGTACTGGGGACCTCCCCCGCCGTCTGCGACGCCAACCGGCGGGTTCGCGCCGCCCGGCTGACCGGTCATCGCTACCGCGCACCGATCAACAGAAGCGCGGCGGCCACCATGGCGGTGGCGCTGCGAACATGGTTCCACGCCGGCCACGTCGTCAGGTAGGCCTGCCATTCGCGCGCGGCGTCGGCCGTCGTCAGGGTCGTCGGGTCGACGGTGTCCAGATGGTTGTTGAGCGGCACGTTGAACGCGATCGTGATGACCGCGCCGAGCACCCCGACGATCGCGCCTGCCAGTAGCCACCCACTGCCGGGTCGACCGAACTGCGCCAACGCGACGATTCCGACGGCGATCGCGAGCAGAGCCGCCGAGAAGTACGCCAGAAGAAACGGCGCGTTCGTGTTCGCGCCAGCGTTGATACCGCGCATGGCGGTGATCGCGCTGATCGGGCCGGTGCGGTCCAGCCCGCGCATGACGAAGGTCGAGAAGACGTACATCATGCCTGCGGCGGCAGCGCTGGCGAGTGCGGCGGTGGCGGCGAGCAGGGCGACTGGGCTCATGGTCATGAGCAGAGTGAAACCGGTGATCGTCGAGACGAGCCATGGGTGATCGTCCTGAATGCATACGCACGCGTCTCACCCCAGGTCTACTCTTACAGGGATGGACGCCCTCGTCGGACTGCTCGACGGGGTACGTGCGCGCGGCGCCTTCGTGCTGCGGATGATGCTGGACCCGCCGTGGTCGATGCGTATCCAGGACGAGGCCCCGTTGACTCTGATCTGCCAGACAAGGGGCAGGGCGGCCATCGTCGGTGACAGCAGCGGAGCCGTCTGGCTCGAGGCGGGCGACGTCGCCGTGACCCGCGGCACCGAGCAGTACCTGTTCGCCGACAATCCGGCCACGACTCCCATGGTGGTCATCCATCCGGGTCAGCGCTGTACGACGCTTTCGGGCGACGACCTGCGTTTCGAGATGTCGCTGGGGGTGCGGACCTGGGGCAACTCCGTCGGCGGTTCCGACCGCTCGGTCGTCTGCGCTTACGAGGGCCGCAGCGAAGTCGGTGCCCGACTGCTCGCGGCGTTGCCGAATGTCATCGTGTTACGCGAAAGAGACTGGGACACAACCCTTGTCGGCATGCTCGCCGACGAAGCCGGCCGCAACGGGCCGGGTCAGGAGGCCTATCTCGACCGTCTGCTCGACCTGCTGCTGATCGCGGTGCTGCGCGCGTGGTTCGACCGCGCGGAGAACGCTCCACCGTGGTGGCACGCCGAGCAGGATCCCGTCGTGGGCCAAGCACTACGGCTGATCTACAACAACCCGGCGCACCCCTGGACCGTCGCTGATCTGGCTGCCGCCGTTGGGTCTTCGCGCGCGGCGTTCGCGCGGCGGTTCACCGATCTGGTCGGCGAACCGCCGATCACTTTTCTCACCGGCTGGCGCCTTGCGCTCGCCGCCGACCTGCTCCAGTCCAGCACGCTGACACTCGCCGCGGTGGCCGGACAGGTGGGCTACGGTACGCCCTTCGCGCTGAGCGGTGCCTTCAAACGCGCATACGGTGTCAGCCCGAACCTTCACCGAAGGACGGCCGCGCGGACCGCGTGACCGGGATCAGTTGCTGATCCAGTTCCCGTGGAACCCGTGCGGAACCCGCTGGGGCAGCTTGATTCTGGCGACTGGATCGGTGGCGAAATCCGAGGCGTCGATGATCACCAGATCACTGCCGCCGCGCGCAGGGTCGTACACATAGGCCAGATACCATCCGCTGCTTTCATCGGCCGGACCCGTTGTCGACGGCACGAACACCGCCTCATCGGGTCGCCCCGGCGCCCGCGTCGAACCCAGGCGTTGTTCGACGGCCGCGCCGGTCTCGAGGTCGTATCGGACGAGGCCGGCGTCGCCGACCGATACGGCATAGCGGGCGCGCGACCCGGCCAACCGGTCGTCGATGCGCGGAAACTCGACCGCACGGTCATCGAGTTGACGCTCGGTGACCCGACCGGACTGCAGGTCGATCGTCCAACTCCACAGGACGCCGTCGGTCTCGAAGCCGCTGGTGCCCCGCCACAGCTCCGGATACCGGACCGCCTGCAGCACAATAC
This sequence comes from Actinomycetes bacterium, assembly GCA_023415515.1. Lineage (GTDB taxonomy): Bacteria > Actinomycetota > Actinomycetes > Mycobacteriales > Mycobacteriaceae > Mycobacterium. The sequence goes on from JAEZKH010000298.1 coordinate 4,083, forward strand.
GATTTCCGTCGTCATATGCGTTGGCGACGTGAAACACGTAACACGGATCGATGTCGAACCACCGCACATCGCCGAAAGGATCGTCGCGACGCAGCACACCGAACCGGGCGCCATAGTCGTCGCTCCACCGGTAGGGCATGTCGCTGCCCTCCGACATCGCGGTCTGCAGATCGAACACGACGGGCAGGTCCATGAAAACGACGTGTCCGGCCGTCATGGCGAAGTCATGCATCATCGTCAACGCGGGCACCTCGAGCGGCCGGTTGACGGTGAGCTCGCCGTCGGCGTCGGCGCGGTGATAGGTCACGTGCGGCGCGAAGATGTTGCCGTAGCCAAAGAAATGCAGTTCGCCTGTGGTCGGGCAGATCTTCGGATGCGCGGTCATGGAGTCGACGAGCTTTCCGCCGAAGTCATAGACGCCCACCGTCTTCAGATCGTTGGTGATCTCATACGGCAAGGACAATTCGACAAGCGCCAGCGTCTTGCCCGCGTGGTTGACCACGTGGGTGTTGGCGACACTGGAGTGCAGGTTGCGGGTGCCGTCGGCGTTGTACACCGGGAAGGGGTTTTCGAAGCTCTCCGTGCGGACCCAGCGGTTGCGGTACCACGCCGCACGCCCGCCCTCGATCCGCACGCCGTGGATCATGCCGTCCCCGGTGAACCAGTGGCCGGTCGGCTGTCGCGGGTTTGGACCGTTGCGCAGATACCAGCCGTCGAGTTCGGCCGGGATCCTTCCCTCGACGGGGAGATCGAACTCGGTGAGTTCGTCGGCGACGGGGGCATAGTTGCCGCGGGTGAAGAAGGCATCGGTGCCGACCAGGGCTGAGGTGTCCGGCGTCGTGTCGGTCATGGCGGTCTCCTGTCACGATGTGGGTCCAATTTGACATGTCGTAATTGACATGTCAAGAGTGGGAGGTACGCTTTTGCGGTGAGTCTCCGGATGGCGGCCCTCGGCCTCCTCGCGCAGCGCCCCGGCAGCGGTTACGACCTGCTCAAGATGTTCGACAAGTCGATGGCCAACGTCTGGCCCGCGACTCAGAGCCAGCTCTACGGCGAGCTCAACAAGCTCGCCGACGCCGGGCTCATCGAGGTCACCGACGTCGGCGCGCGCGGCCGGAAGGAATACCGCATCACGGCTGCCGGGCGCACCGAGTTGCAGCGCTGGATGATGAGCCCCGAGGCCGACCCACCGTTTCGCGATGCCTCGCTGCTGCGGATCTTCCTTCTCGGCGAGATCGCTCCTGAGCAGGCGCGCAGGCACATGACCGCGGTCGCTGAACACGCCGATTCCGAGGTGAAGCGACTCGCGGCGCTCAAGGACTCGATCGATTGGGACGACAGCGACAGGCTGTTCTTCGGCCGGGTCGCACTCGAATACGGCCTGCGCCGTGCCGTGATGGAAGCCACGTGGGCGCGCTGGGCCGTCGACGAGATCGACGAACGCCAAAAGCGACCATGATCGGCGAAGCGTTGCATCGCCGATAGTTTTCGATATATCGTCCTCGTTCTTCTCGCCGACCACGCGATGCACGGCTACGAGATGATCCAGCAGATCTCCGAGCGCAGCGGCGGGAAGGTCGAGACGCCGCTACCGAGGAGCCACAGCAGCGCGTCATCGACGTCGTGAACAACGCCCGCCGCGAGATCTACAACATCCTCGGCGGGACCGACGAAACCGAGTAGTCACGCCGCAACCGGAATAAGCCCGGTGGGAATGGTGTACGCACTAACTATGCAAACCTTCCCGCTGGGCCCCTTCGATGTCGGCCGTGTCGGATTCGGCGCGATGCAGCTACCCGGCCCCGGTGTGTTCGGTCCCCCGCGCGACCACGATCAGGCGCTTGCCGTCCTTCGGCGCGCCGTCGAGCTGGGCATCAACCACATCGACACCGCGCAGTTCTACGGTCCCGACGTCGCCAACGAACTGATCCGCGAAGCGCTGCACCCCTACCCGGCCGATCTTGCCCTGGTCAGCAAGGTCGGCGCGCGCCGCGACGAGGCGGGCGCGTGGCTGCCCGCACAGCAGCCGGACGAACTGCGGGCGAGCATCGAGCAGAACCTGAGAACGCTGGCCACCGACAGGCTGGCCGCGGTGAACCTGCGCATACACGCCGGTGATCCGAACCAGCCGGGGCCGCTCGACCACGAGCTGTTCGAACGTCAGCTCGACGCCATGATCGAGGCTCGTGACGAGGGGCTGATCGGTGGGATCGGGCTGAGCAACATCACCATCGAGCACCTGCGAATGGCGTTGCAGCACACTGACGTCGTCTGCGTGCAGAACGCGTACAACCTGGTGGACCGGACATCGCAGCCGGTGCTCGACGCGTGCGTCGAACACGACATCGCATTCGTGCCGTTCTTCCCCCTCGGGTCCGCGTTCACCGCCGACAACCCCGTCCTCGGCCATCCCGCCGTCCGACGGGAGGCCGAGCGCCTCGGGCGCACCCCGGCCCAGGTGGCGCTGGCATGGACGCTGTCGGTCGCCCCCAATGTGCTGCTGATCCCCGGCACGTCGTCGGTCGATCATCTCGAGGAGAACACCGCCGTGGCCGACATCGCGCTGGACGACGAGACCAGGCGCGAACTCGACGACGCCGCGGCCGCTTAGTCGCGATTTCGGCGAATCGCTAGTCCACGTCGACCCAGTTCAGCGTGCGCTCCACCGCCTTCTTCCAACCGGCGTGACCGGCGGCGCGCTGGTCGTCGTCCCAGTTCGGGCTCCAGCGCTTGTCCTCCTGCCAGTTGGACCGCAGATCCTCGGGGTCCTCCCAGAACCCGACGGCCAGTCCTGCCGCATACGCCGCACCGAGCGCGGTGGTTTCGGCGACGACGGGCCTGACGACGTCGACGCCGAGCACGTCGGCCTGGATCTGCATGCACAGATCGTTGGCGGTGATACCGCCGTCGACCTTGAGGACCTCCATGTGCACGCCCGAGTCGGCCTCCATCGCGTCGACGACATCGCGACTCTGATAGCAGATCGCCTCTAGCGTCGCGCGCGCCACGTGGGCGTTGGTGTTGAACCGCGACAGCCCCACGATCGCGCCGCGGGCGTCCGAACGCCAGTACGGCGCGAACAGCCCGGAGAACGCAGGCACGAAGTACACGCCGCCGTTGTCGTCGACTTGCCTGGCCAGCGATTCGCTCTGCGAAGCGCCGCTGATGATGCCCAACTGGTCGCGTAGCCACTGCACCGCCGAACCGGTGACCGCGATCGAACCTTCAAGCGCATAAACGGGATTCGCGTCACCGAACTGGTAACAGACCGTCGTCAGCAGGCCGTTCTCCGAGCGCACTATCTTCTCGCCGGTGTTGAGCAGCAGGAAGTTGCCGGTGCCGTAGGTGTTCTTGGCCTCGCCCGCACTCAGGCACACCTGCCCCACCATCGCGGCCTGCTGGTCACCGAGGATCCCGGTGACCGGGATCTGTCCGCCGACCGGTCCTTCTTCGCGGGTGATGCCGTAGGACTCCGGATGCGACGACGGTTTGATCTCGGGCAGCATCTGCCGCGGGATGTCGAAGAAGGACAACAGTTCGTCGTCCCAGTCCAGCGTCTCGAGGTCCATCAGCATGGTCCGGCTGGCGTTGGTGACATCGGTTACGTGCACACCGCCCCGGGGGCCGCCGGTGAGGTTCCACAGCACCCACGAGTCGGCGGTGCCGAAGATCGCGTCGCCCTTCTCGGCATCGGCCCGCACACCGTCGACGTTCTCCAGGATCCACTGGACTTTGCCGCCCGCGAAGTACGTCGCGGGAGGCAACCCGGCCTTGCGTCTGATGACGTCGCCGCGGCCGTCCCGGTCGAGCGCCGAGGCGATGCGGTCGGTGCGGGTGTCCTGCCAGACAATCGCGTTGTAGTACGGACGTCCGGTGCGCTTGTTCCATACCAGCGACGTCTCGCGTTGGTTGGTAATGCCAAGTGCCGCAAGATCTGTCGTCGAAAGCTTGGTACTGTTCAACGCCGACGTCAGCACCGAGGCGGTGCGCTCCCAGATCTCGACCGGGTTGTGTTCCACCCAGCCGGCCTGCGGCAGGATCTGCTCGTGTTCGAGCTGATGGCGGCCGACCTCCGCGCCGTCGTGGTCGAAGATGATGCAGCGGGTGCTTGTGGTCCCCTGATCGATCGCCGCTACGAACTCTGCCAACTCCTGCTCCCCTCACCACGCGTGCCGTCGTCCATCATGGACTACATGCCGAGCGAGAACGCCGACATCGGCGCCGGAGGGCCGGCGGCACGAGATATTGACCGCATGCCCCGCGGCGGGCCCGACGCGTCCTGCGTCGACAGACTGCTGCAGACCGACCGGCAGGAATATCTGGATCGCGAAGACGTCGACGAAAAGAAGAAGCGCAGCGTGATCCGCGCGCTCGAGTGGACCGGCGAGGTCTTCGGCAACACGGAGAAGTTCGCCAAGATCGCGCTTGACGAGGTCGCCGACGTCGCCGATCCCAAGATCCTGGAACTCGGCGCCGGCCACGGCGCGCTGTCGCGCAAGCTGCTGGAATGGCATCCCACCGCGCAACTCACCGTCACCGATATCGAGCCTGCGTCGGTGGCTGCAATCGCGGCAGGCGAGCTGGCCCAGGATCCGCGCGCGACGGTGCTCGTGATGGACGCGGCCGCCATCGACGCGCCGGACCGGCATTTCGACCTGGCGGTCTTCGTGCTGTCGTTTCACCACTTGCCGCCCTCGCTGGCATCGCGGGTCATCGCCGAGGGCACGAGGGCGGCGACGAAACTGCTGATCATCGACCTACCGCGACCGCCGTCGCCGCTGCACATCGCCCGGCTCGCGACGATGCTGCCGTTCGCGCCGTGGGTGCCTTTCGTGCACGACGGCGTGATCAGCTCGCTGCGCACCTACAGTCCCTCGGCGTTGCGCGCGCTCGCCAGGCACGCCGACCCGTCGATCGACATCGAATTGCGCGGCGGCCCGTTCAGCCCGCAGGTGGCCGTCGCGGCCCGTCAGTCCATGTAGCGGCGGTGGTGGCCCCAGTCGCCGCCCTGGCTGATCAGCACGATCACGAAGATGGCGTAGAAGATCAGGAACAGCAGCAGCAGGCCACCGGCGATCCACAGCGACAGCTGACCGAGTCGCCGCACGCGGTCGGAGGCGTACTGCGCACCGGCGTAATTGCCCGCCGCCCACAGCGGATACACGTTGAACGCGTGGGTGAACGCCGAGAACGACAACGGCCAGAAGAACAACACCGCGGCGACCGCCCACCCGACATTGTGTGGCGGCGGGCCGACCGGCACCTGGACAGGAGGCGGTGGCTGCGATGGGGTGGTGGGTTCGGATTCGGTCATGAAACCGAAACTACTGCCGTCGATGCCTCCCGTCAGATGGTCAACGGCGCTGCGCGCCTCAGTTCGAGGATCGAGTCGGCGATTCCGCGGCGTTCGCACCGGGATCGTCCGCGGCTATGCGCCACGCGGCGATTATGCGCGATTTCCTTGCGCGCGCGTCACTGAGCCTGTTCCATCTGCTCTGTGGGCGAAGAGGTGAAGCGGACCGAGTTCAGTCGGGAACACCGCCGCGAATACCGACGCAAGGTTCAGCTGTGCCTCGACGTCTTCGAGACGATGTTGACGCGGTCCAGCTTCGAGTTCGAGCGCCCCCTCACGGGCATGGAGATCGAGTGCAACCTGGTCGACGCCGGCTACCAGCCCGCGATGCGCAATTCCGAGGTGCTCGACTCCATCGCAGATCCGGCGTATCAAACCGAATTGGGCGCTTACAACATCGAATTCAACGTTCCCCCTCGGCCGCTGCCCGGTCGGGCCGCGCTGGAGCTGGAATCCGATGTCCGCGCCAGCCTCAACGCCGCCGAGTCGAAGGCCAACTCGAGCGGCTCACATATCGTGATGGTCGGCATTCTGCCGACGCTGATGCCCGAGCATCTCTCCGGCGATTGGATGAGCTCCTCGACCCGCTACCAGGCCCTCAACGACTCGATCTTTTACGCCCGCGGCGAGGACATCCAGATCGACATCACCGGCCCGGAACGGCTCAGCCTGCAGGCCGCCACCATCGCGCCCGAATCCGCCTGTACGAGTATGCAACTGCATCTGCAGGTGTCGCCGGAGGACTTCGCCAAGAACTGGAATGCCGCGCAGGTGATTGCGGGTCCACAGCTGGCGCTCGGCGCCAACTCGCCGTACTTCTTCGGTCATCACCTGTGGGCTGAGACGCGGATCGAGCTCTTCGCGCAGGCCACCGACACCCGTCCTGACGAGCTGAAGGCTCAGGGGGTGCGTCCGCGGGTGTGGTTCGGGGAGCGGTGGATCACGTCGATCTTCGATCTGTTCGAGGAGAACGTTCGCTATTTCCCGTCGCTGTTGCCAGAGCTGTCCGACGAGGATCCGGTTTCCGAACTCGCCGAGGGACGCACGCCGAGGCTGGCGGAGTTGCGGCTGCACAACGGCACGATCTACCGGTGGAACCGTCCGGTGTACGACGTCGTCGGCGGCAGGCCCCACCTGCGGGTGGAGAACCGGGTGCTGCCTGCGGGCCCGACGGTGGTCGACATGATGGCCAACTCGGCGTTCTACTACGGGTTGCTGCGCACGCTGTCCGAAGAGGACCGCCCGCTGTGGACGAAGATGAGTTTCGCTGCCGCGCACCAGAATTTCCTCGAGTCCGCGCAGCACGGTCTGGACGCCCGCCTCTACTGGCCGGGTCTCGGCGAGGTGACCCCCGACGAACTGGTGCTGCGGCAACTGCTGCCGATGGCCCATGCCGGGCTGCGCAGCTGGGGAGTCTCCGGTGAGGTGTCCGACCGTTATCTCGGTGTCATCGAGGGCCGCGCCAAGACGGGCCGCAACGGTTCGGTGTGGCAGGTCGAGACGGTGCGCGCACTGCAGGAGCGCGGGATGGCCCGGCCGGATGCGTTGGCGGAGATGCTTCGGTTGTACTGCGAGCAGATGCACAGCAACGAACCGGTGCACACCTGGGAGAGCCTGGGATGAAGGCGGCGCGGGCGGCGTCGGTGATGTTGCTTGCCGTCGCAGTCGCGGGTTGTCAAGTGAGCCGCGAAGCAGACGCCGATCCCGTGACGTTCGCGCTCGGCCAGGAGTTCACGATCGGCGGTGGGCAGGAGGCGGTGTTCGGCGGCGACGATCTGCGCGTGCGCTTCAGCGAGCTTCTGGAGGACTCCCGCTGTCCGACCGAGGTGGAGTGCTTCTGGACGGGGCAGGCGCGCATCGCGGTCGTCGTGCAACCCACTGGGCGTCGCACGACGACAGCGTATTTCAACACCAACCCCGCACCGGGCGAGAACGTGTCCACCGTCCGCGCCGACCGCTACGCGATCGAGCTGAAGAAACTCGAGCCGTACCCGCGCACGCCGGACGACCCGATTCCGTTCTCCGACTACTGCGCGACGCTGCTCGTTACGGCGGGGTAGAGCGACGAAGTCCCCGTCGGCACGTCGATGATCCAGGTCCCCGAACTCGTCGTCTGATACGTTGCGCCGTCGGGCCCGATCGTCACACCCTGCGTCGGGGTTCCCGCGAATTGTCCGACGGTGCGGACCGACCCGTCGGCGCCGACAGCACTCACCGTGGTGACGCCGTTGCCACTGGTGGTCATGAACACGGTGCCGTCGGGGGCGACCGCCAACGCCCCGTCGGTGAGTGATCCGCGGACGGGCTCGGTGACGTCTCTGGATCCGTCGGGGTGGATGACGGTCACCAACGCCTCGTCGCTCCCGTCGATCGGGTTGTTCCGATAGGCGAGTTGGTAGATGGTCCCGTCGGCGAGCGGCAGGGGCGCGCCCCTCGGCGAGCCCACCACGCCGAAACTGGTCACCGTGCCGTTGGGTTCGACGATGCTGGCGTAACCCTGGTAGCCCTCGGGTGTGGCTTCGTTCCAACGGGTGGCCTGATAGGCGACGTCGTCGATGACGACCAGACCCACCGGAGTGCCGGGCGCGGTGCCGACGATCCTGAAGCCGGCCTCCGGCGACATGGTGATTATGTAGCTCAGATAATCGGAACCCGAAAGCATGTAGATCGTCTGGTAGGCAAAGCCGTCCGCGGCGGCCAATCCACCGTCGCCCGCACCGGTCAATCCGGGAGGGGTGGTGTGTGGAACGCCGTCAGGGCCGATGACCGTCACGTAGTGGTCGTACTCGCCCGCGTTGGCGGTCGGGACCGTGGTGGTCTGGTAGATCAGGCCGTCCGCGCCGATCACGGCCTTCCCGCTCGGGTTGCCCGGAATGCCGCCGATCGTCTCGTGGGAGCCATCAGGCCTGATGATCGTGACGAATGTCTGCACACCGCCATCCCCGGGGTCGACGGCGGAGGTGGTCTGGTAGACGGTGCCGTCTGACCCCACGACTGACGACCCGTAATTCGCTTGCTCGCCGGGTCTTTCGATCGCCACTGCGGTGCCGTCGGGCCGGATCACTGCGATCGTAGTGCTCGGGGTTCCGTCGGGAGCGGTCGCCGTGGTCGTCACGTACGCGACCCCGCCGGAGGTGACCACCACGGTGTCGGGTGTCGCGCCGGGCAGCGCTGTGCGGGTGACGGTGCCGTCGTCGACGATCGTGTTCAGGTACATGTCACCGCCGTCATCGGTGAGTAGGTAGGTGGCGTCGCCGGTGCCGAATATGGGACTTCCCACCGCCTGCCCACGTATCGGGTCGCTGGTACGGGCAATACCGTCGGCCCCGACGATCGTCACCTGTGTCGTATCGGACGACGCAGAGTAACTCGTCTCGAATGCATTCCCGTCACCGTCGAAGACCAGCGGTGCGGATGGCGATGTGCCTGCGGGTAACCCGAGGCCGGGCGGATTCCTGACTTCCCAACCTGTCGAATCGACGATGGTCGTCTGCGCGGATGTCGCCTGGTAGGCCGTCCCGCGCGAATCGAAAACGACTCCGCCCGAGGGATATCCGGTCAGCGCATCGCTGATGCGCAGCGTGCCGTCTGGTCTGACGGTCGCCAGATACGTCTTGCCCGCCGCGTGGTCGTCCACCGAGGTCGTCACGTACACGGTGCCATCGGGGGCAAGGTCGAGTGCGGACCAGCTCGGCACCCCGGGCATCGCATCGCTGTTGTGCACGACTCCGCTGGAATCGATCGTGGTCACGTATGTCGTGCCGGTGACGCTGTCGGTGGTCAGTTGGTACAGCGTGCCATCAAGATCGACGACTGTGCCACCGGAATAGGGTGCGTGGCGGACGACGGTGGTATGCACGTTTCCGTCGACGTCGACGAAGTTGACATTGGTAAATTGCGGGGGTCCGCCGGCGTTGGTGTCGAAGGTGATCAACCGCATCGAACCATCGGGCGCGGTTTGATACGTGTCGGGCAGCGGATGCCCCGGAAGCACAACGCTTCTGCTGATATCACCTTGTGCGTCGAAGGTGGTGACAACGGTTCGAATGACGCCGGTCGACTCCGTATCGGTCATGATGTAGGCGTTGCCGTTGGTGTCGAAGTACGGTCCAGCGTTGTTCGGAAGCCCGGTGAAGGCATCGCTGACGTGGACGTCCATGTCTGTGTCCGCGTCGGGTCCGTCCGCCCTGATCGTCACCAAGAACGTCTCGTACGCGTAGTGTCCCGGGTCGCCGGGGATCACACCACCCGTGTAGTACGTCTGATAGACCGCTCCGTCAGGACCGATGGTCGGCCCGTATCCCGTTGGGCCGTCGAATTCGTGGCTGTACAGGGTGGAGCCGTCGCTCGCGATGCCACTGACAATGGTCTTTTCGCCCCAGATGTACGTCGTCTGAACGATCGTGCCGTCCGGGGCCGCGACGAGGCCGCTGATCGGTGCTCCCACGACGGGCGCGCCGTACGCGATCGACGCGTCAGGCCCGACGGTGGCGACCGTTGTCATCTGGGTCGTGGGGTCATACACACTTTGGTGCGCGACTCCGTTGGAGTCCAGCACCACTCCGCCGAACACCTGATCAGACGTCTGACGTGACAACGACTGACTCGCAATCGTTCCCGTCGGCGAGACGACGCCCACCAAGTAGTAGCCGGCGTCTTTCACGGTCACATAGGCGAAGCCGTCGGGATCGACCACCATCGGCCCCTGCACACTCCCGGTGATCGCGGCGGTGTGCACGCCGTCGGGCCCGGCAAGCGTGATGTACGTGACCGCGGGCTGACCGCCGCCCGTGCCGCCTGGCCCCCCTCCGGCGCCCCCGTTGCCGCCGGCTCCGCCACCTCCGCCGAGACCGCCGTCCTGCCCGGAAGAAGATGCCTGCGTGATGGTGGTCTGATAAACGGTGTCGTTGGGGCCCAGGACTATTGGGTTGTAGATCTGACCCGGTAGCTCGGTGCTCGTCACCTTGCCATCTGCATCGACAACGCTGATGTAGGCGGTGTTCGCGAGCGAGTCCCACGTGAGCTGATAGAGGTTGTCGCCGACCGCGACAGGGCCGTCGATTGTGCCTCCGGGCAGGGGATCGCTCGTGAAAGCAGAGCCGCTGGCGGGTATCACGGTGAGGTACGACGTGTTCGCCGACTCGTTGTAGCTCATCTGGTAGGCCGTGCCGTCGCCACCGATGATCATGGCGCCTCGCGGGGTTGCACCAGCGGGCAGTTCGATCGCGGTGCCGGGATCGGGATCGACTGGCGCGGAGACGATCACCGGAATCCGGTACTCGCCGTCGCTCACGATGACGGTAAAGGTGATCGAATCCGGCCCCGTGCCGTAGAAGGCGGCGTGGCGCTGTTCGTCGGTTGGACTGACCGTCCAGGTCCCGTCGGGAGCGAGGACGACCGCGGGGTCCGTGCCATCCGCCAGCCCGTAGGTCACCGAATCGCCGTCGGGGTCCGCGTAAACAACTGCGCCGCTGGAGAATCCGCTGCTCGGATCGAACACCGGGGGAATCTGGGTTGTCGCTGTCGGGGGGCGGTGGACCTGCCAGGTCGCCGGGGCAAGCTCGTATACGCCCGTGCTCGTCGTCTGATACACGGTGCCGTCTGCGTCGACGAGCACGTTCTGGCCTGTGTCGCCGGGTATCGAGGCGCTGGTGCGCACCCTGCCATCGGGACTCATCGCCGCCACATGTGTGGTGACCTCGCCGTTGTCTTCGAACGTGTACACACTCCAGTACACCGTTCCGTCAGCGGCGACAGTCGGTGCACCGTTTGCGGGCCAACCCGACAGCGGATAGCTCACGACCGCGCCGTCACGGCGGATGACGGACATGAACGTCTGCTGCGTGGCGTAATCGGTTGTCACCTGGTAGACAACGCCGTTGGGGCCGGCCACCGCGTTGTTACCCGTCGCGGTTCCCGGCAGCGGCACGGTCGAAATTGCGCCTGCCGGCGAAACGACCGAGACGAATGTGCGGGCGCCGTCGAGTGAGCTTCCCGTCACGTAGAGGGTGCCGTCGGCGTCGATGTGGGTGCCGCCTGCGATCGCGACCCCCTGCACGTCAGCGATTCTGTCCGTGGTGCCGTCGGTGTGCACGGCGGTCACCAGAGTCCGAGCGCCACCCGGACGTGTGGTGTCCACCGTCACCAGATGCACTGTGCCGTCGGCGCCCACCACCAGGCCGTTGTCCCCCGGGCCACCACCGATTCCCGCGGTCTCGTGGATGGTGCCGTCGGGTGCGACCACCACCACGTAGTTCTTGGTCGGGTCGTTCACGGCGGTCCCGTAGTGGACGGTCGCCAGATAGAGGGCTCCGTCATCGTCGACGGTGAAATCTCCTCCGTAGGCGGCATCGTCGCCCGTCAGCGCAAAGTATCCGAGGTCCCCTGCCGCGCTGAGGGAGTTGAGGTACATCCCCGCTGCCTGGGTATCGGTGTTGGTGGTGATTCGCGTGATCTGGTAGACGTTGCCGTCCTTGAGGGCGGCACCGCCGACAGGTGTGCCGGCCATCGTGTGCCTGGTGACTGTTCCGTCGACGTCCACGACGCTCACCGTGGTGGTCTCCGCGCCGTCGGTGTTGTCGTAGGTCGTCACGTACAGACGGTTCTGCGGGCCGAGCATGACCGAGTAGGGCATGCCGTCGATTCGCTCCGACTCGTCGTCGGCGTCGGTCGTTTCCCACGTCCGCGCCGCCGTGTCGATGACCGTCACGTGCGTTGTGAAGACCCCTGATTCGCTCGTGTACGTCGCCTGGTAGGCCACTCCGTCGGCGGCGGGCGTCAGTTCGCCCAGTGGACGTCCGGGTAGATGGTCGACCTCGAAGCTGACGCCATTGGGGTCCATCACCCAGACGTGGGTCTCGGCGCCGTCGGTGTCGCCGTCGAGTGGCGGGAGCGCACTCATCGCCATGGGCGCCATGTCGTCGAAGACCATCGCCCGGCCGGCGAATGCCGCTCCCGCGAACGTCTGGCTGTTCGGAGGCTCCACGACACTGGTGATGTAGGCCTCGCCGCCCTGTCCGATGACGATTCCGCCCGGGATCTGGCCGGGAACCTCGACGCTCTTCGTCGTGCCGTTGGGTAGCACGACGTTGAGGAATGTCGTGTTGGCCTGTTCGTCGAAGGTGGTCTGGTAGGCGGTGCCGCCCGCGACGAACACCGGCGAACCCGTGGGTGTACCGGGCATCGGTTGGCTGGTGTGCGCGATACCGTCCTTGTCGATGACGGTCAGGAAAGTCTTGTTGTCGACCGTGCTGGTCACCGCGATGGCTCCGCCACCGGTGTTCACCGCGGGTCCGGAGATGACCGCGCCCGGCGGGAGGACGACGGGGGCATCCGCCGCGGGCCTGATCGGCGCGGTGAACGTGATTGGCGTCTCGTGTTCCCCGTCCAGCGCAATCACTCTGAACGTGAACGTTTTTGGACCCGCGCCGGCGGCATCCAGCCGAGCCTGCGCGGACGGTGTGTACGTCCACTCTCCGGATTCCTCGTCGAGGACGACGTCGACGTCGGGGTCGGCAAGCCGGTATGTCAGTGTTCTGTTGTCGGCGGGAACTCGGCCCGCGACCGAGCCGTCGGCTGCCGGAACGAGGTCGTCGGTAGCTTTGAGGACCACCGACACGGTTTGTGTCGTCGTATGCCCGCCGTCGAACAGGCCGCGGAGTCCGTGCAGATGCCAACCGCTTTCGGCGTCGCTGGCCGTGATGGTGACAGTGTCGCGCCATTCGTCGCCGGTCCAGTCGGCGGGCGCACTGTAGGTGAACTTGCCGGGCGTGACCGGATCGAATGCAACGCTGCCGCCGCCGGTGGTGGTGTAGGTGTAGGTGACGAGGTCCCCGTCCCGATCGACCGGATCGAGGTACCCGACGGCGTGGTCTTCATCGACTTGCACGAGCTGGTCCTGCCGGAAGTCCGTCACCGGCGTCTTGTTGTCCAGTGTCCGGTCAAGACGGCGCACGAACCCCAGAATTGCCGCAGTCAGGGGGTTCTCCGGTATCCGACCGCCATTGCGCCCGGGGGTCACGCCGAATCCCAGGACCGACAGGAGCCGCGGCAACGGTCGCGCAACTATCACGGGGCGAAGCGGCGCCTCCGTCGAACGTGCCTGGGGCACAGGCGGGTTCGGGGCGAGATTCGTCACGATCGATCGTGGTTCGGTGAAGACCTTCGGGACGCTGACGGCGGGTGGGCTGAGGAATTCTCGCGCCGTTTGCTGAAACGCCTTCGACCCGTCGTCGGTGCTGCGCCCGACAACGGGCACGGCGCCCGGATCGGAGGCGCGTCGTTGACTCGGCGGTGTGACTGCGGAGTTCCGCCGGACGACGACGGTCCTCGAGGACCCGATTGGAGGCGCAGGCTGTCCGTGCGCCATCTGCCGGCGGCGGGGTGCGGTCATCGCATTGTCACCGAGGGTCTCGAGCGCGTCGCGCGCCATCTCGACGACGTCGCGCACACCCGACACCAACACACGCGGCCGGGTCGGCTTCGCCCGTCGCTGCTGACCGCCGACGTTCGCGGTCGCAGCATCCTCGCCGCCCGGGTCCTCGGCGCCAGTCGGAGCAGCGGACCCGTGTGCTTCCACGCCGGGATCGTCGGACTCCGGCGTCGCCCATGCGATCCCGGTACCGTTCGCCACCGCGCCGCCGACGCCGAGCGCCACGGCCAGCGCGCCTACCCGCCCGACACAACCCGCATACCTCATCGCTGACCCCTCTCCCCAGCCCAAGACGCGCACGATCGCACGCTAACGGCGGGCAAACGCATATGGCGCGAGTAGTCGACTACCCCCGTTACGGACACCAGCTCTGCGCTCATTGCTGAACCCGACCATTCCCCCTGGCTGACCTGGGCGGGTCAGCCGTTCGAAGCGTAACGGGCAAAAATATGTGCCGGGTGAAGACACAAGTGAGACGTCAGGTATGCGTTGCGTTTGCAAACACAATGCAGTGCCAGACACAACGTGAGCCGTGATGTTTGCAGAGGTCAGGACTGTACCGGCGGGTCTTCAGCCGGTGTGAGCGGCCAGCAAACTCGCCAGAGCGCCGTCAGACCTTACCAGTGGCCGCTACCAAGGCCTCCGCGAAAGCTTCCAGGTCCTCGGCGGTGGTGTCGATGTGCGGCGTTACCCGCAGCACGGGTGCGGCCATTTCGAAGGGCGCTCGCTGCACCTCGGCATAGGTGGTGACGATTCCGCGTTCGGCGATCAGCCACCTCCGCACACGCTGCGGGTCGGCCCCGCCGGTGGGCGCCAACGTGGTGATGGCGGTGGGTTCGTCGACGGGTTCGACGACGCGCCACCCGTCGACAGCGGCAAGCGCAGTGCGGGTCATGCTGCCCGCGTCGGCGAGCGCGGCCCGCATATCTTCGGCGCCCGCCGCGAGAAACTCCCCCAGCGCTACCGAAAGTCCCACCCGCGCACCGATATTGGTCTCGCCGTGTTCGAGGCGCTCCAAGACCGTCGACGGTAGGTTCCAGTCCGGCGGCGGAAGCCGCGGTCGCAGCCGCTCGGCCAGCGACGGCCGGATCGCGAGCATGCCCACGCCACGCGGGCCCGCCAACCACTTCCGTGACGACGAGTAGACGGCGTCGGCACCGACCGCGCAGTCGATGTGGCCCAGCGCCTGAGCGGCGTCGATCGCCAGCGGCAGGCCCAGTCCACGGCAGACCTCGGCGAGTTCGCGGGCAGGCTGGACGATGCCGCGATGGCTGGCCAGCGCGGTCAGATGCACCAGTGCGGGTGGGTTGTCCGCGAGTGAGGCCGCGGCGTCCTCGACGGCCAGTCGTCCCGTGCCGTCGATCGGCAACGGCCGCACGTCGAATCCGTTGGCCGACATGATCGCCAAGTTCGGGCCGTACTCGCCCGGCAAGCACGCCACGGTCCGCGCCCCGGCCCAGCTACTCAGCAGCAGGTCGAGTGCGTGGTTCGAACCAGTGGTGTAGACGACGTCGGACGCCGCCATCCCGGTCAGCGCGGCGACCGCGGCCCGCCCCGCGTCGAGCACCGGTGATGCCGCTTCGGCTGCGACGTAACCGCCGACCTCGGCCTCGTGTCTGGCGTGCTGGGTGGCGGCGTCGATAACCGCGAAACTCTGGCGCGAGCAAGCGCCGCTGTCGAGGTGCAGGCCGGCCACCGTGGG
>JAEZKH010000092.1 GCA_023415515.1 Actinomycetes bacterium
CCGACCACAACACCCGCCAAAAACCACTACAAACAGCCGCCGCTTGACATAGGAGCTATTGCTCGCGGAAAGGAGTCACAGCGCTTTCCACTCGGGCTTGCGCTTCTCCAGGAAGGCGCGGGGCCCCTCGATGGCGTCCTTCGTCAGAGCCACCTTCATCCGGTAGTTCTCGGCGAGCAGCTCGGCCTCGTAGATGGGCAGCGTGAGACCCTTGCGGACCGCCATCCGCGATCCCCGCACCGCAAGTGGCGCATTGGAATTCACCACTTCGGCGATCTCCCACGCCCGCTCCATGAGCACATCGTGGGCAACCACCTCGGTGAACACCCCGAGGTCGAAGGCGCGCTGCGCATCCAGTTGCTCGTGCTTACCCATCAGAATCAGCCGCATGGCGACAGGCAGAGGAAGAATCCGGGCGAGCCGCACCCCTTCCCGTCCCGACGTCACTCCGATACTCACGTGCGGATCCATCAACGTCGCACGCTCCGACGCGATCGTGATGTCCGCCGTCGTCACGAGGTCCATACCTGCGCCGCAGGCGATGCCGTTGACCGCACAGATGATCGGCTTGGTCATCTGAAGCCACGGCGGCGTCGCCTCCTGGGGTGCGTCCCATTGCCGCATCGAGCTCAGGATCGGTTCGCCCTGGTTGTCGATGCCCGCGGCGTTCTCCATGTCGTGGTCGGCGGCCTTGTTCACGTCTGCTCCGACGCAGAGCGCACGGCCTGCCCCGGTGATGATCACCGTCCAGATGTCCTGCGAGCGCTCGATCTCCGCGTAGGCGGTGTTCAGTTCGGCGATCATCTCGTCGTTGATCGCGTTGAGGACCTCGGGGCGGTTGAGGGTCACACACGCGGTGTGGCCTTTGACCTCGACCTCGATGGTGTCGTAATCGGTCACCGGCTGTGACTCTCCTTCTCCGAAGCGGTTGCGGCGCTGGGACGGAACCCGAAGATGTCGTTGAATCTCTCGCAGTACCGTGGCCAGACGTCGGGGTTCAGCAAGCGCGGCGGCATGCCGCCGGCGAAAATAGTCTGCCACTGCATCGCGGTGGCGATCGCGATGTCACGCGCGGCCTCGACGGTGATACCCGCGGTGTGCGGCGTGGCCACCACGTTGTCGAGATGAAGCAGGGGGTTGTCCTGCCTCGGCGGCTCCTCGTGGAAGACGTCGAGACCTGCACCGGCGATCGCCCCGTCGCTCAACGCCTCGTAGAGCGCCGCCTCGTCGTGGACCGGGCCGCGCGCCGTCGTGATGAAGAAGGCGGTCGGCTTCATCGCCTCGAACTGCTTTCGTCCGATGAGCCCGCGCGTTTCTTCGGTCAACGGACAGGTGACCTGGACGAAGTCGGACCGCTCGAAGAGTTCGTTGAGCGCGACCCGGTGTACGCCGCGATCCTGCGCGGTCGCCTCGTCGAGGTACGGGTCGAAGACAAGCACCTCCATGTCGAACGGAACACAGAGTTCGACGAGGCGACCACCGATGGCACCGAGGCCCACCACGCCGAGGGTCTTGCCGAACAGCTGACTGCCACGCAGGACGAGTCGGTTCTCGAGCGGACCCGCACGCAGCATCCTGTCGGCTGCGGTGATCTTCTTGGCCAGATCGAGCATGAAGCCGAGCGCGTGTTCGGCCACGGCCTCGGCGCCGGGACCGGAGTTGTTGCACACCGCGATACCTGCTCGTGTGCAGGCCTCGACGTCGATGACGTCGTATCCTGCTCCCGCCGAACACACGGCCAGCAGGTCGGTGCAGCGTTGTAGCAAGCCGGACCCGGCGAGCCACTGCGCTCCGTCGGGCAGTGACGCGACATCGGTACGCGTCGCGACCTGGTATCCATGGGCGGACTCCAAGGTCGCCCAAGCTTGTTCGGCAGGTGCGCCCAGGTCGAGCTGCACGACATCGATATCGGTGCGCTCGAGCAGTTCTCCCGCGGCAGGATCGGTCCACCGCTCATAGACCAGCCGCGGACGCGGCGTCACGCTCACTTGTTCAGCTTGGGCTTTGCCTGCGCAGCCTTGAACATCTCCGCCAGCGCGGGGTCGACGTTCTTGTAGTCATTCCGTGCGATTGCGCCGTCCCTGCCCTCGACGACGTCGTAGCCGAGCCGCAGATCCTTGTTCTCCATGTGGAAGTACTCCCTGCCGATCGGCAGTCGCCGATCCTTGCGAGGAACCTCCATCCAGGCCCGAAGAAAGCAACGCGCCTTCTTCGGATCGGTACTGCTGACGAAGTCCGAGCGCGAGTGGCACATGGCGAAGTTGTTGGCGACGGCGGCCTCACCGGATTCCAGCCGGAACTCGACCTGCTGTTCGACGAGCACCTTACGGAGCAGCTCGATGGCTTCCTCCTGCTTCGGGGTGAACTCGCGACCGAGGGTCTTCATGGCAGGCAGGATGCTGCTGTAGGTGAAGTTGATGCAGATGCGGCCGTCGACCTGAGAGAACACCGGCACGTCATAGGGTGTCACGTCGGGTTGATCATCGGGCTGTTCGCTGCGCCGGTGGTGCGGAAAGCCCTGATACAGGACGTCCAGCAGATCGGGCCGTTCGGCGAGGATCCGGTTGTGTGCAGCAGGTCCGCTGGCGAACTGGCTCTCGCCGCCCTCCGCCGCCGGATAGACGCAGAGAAGCGACAGAATGTCGGCGGCGTCGTTGTGCATGGCCAGTTCGGCGCGCGATTTGGTGCCGCGAGCCGGCTGCACCCCGTTGGGCAGGACCTCTTCCTGCACGCGGACCATGCGGTGCCCGAACGAGTTGTTGCTCACCAGATAACCCAGATGCGTGCAGAACGCCCAATAGATGCGTTCGAGATCCTCGATCGAATGCTGTTCCACGGGGAAACCGCGGACACACGCCAGCCCTTTGCCGAACATCAGATCCTGGTAGAGCCGCGCGAGGTCCTCATCGAGATCTGGGTGACGCGCGTCCTCAGGCGTGATGTCGTCCCGGTCCTTCCCTGACGTCTTGGCCAGGATGGACTCGAGCGCGGCGACATTGCGGGGTGACAGATCGAAGCAGAAATCCTCCTTGCTGTTGAAGTCGTCACCCGTCCACGCCATCGCATCGGTGACTTGCTCGTTGTAGATCGCGGTTGGCATTCGTCCTCCTGTTGTCCCGGCGCGGTTTTCGGTTCTCGACGTCCTCAGTCGGCACAGCGCCGGAGCCCGCGAAGCTCTTGTTCGCGGGCCGTGGCCGCCGCTGTCATCATGCCGACGTCGGTACCGGCCGAAACGAACCGCAAACCTAGCTCCACGAAGCGTTTCAGCAGGTCAATAGACTTGATGCCGGCCACTCCCAGCGCCACGTCGTGCTCACGACAAGCCGCCGCGACCGATTCTACTGCACGGTGGAAATGAGCATTCTCATACTCGCCGTGGATGCCCATCTGGGCGGTCAGATCACTCGCGCCGACGAGCACGATGTCAACTCCGGGGACGCTCGCGATCTCGCTGCTCGCTTCGACGGCTTCCGGTGTCTCGATCATCACCGCGACGACCGTGCGGTGCTCGAGGATCTCGGTCAGTTCCGTCGGCGTCCGGTGGCTGTAGCCGCTCACCGCGTTCGGCCCCGAAATCGACCTGTTCCCGACCGGTGGAAAGCGCGCCGCGTCGACAACCTGCTCTGCCTCGATCTTCGAATCAACGTGTGGCACAATGACTCCGGTCGCGCTGTTATCGAGTACCCGGGCGATGATGCTGGGGTCATTGGACGGCACCCGGACCAACCCTGCGATACCTGCCCCCGCTGCACTCGCACACAGCATCGCGGCGGTCTCCAGAGACGTCGAGGTGTGCTCGAGATCGATGTAGACCGCTTCGTATCCGCAGGCTGCCGCGATAGCCGGAACATCAGGCGTCCTGGCGTTCATCAAGGCAAGGCACAGCACAAGGCCGTCGCCCCTCAAAGCGTCGCGAAGCGATCCTTGCACAGGCCAACGGTAGCCCAATGAGAACGATCGTTCCATCTATTCGTTAACGGCATTATCGGTGTGATAACCATTAGGTATGCCGCCGAACCGCGTCGCGATAGTGGGTGCGGGCCTGTCCGACTGCGGGCGGGTTCCCGACAAGACCGCCATGGCGTTGATGGCTCAGGCCGCACGGCGCGCCATCGCCGACGCCGGTCTCACCAAGGACGACATCGACGGGTTCGGCGGGCACGGATCGCTGCTGCCACCGGTAGAGGTGAGCGAGTATCTGGGCCTTCGGCCGACATGGGTCGATGCCACGAATGTCGGCGGCTCGTCATGGGAGGTGATGGCCCGTCACGCGGCGAGTGCCATCAGCGCGGGAGAGATCGACGTCGCGCTGTTGACGTACGGCTCGACAGCCCGCTCGGACGTCAAACGCCGGGTCCGCGCCTCTGCGGCGGCCATGAGCCCCTCGGGTGCGATGCAGTACGAGGCGCCGTTCGGTCCGACACTCATCGCGAAGTACGCCATGGCCGCGCGGCGACACATGGTCGAGTTCGGCACCACCATCGAGCAACTCGCCGAGGTCGCGGTAGCTGCTCACGAGTGGGCAGCCATGAACGACAACGCATTCGAGCGTGACCGGATCAGCGCCGCTGATGTCGCCGCGGCGCCGATGCTCGCCGACCCGTTCACGTCCAAGCACGTGTGCCTGCGCACCGACGGCGGCGGCGCCGTGGTGCTGGCCGGTGAGCGGGTGGCGAAAGACTGCGCGAAGGAACCGATCTGGATTCTCGGTGCTGCCGACGCCGCTTCTCACGTCAGCATGAGTGAGTGGGGTGACTTCACCACGTCCCCGGCGGCGCGATCGGGCCCGCGCGCCTTCGCGCAGGCAGGCGTGAGCCCGGCCGACATCGACGTCTGTCAGCTCTATGACTCCTTCACCTCGACGGTGCTGCTCACCATCGAGGACCTCGGGTTCTGCGGCAAAGGGGACGGCGGCCCGTTCATCGGATCAGGTGCACTGCGCCCTGGTGGAGCGTTACCGACCAACACCGACGGGGGCGGCCTGGCCTCGTGCCATCCCGGCATGCGCGGAATGTTCCTCATGGTGGAAGCCGTCCGACAGCTTCGCGGTGAGTGCGACCGGCGTCAGGTCGACGGCGCCCGGCTGGCATGCGTGCATGCCATGGGTGGGTTCTTCACCCACAGCGCCACGATGATTCTGGGGAGGCGGTGATGGATGTCCCGCCCGGGCCCCATCGCCCTGTCGTCGACTGCGACAGCGAATCCTGGTGGCAAGCGGTGCAGGAGCGCCGACTGATGGTGAACGCGTGCGCGACCTGCGGTCGAAACTCGTTGTATCCCCGCCCGTTCTGCCCACATTGTTGGAGCGAGCAGGTCGACCTTGTCCCTGCCACTGGCAGGGGGCGCGTCTACACCTGGAGTGTGATTCACCAGAACGCCGCGCCGTTCGACACGCGAACGCCGTATGTCGTCGCCATGGTGGACCTCGAAGAGGGCCCACGGGTGATGACGGTGCTGCAAGACTGTCCGCCCGAGCGCGTGCACGCCGACATGGAAGTGGCGGTGGCGTTCCGGGATGACGACGACGGCTTCACGGTGCCGATCTTTCGGCCGGCGACCGAGTCGAGTTCTGGAAAGGGACCCCAATGAACAAAGAGGACATGATCCTGATCAGTGTTGATGATCACATTGTCGAGCCGCCGGATATGTTCGCCAATCATCTGGCCAAGAAGTATCTCGATGATGCGCCGCGGTTGGTGCACAACCCGGATGGGTCTGATACCTGGCAGTTTCGTGATGTGGTGATTCCCAATGTGGCGTTGAACGCGGTGGCCGGGC
>JAEZKH010000109.1 GCA_023415515.1 Actinomycetes bacterium
GCCGCAGGCGCCCCGCTGGAGGGTGGTGCCCCCCTGACGGTCTCCGGCGCGTTCACGGGTAAGGGGGACCCGGTCCTCCCGGCACCCGCAGGCGCGCCCGTCGCGGGTCAACCCATCTCGCCCGGCCCGTCGGCTGACCACTGACGTGGGGGCAGGAGCCGTGCGGGTGGGCGTTCGGTGCGTGCTTGCGCTTGTCGTGCTCGCGGTGACTGTGATGAACGTGCCCGACGGCATCCGCCTCCTGGCGGCCAGCGGGTTCAGCGGGTTGGGCGTCGCGGCGGTCTCACCGGCCCTCGGCGCGAAGGTGGGCGTGGCGCACCCCGTCGTCGTCACCCTCACCGGAACCGTGCCGGACCGGCCCGCGGTGGAGCGGGCGCTCGACATCCGTTCGGAACCAGCCGTTTCCGGCAGATATGAATGGCTCGACGACAATGTCGTGCAGTGGATTCCCGACCAGTTCTGGCCGGCCCACAGCACGGTGGCGCTGTCGATGGGCGGGTTCAAGACGAACTTCCAGACCGGCCCCAAGGTCATCGGCACCGCGAACATCTCCGATCACACCTTCTCGGTGAGCGTCGACGGGGTCGAGGCGGGACCGCCGTCGTCGCTGCCGTCGCCGCACCACCGGCCCTTCTGGGGCCTGCCGGGCGTCTTTCCCGCCTCGATGGGACGGCCCGAGTACCCGACCCCGGTCGGCATGTACACCGTGTTGGCGAAAGAACGCTCGGTGCTGATGGATTCGAGCAGCGTCGGCATCCCGGTCGATGATCCCGACGGTTACAAGTTGGACGTCGAGTACGCCGTCCGGATCACCGACCGCGGCCTGTTCGTGCATTCGGCACCCTGGGCGGAGAACGCGCTCGGACACGAGAACGTCAGCCACGGTTGCATCAACCTCAGCCCGACGGATGCCGAGTGGTATTTCAACACGGTCAACGTGGGCGATCCGGTGATCGTGCTGGAGAACAGCGTCGAGATTCCGCGCTCCGTCACGCCTGGCCCGCGTCCCTAACTGATACCGACTGCTTACCGAATCGAGACCGTGTCCGCCAGATGAATTGATTTCGGCGGTTCTACCTTCAGGGTGTCAATCTCACTCAACGGATGGGTACATGACGGTCATCGACGAAGTAGACGACACGCTGCCGGATACACACCTCACGAGGGTCGAAGCACTGTCCCGCGCGACAGCTCGCCTGCGTTTCGACCCGTATGCGGACATCGATTGGGACGCAACGGAAAACAAGCTAGGAGCCAACGACACGCGGTGGATCCTCGATCCGGATTCTGTGCCGCTGGCGGCGACGAGTTGGTATGCCGAGCAGCCGGTGCAGCGGCGCATCGACATGGGGCGCTGGATCACCGCGAACACGCTCAAGGTCACCCAGCAGTTTGAATTCATGTTGATCCGCGGGGTGGTACACAACGCCAGTAAACTGCCCAACGGCTCCCCGGTGTTTCGTTATCTCCTTCACGAGCTCACCGACGAGTGCAATCACATCCAGATGTTCCAGGAATTCGTCAACCGCACCGGCGAGGACGTGCCGGGTATGCGGCGCGGCTCCCGGATCTTCGGGCCGATCCTGGCGTTCATCGGCGGCTACGCCAGTGTGTTCCACTTGATCGGTGTGCTGTGCGGTGAACAGCCACTGCACCACCAGCAGACGATGCAGCACAGGGGCGCGCTGGAGGTGCCGCCGCTACTGAACAAGATCACCCACATCCACCTGGCGGAGGAAGCTCGCCACATCGCATTCGCCGACGACCACCTGGCGCAGCAGGTGCAACGCGTCGGGCGCCTCAGGCGGGCGATGTACGCAATAGCCGTGCCGTTCTTCCTGCGCTGGTTGATCGGCGAGATGATCGGCCAGCCACGAACTTTCGCCCGCCAGTTCGGAATCCCGCGGCGGGTGTTCAAGGCCGCCTATTGGAGGAGCGCGCAATCGCGCCGGATTCTGGCGGAGTCTGCCGCCGATGTCCGACTGGTGGCCGAGAACCTCGGCCTGCGTACGGTGTGGACGCGGTGGATATGGCGCCTCCTTGACATCGAGGGGCGACTGCCGAGGTTTCGCGGTGAACCGGACCGAAACCATGCTGTCACAACGGTCGACGGGCTACGGACGGTGACGTGGGGCCGCATTTGGGCAGCGGTGATGGTGGCAGCCGTCGCCGTGATCGCGACACCGGTGGGACTGCGGATCATCGCGGTCGCCGCCGCCGGGTCGGCAGTGTGGGCGATCTACCACGTCGTTCGGAACCGGATCGGCGGCATCACGGCGAACCAATCGTTCGAATGGCCGCGCCTGCTGGTCTGGGTCGCCGTGTGCCTCTTGATGATTCCCGTCGGCGGCGTGATCGGCGTCGCCATGGTGGTGTTCATGATCCTTGCCCTGGCCGAGTTCATGCCGACCATGTGACGCCTTCTCCCGGGCCGCCACCCGACGGCCCGGCAACCTCGAATCCACTGTGAAGGGTGGTATTTTCCGCACATGGCTGAGCTTCCGTACTTCGACCTGCTCATCGACGAACGACAGGACGGTGGGGCAACCGCCCGCCTGTGGGAGAACCAGGTGCACTGGGGCTATTGGGAGGACCCCAAAGCCGCCGCAGGCACCCGAGACGACTACATGACGGCCATGCGAACCATGGACCAGGTGCTGCTGGCGGCAGGCAACGTCGCCGACGGGCAACGGTTGCTCGATGTCGGTTGCGGCTTCGGCGGAACGATCCAGTCGATCAACTCCCGCAATTCCGACATGTATATGACCGGACTGAACATCGACCCGCGCCAACTCGCGGCCGCCGACGCCCAGACCCACCCCGCGAACGGCAACGTCATCGACTGGGTGGAAGGCGACGCGTGTGCGCTGCCGTTCGAGGACAACACGTTCGACCGCGTGCTCGCCGTGGAGTGCATCTTCCACTTCCCGTCGCGTGAGCGTTTCATCGCCGAGGCCGCGCGGGTGCTCAAGCCCGGCGGTTATCTGGCGGTGTCCGACTTCGTTCCCATCCTGTCGTTCTTCTGCAAGACACCGTTCTGGTGGGCGGTGCGCCCGCGCATCGCAAAGTCGTACGGCACGCTCGGCAACGTGCCGCTGCGGTCCTACAAAACGATGGGCAGGCGTGCGGGCCTCGAGTTGAGCGCGAAGCGCAACATTCGCAAGAACACGCTGCCGACCTATCCGTTCCTGATGAAGTTCTTCCGCGAGCAGGGCTCGGCCGACGCGCAGGAGACGATGATCGTCGGCACGCGCTGGATGAAGTGGCTCGCCAAGATGGGCCTCGTCAAGTACAACGTGTACACGTTCCGTAAGCCCGAATAAACCACGGGCCCAGCGGAATCAGTCAGTGCGTCGCGGGTGCCAGCCCGTACCGGCGCACCACGTCGTCGAGCCAGTCGGGCGTGCCGTAGGTCAGGCCGTACTTGTCGGCCAGCGCGGCAAACTCAGCTGAGTCATGAAGGGGTGCGCCGGGCTGTGCGGTCAACTCGGACGTCAGCAGCTCTCCCAGTTCGCGGAAGTAGTTCTCGAATCCGTCGCCCGGAGTGATGATTTCGATGATTCGGCCGGGCTCGGTGCCCGCGTTCCACATCGCATGCATCTGGCCCCGGGGTTTGGTGATGTAGCCGCCCGGTCCGAGTACGACCTCGCTGTCGTCGGAGCGGAACCCGATCTCGCCGGCGAGCACGTAGCTGTGCTCGTCCTCGCGAGTGTGGCGATGGGCAGCGGTGATCGAGCCGACGGGAAACGAATGCTCGACGATCGCCACGAGTCCGCCGGTCGTCTCGCTGGTGAGCTTGAAGACCGCCCCGAAGTTGGGGATCGTGGCGACGACGCCCTCATCGGGCCGCACCACTTTCAGCTGCGCGCCGGTTGCTGTCGACATGACAGACTCCTTTCTCGGGTGGGTCGCTCAACTCGCCGCAGCGTGAGCGACGGTCTCCTCGCTGTCGGGTGCCCACAGCGGCTCCGGCACCTCGACTCCGAAGGGGCCATCCCAGCTGTTGCGTGACGAAACTTCGTGCACCGGACGTCGATTCGCGGCGACGCCCCATCTGCCCAGCGGATAGCCGAGCACCAGCATCGCCGACATCCGCCAGCCCTGCTCGGCGGGGACGCCCAGGAGTTGGTTCACGCGGTTCTCGAAGTTGCGCAGCACCATCGTCATCACGCCGCCGATCCCTTCGGCGCGGGCGGCGAGCAGGGCACTCCAGATTGCGGGGTAGATGTTGGCGCCCCCGAGATCGTCGATGGCGTAGACGAAGATCAGCAGGGGGGCCTCGTGGAAGTGGTCGGCCAGGTAATTGCCCGACCCCTTCATCCGTCGCATCGTCGCGGCGTGGGCGGCCGGATCCGACCCCGGTGTCAGCGCGACCATCGGCCCGGACCCGGCTTGGAACTTCTCGTACTCGATGTCGCGGGCCGCACGGTACAACCTGGCGAACTCGGCGATGAGTTCCGGATCGTCGACGGCGACGAAGTGCCAGCGCTGGGTGTTGCCCCCGTTGGGCGCGCGCACGGCGGCATCCAGGATGCGGGCCTGCACGTCGAGCGGAATCGGGTCGGGCCGCAATCGCCGCATCATCCGTGTGGTGTACAGCGCTTCATGGATCTCCATTGGTCCTCTCCTTTCCGGTGGTTATTCCGGCCAGGTGTTGTTCAGGATGAGGTCGACGAAATCCACCCGCTCGAACGTCGGGTCGAAGTGCGCGAGCACGTCGTCGTTCATCGTCCCGAAGGTGCTGTCGGGCCGGTGCTTCATGCCCTCGTGGAAGGCCGCGAGGATGCGGTTCTTGAAATCGGGGCGGGGGTGGGCCGCGGTCACCGCGTTCAGGGCCTCGGTGGGCAGCTCTTCACGATCGATGCCGAGGACGTCGGTCTCGACACCCGCGGTGACCAGGGCGGTCTCGGGTTCGAGGAACTGCGGCACGCCGGGGGTGGTGTGCAGCGCTATGCCGAGCCACACCTTGCGGGCGTCGGCGGCATCGACGCCGTGCTGCAGCAGGAAGTCCTGCGCGGCGTTGGCGCCGTCGACCTCGAAGCGCAG
>JAEZKH010000335.1 GCA_023415515.1 Actinomycetes bacterium
GGGGCCTCCCACCACTGTCGGATAGACCGGGCAGGCGACTCCCTACTCGGTAACCCACGAACATGGGTGAGTGGGGCCCCGGCCCGCAACCCCCGGCTCAACGCCAGCGATCACCCATACCGTCTAGGAGGGCGCGTACATTCGCTTTGTGAACGGCGATCGGCGTCCTCCACCGCCAGGTCGGCGTGAGCCGTCGCAGGTGATCAGGCGCGACCCGAACCGGCCCCCACCGGCATGCCCGCCGAATCCGCCGACCCCGCCGAGGCGGCCGCCACCCCCACCACCTCCACCGCGTCGTCCGAATCCGGTTGTGCGCCAGCAGCCCCCACCGCCACCGCGGCCCGCGCCGGCGAAACCGAAGCGCCGACTGCGCCGGATCGCGCTCTGCCTGTTCGCGGTGTTGGTCCTCGCGGTCGCTGGTTTGATCGGGACCGCGTTCTGGGTCGATACCAGACTGCACAGGATTGCCGCGCTGGCGGACTACGCCGACCGGCCCGCCGAGGGCAGGGGCACGACCTGGCTGCTCGTCGGCTCCGACAGCAGGCAGAACCTGACCCCCCAACAGCAGGTCGAACTCGGCACCGGCGGCGACATCGGCAACGGTCACACGGACACGATCCTGCTCGTGCACCTGCCGACGCTGTGGTCGGACACCCCGACCACCATGGTCTCGATACCTCGCGATTCGTACGTGGACATCCCCGATTACGGCACTGACAAGATCAACGCGTCCTTCGCCGTCGGCGGTGCTCCCCTCCTTGCGCGGACCGTCGAGCAGGCCACCGGGGTGCGGCTCGACCACTACGCCGAGGTCGAATTCGACGGCTTCGCAAGGCTCGTCGACGCCGTCGGCGGAGTGACGATGTGTCCGACCGAGCCCATCTCGGACCCCCTGGCAGGCATCGACCTTCCGGCGGGGTGTCAGGAACTGGACGGCCGCACCGCGCTCGGTTACGTCCGCACCCGCGCCACGCCGCGTGCCGACCTGGACAGGATGGTCAACCAACGGACGTTCATGTCGACGCTGATGCACCGCGCGGCAAGCCCGAGTGTCTTCCTCAACCCGCTGCGCTGGTACCCGATGGCCAACGCCGTCGGCGACTCGCTGACCGTCGACTCCGGTGCCCATGTCACCGATCTCGCCAGGCTGGCATGGGCGCTACGTGGCGACGTCACCACCACGACCGTGCCGATCGGCGAGTTCACCGACAGCGACTCGGGTTCGGTGGTGATCTGGGACGAGGACCTCGCGGCCCAGCTGTTCGCGGCGCTGAAGGCGGACGCCCCCGTACCGCAGCATGTGCTGGATGCCGCGGAGGTCGGCTAGCGCGGTCGGCCCTACGAGTCGCGCTCCGCCCCGGTCAACCCGTTCTGCAGCCAGTGCTTGGTTCGGCCCGGATGGTTGGTGGCCACCCAGGCGACCCCGACGTCTCTGCAGTACCGGACGTCTTCGTAGTGGTCGACGGTCCAGCAGTACAGCGCGCGGCCCTGCGCCGCCGCCCGGTCCACCAACTCCGGATGCTCACGCAGCGTCGCGATCGACGGCCCGACCGCCGTCGCGCCGACGGTGGTCGCCGCGCTCCCGCCGAGGTACCGCGACGTCTCGCCGAGCAGGACGGTCGGCAGCATCGGCGCGGCCCGACGGATCCGCCACACCGCCGCCGCCGAGAACGACATCACCACGGCGCGCGACCGGTCCGCTGAGGCGGGCGATGCGATGCCGTAACGGTGCAGCAGCGCAAGAACCTTGCTCTCGACAAGAGCGCCGTAACGCACCGGATGCTTGGTCTCGATGAAGAGTTTCACCGGCCGGTTCCAGTCGAGCACGAGAGAGACGAGGGCGTCGAGGGTCAACAGACCGGTATCGCCCTGTGAGCCGTCGCTGCGCCAACTTGCATGCCAGGAGCCATAGTCGAGCTCCTTCAGCTGGGCCAGCGTCATCTCGCTGACCAGGCCGGTGCCGTTCGACGTGCGATCCACCTTGCGGTCGTGGACACACACCAGGTGGCCATCCTTGGTCAGCCGGACGTCGCACTCCACGCCCTCGGCGCCCTCGGCAAGGGCGAGTTCGTAGGCGGCCATCGTGTGTTCGGGCCGCTGCGCCGACGCGCCCCTGTGGGCCACCACGAACGGGTGACCGGGCCCATGGCCGGCTCCGGTGTCACCCGAGTTCATACCGCTATGCTGCCGGGTTCTGGCCTTGGGAGGAAACCGCAACGTCGGATTCCGCCCCGGATTGCTCTGCGACGACCACCCACCGCTTCGCCGGTTTCTGCACGGGCCTGCGCTCGAACCCGAGAAGCACGCGGGCCACCAGGACCATGGCCGCCATCGCGATGAGGTATGCGACGATCGTCGTCACGGTGTTGTCGGCGATGCCCTGGGCGTCGGTGGTGAAACTGGTGGCGATCGCGAAAACCGAAACCGCGGTGGACAACACCCACACCACCCACCAGACCGTGATCGGGCGGCGCAGACGGGCCAGCGCATCCTCGACGCTGGCGAGTTCGAGCACGAACACCGGCGCCCATGCCAGGTTGACGAAGGGCACCAGGCAGCCGGCGCGCAGCGCCCACAGCGGCCGGTGTTCTTGGCGCCCAACATGTTTGAACGCCGCCGCTCGCCTGGCTATCAGCCAGTTCGTCAACAGGACGAAGGTGGCGAAGACCAGGAACAGGGCCGCCACGCTGACCACGACACCGAGCCACGTCGCCAGCCACGCCACCACGGGGTTGAGCAGGACGCCGCGGTTGATGATCAGCAGCACGTACCGGATGACGTGCACCAGCGCGGCGACGCCGAGCACGACGATCGTGGTGACCAGGGTCGCGCGCAGCGCCGCGCTCGACGGTGCGTGCCGCTCGTCGGACTGCTGCTCCGTAGGGGTGTCGAACCGGTCGACAAGGCCCCACCTCGGGATGACCGAGTACCGGGGCGTCGGACCGAAATTGCGCGGTCTGCGGCGCGGCGGCGGCGCCGCACCCGGCCGCACCGCGATCCATCGGTAACCGGGGGGCAGCCGTGGCGGGGTCTTCTGTGCGCCGGGTCCGCTCGGGCCGACGACCGGCGCGGCAGGCGGTGCGCTCCACGGCGAAGGCGGCGGCGAAGCCGACGGCGCGAGCAGGGATCCGTTGCATCGCGGGCACCAGACCCGCTGCCGGTCCCGCACGTTCCACCGCGTCCCGCAGCGGGAGCACACCTGGATCATCCGACCAGCCTAGCGACGGTTGCTCAGACGGTGCCCGGACCGCCGCCCGCGTCGACGACGGGCCTACCCGCGTCCGCCCAGGCCTGCATGCCGCCGCTGACGTTGATCGGTTCGTAGCCGTGCTGGGCGAGATAACGGGCGACCCGCATGGAGCGGCCACCGAGGTGGCACACCACGAACAGCGTCGCATCGGGGTCGATCTCGGACATCCGCGCAGGCACTTCGCCCATCGGGATGTGCTGCGCGCCCTCGGCGTGCCCGCGTTCCCACTCGTCGTTCTCCCGCACGTCGAGCAGCACGACCGAGTCGTCGAAAGCCGTCGGAATACCGGATACGTCCACTTCTCGAATGCTTGCTGGCCCCGCCATGCCCCTCATGTTAGAGAGGGACTTTTATCGACACACGTCAAGCAGCAATGTCCGGCTATCCACAGTTTCCACAGGTCTATCCACAGGCCGCGCAGCCGGCACGGGCCCCTGAGCTTCCGACTCTGTGCGAAACCTGGGCGATACTGTGGATAACCTGGTGCCGTTACCGAACAGTGATCAACAGGTGTGGACAGCCTGAGCGAAATCTGTTGGCGCTCTAACTTTGCTGGGAGCGGTGCCGATTTCTCCGTGCGGCAGCGAACGGCTATGATCGGCGTCACAGCGGTACTTGTGACAGATCTCACGGGGGTTGGTAATTGAACGTGCAGGTCAGGGGGCTTTGATGACGTCGCATCCCTTCCGATCCGGATCGCCGACGTCGTCGGAGTGGCAACAGTCCGGTCATGTGTACACCCGTGGCCAGCTGATGGCATGTGTTCGCGCCGGCCTGATCGCGCTGGTGCTGCTGGGCATTCTCGCCCTCATCGTGCTGTTCTAGCCGCCAACGAAAAAAGCCGCCGGCAGCCCGGCGGCTTTTCGTTCGGGATCGTCTACTTGGGCGGGTACACACCCATCTGCTTGCCTTTGTCGGTCTGCCAGAAGATGTCGGCGATCTCGTCGATCGTCTTGAGCAGCTTCTCGGCCACCGCGGGGTCGAGTGACTTCTTGACGTCGCCCGCGCCGTGCACGCCGTCCCAGAACAACTGGTGCAGGTTCGGGAACTGCTCGAAGTGGTCCTTGGTGAAGAAGTCGGCCCACAACACCATCAGGTGATGCTTGACCTCCTCGGCCTGGCGCTCCTTGATGATGATCGCGCGAGCCTTGAAGTGGTCGTCGTCGGAGTCGTGGTACTTCTGGATCGTCTTCAGGCAGGAAAGCGCCTCGATCTTGGCCTGCGCGGGGTCGTAAACGCCGCAGTACAGGTCGCAGTGGGCATGGGCAGGGGTCGCGTTGGCAAAAAGTCGATGCAGCATGGCTTTAAACCTACCCTCAGGCCATGGGCGATAACCATGGGATCCGACGGTGGCCTGTCCGCCTTTTCACCGTCGTCGACGACTCCATGCGTCCGGCGCTCGCCCCGGGCGACGGCCTGCTCGCGATCCGCGGGGCCGGGCTGCGCGAGGGCCAGTTGCGGGTTTTTCCCGACCCGCGGCGGTCGTCGCGCTGGCTCGTCAAACGCGTGGGCGAGGTGTACGGCTCGGGCCGCACCGCGATCTTCGACGCGCGCTCCGACAATCCGAACGCTGCGGGGGCCGCCGACTCCCACGAGTTCGGGCCGGTCTCCGCGGCCGGCTCGTATCGCGTCCTGCTGACCGTGCGCGCCAAAGTGGGTCGCTAGCACTCGTGTCGTCTTGCGTGCTCATCGTTGCTGGCTCATGCTGAGCGGATCGACTCATTGGAGTGTCGGGCGATGTCGGATACATGTCGGTGTGGGGTCGCGGAGGCGAGATGGATACCGGATCCGGTCGAGCGATCGAGATCGCTCCGTTCCACTCGGGCGGTGCGCTCAAGGG
>JAEZKH010000297.1 GCA_023415515.1 Actinomycetes bacterium
TTGTAGAGGTTCGCGTCGCGCACCGCGGTCAACTGGATCGGCGGCAGGTCGAAGTCGTACTCCACCCGGTTCTTGATCCGCACGGCCATCAGCGAATCGAGGCCGAGTTCGATCAGCGGCACCTCCCACGGCAGGTCCTCGGGCTCGTAGCCCATCGCACCGCCGACGATCGCCGCCAACCTGTCGTGCACCGTCTCTCCGCTGTCCGGCGACCACTTCGCAAAGCCCGCACCGAGATTCGCACCCTGTGTCAGGTTGTCGGTCAGGATCTCCGCATCCGGCTCTTGCTCCCGCCGCGGCACCTCGGCCGTCGTCTCGGCGACCGCCAGGCCGGTGGCCACTGCGCTCGGCAGGGCGGCGGCCTGGCCGCCGCGGCTCACGATGGCGTCGTACACCAGCGTGAAGGACTCGTCGATGCGCGCATGCACCTGGACGGCGGCGCCGCCGGGGTGCCGCGTGAGAGTCGTGACGAGCCGGGCACCATCACCGGGCACGGCGCGTTGCTCGGCGGCGGTCACCGTGGCCTCCGGGAACACCTGTGCCGCAGCGGCTTTCACAAGCGCAGCGAGATCGGTTGTGCCGTTCGCCGCGAATTCCCACACGTGCCTGCCGTCGGGCATCGCCACGTGATTGCCCGGCATGACCGCCGAGCTGTCACCGGTGAAGCGCGCCTCCAGCCAGTGCGGCTTGCGGCGGAACCTGGTCGGCGGAATGTTCGCGTAATCCAGCGCTCCGCGGGAACCGCTCGACACCCGCGGGAAGAGGGTGCGGAAGTCGAGGTCGTGACCGTACACGAACAACTGGGCCATCGCCGCTGTCATCGCGTCGACCTCGTCCTGCTTGCGCGCCAGCGTCCCGATCAGCTGCGCATCGTGCAGACCGGCCGACGCCGTGGTGAGGCCGACCTGCATCAGCGCAACGGGATTCGGCGCCAACTCCAAGAACGTGGTGTAACCGTTGTCGACGGCGTTGCGGATGCCGTGCGTGAAGTACACGCTGTGCCGCAGGCCCTTCTTCCAGTAGTCCACGTCGTGGATGGGCTCGCCGCCGGGCCTGATGTAGCTGCCCTCGTGGACGGTGGAGAAGTACCCGGTGTGCAGCGGGCGCGGCTCGATGCCCTGCAGTTCGGCAGCCAGCTCGCCGAGCAGCGGGTCCATCTGCTGAGTGTGGCTGGCGCCCTTGGTCTGGAACTTGCGGGCGAACTTGCCCTCCTTCTCGGCCCGCTCGATGATCGCGTCGACCTGCTCGGGCGGTCCGCCGATCACCGTCTGCGTGGGGGCGGCGTAGACGCACACCTCCAGATCGGGGTAGTCGGAGAACACCGTCTTGATCTCGTCCGCGGAGTACTCGACGAGCGCCATCAGACGGATGTACTCGCCGAACAGCATCGCCTCGCCTTCGCCCATCAGGTGCGAACGCGAGCAGATCGTGCGCGTGGCATCGACAAGCGAAAGCCCGCCTGCGAAGTATGCGGCGGCGGCCTCACCGAGCGACTGTCCAACGACCGCACCAGGTTTCGCACCGTGATGCTTGAGCAGCTCGCCGAGGGCGACCTGGATGGCAAAGATGACGAGCTGCACCTTCTCGATCGGCAGCTCGGTGGTCTCGTCGGTGTAATCGACCGAATCGTCGAGGATGAGCTCGAGGATCGAGTGTCCGCGCTCGTCCTGGATCAACGCGTCGACCTTGTTGATCCACTCGGCGAACACCTCGTTGCGCAGATACAGGCTTTTGCCCATCTTGCGGTGCTGGGCACCGAAACCCGCGAGCACCCACACCGGCCCGTTGGTCACCGGACCGTCGGCGCTGTACACGTTCGGGCTCTGCTTGCCTTCGGCGAGCGCGCGCAGGGCCTTGATCGCCTCGTCGTGATCATGGGCCATCACGACCGCGCGCGACCGACCGTGGTTGCGGCGCGACAGCGAGCGGCCGATCGACTCCAGCGACGACGCCCGGCCCTCCTCGCTGTCCATCCAGTCGGCCAACTCGGCGGCCGCCAAGCGTTTGCGTGACGTCAGGAATGCCGAAACAGCCAGCGGCACAACAGGTGTGTGCTGTTGGTCCCCGTTCTGGCCGGCTTCCAGCTCCTCGCGGGCAACCTCGAGCAGCCGCTTGGCCTCGTCGGTCAGTTCGGGCAGTTCAGCCTCGTCGTCATCGGCGGCCTTCTGCTGCCTGCCGAAGAACTCGTCGCCGCCCGGTTCCTCGTCGAAGCCCGGTTCTCCCCGCCCAAGCGGCTCGTCGACGAACTCGCCGTACTCGTCCATCCGGACCCCGCCGACATAGACGGCGTCCGCCTCGGAGGCGGCGTGCTTACCCGACGAGACGTCTTCAGGTTCGGGTTCTGGTTCAACGAGATCCGACGGCAGCACCTCACGCAGCACCAGATGCGCATTGGCGCCACCGAATCCGAAGCCCGACACGCCCGCGATCGCGTGGCCGCTGTAGCGCGGCCAGTCGGTGACGGTGTCGGCGACCTTCAGCCGCACACCCTCGAAGTCGATGTAGGGATTCGGGCCGATGTAGTTGATCGACGGCGGGATCTTGTCGTTGCGCAGCGCCAGCGTCATCTTGGCCAGGCTGGCGGCGCCTGCCGCCGACTCCAGGTGGCCCACATTGGACTTCACCGCGCCCAGCAGCGCGGGCCTGTCGACCGGGCGGCCCTTGCCGACGACGCGGCCGAGCGCGTCCGCCTCGATCGGGTCGCCGAGGATGGTGCCGGTCCCGTGTGCCTCGATGTAGTCGACGGTGCGCGGGTCGATGCCCGCGTCCTTGTACGCCTTGCGCAGCACCTCGGCCTGCGCGTCGGGGTTCGGCGCGAGCAGGCCGTTGGACCGGCCGTCGTGGTTGACCGCGCTGCCGGCGATCACCGCGAGGATGTCGTCGCCGTCGCGGCGGGCGTCGGCGACGCGCTTGAGCACGAGCATGCCGCCGCCCTCGGACCGCGCATAGCCGTCGGCATCGGCGGAGAACGACTTGATCAGACCGTCGGGCGCGAGCACGCCGCCGACCTCGTCGAAGCCGACCGTGACGAGCGGCGTGATCAGCGCATTGACACCGCCGACGATCGCGACGTCGGCCTCACCCGAACGCAGCGCCTGCACACCCTGGTGGGCGGCGACCAGCGAACTCGAGCACGCCGTGTCGATGGCGACCGACGGGCCGCGGAAGTCGTAGAAGTACGAAACCCGGTTGGCGATGATCGAACTCGCGGTGCCGGTGATCGCATACGGGTGCGCGACCGACGGATCCGACATCGCCAGGAAGCTGTAGTCGTTGGTCGAACTGCCGATGTACACGCCGACGCTCTGACCGCGCAGCGCCGAAGCCGGGATGCGCGCATTCTCCAGCGCCTCCCACGTCAGCTCGAGTGCCATCCGCTGCTGGGGGTCGATGTTGTCGGCTTCCATCTTCGACAGCGCGAAGAACTCCGCGTCGAAGCCCTTGATGTCTTTCAGGTAACCGCCGCGGGTACGGGCCTTGCCGACCCGTTCGGCGATCCGCGGCTCGTCGAGGAACTCGTTCCACCTGCCCTCGGGCAGGTCGGTGATGCCCGACCGGCCCTCCAGCAGTGCTTCCCACGTCTCGTCGGGTGTGTTCATGTCGCCGGGGAACCGGGTGGCGAGACCGACGATCGCGATGTCGTCGACCTCGCGCACCCGCGACCAGTCGGCGTCGTCACCGGCGTCCTCGGCTTCCGGCTCGCCCTCGACGATGACGGTCGCCAGCGACTCGATGGTGGGGTGGCGGAACGCGACGGTGGCCGTCAGCGTCACGCCGGTGAGATCCTCGATGTCGCTTGCCATCGCCACCGCGTCGCGCGATGACAGACCCAGCTCGACCATCGGGGCGGAATCGTCGATGCCATCGGGTGACTGACCGGTCGCGTTGGCGACCCAGTTCCGCAGCCAGTCCTTCATCTCGGTGACGGTCATGTCGGTGCGGGCGGGCGTCGCAGGGCGTTCGGACGCCAGCTGGAAACCCTCGTCGGATGTCGCCGCCGGTGCGGCTCCGTCGTCCGATGTCGCCGCCGGTGCGGCGACGATGTCGTTGTTCTGCGAGTCCGGTTCTGTGTCAGCCATTTTCGGTATCAGTCCGCAATTCAGTCGGTTTCATCGGGGAAGGCGTTGGCCACCTTCCCGCTGCGCAGGCTGCCGTCCAGGTAGGCGGCGCGGCAGGCGCGGCGGCCGATCTTGCCGCTCGAGGTGCGCGGGATCGCCCCCGCCGGTGTGAGCAGCACGTCGCGCACGGTCACACCGTGACGCACCGCGATCGCGGCGCGGATCGCGTCGGTGATCGGCGCCATGTCCAGCTTGTGCGCACCGGGAGCACGCTCGCCGACGATGACCAGTTGCTCGGACGTGTCGTCGGGGTCGCGGTTGATTCCCC
>JAEZKH010000348.1 GCA_023415515.1 Actinomycetes bacterium
GGTCGACACCGAGATCGACTGGGTGATCAAGCGCAAGCTGTTCCAGCGCTACCAGGACCGCTACAACATGGAGCTGTCCGATCCGAAGATCAGCCAGCTCGACCTCGCCTACCACGACATCAAACGCGGCAGGGGCGTCTTCGACCTGCTTCAACGCAAGGGTCTGGCCGCGCGGGTCACCACCGACGAGGAGATCGAAGAGGCGGTCAACACGCCACCGCAGACCACCCGCGCCAAGCTGCGCGGCGAATTCATCAGCGCCGCACAGGAAGCCGGCCGCGACTTCACCGTCGACTGGGTCCACCTCAAGCTCAACGACCAGGCGCAGCGCACGGTGCTGTGCAAAGACCCGTTCCGGTCGGTCGACGAGCGGGTCAAGCGGCTGATCGCCTCCATGTAGCCCGCTCGCCGACGCGAGCGCTCAGCTGGGTACGGATTTCGGGGCGAATTGTGTACCGCAGTGAGCGCTCGGCGGTTATGCACAGGCCGTAGTGGCGGCAACCGGCTCACCCGCCCAGACTTTCGGGGTGCCACCGGAGCTGACAGCGACGTTCGCCGCGCAAGGCGCCGTCGCGACCTCATCGCAGATCTTGCTGCACCTGAGCCGTCGCGACATGCAGCGCCTGCTGCGGACCGGTCAGCTGACCAGGATCCTGCCCGGCATCTACTGCTGCGGTGCACCCGACGTCATCACTCGGCTCCGCGGTCTGGAACTTCGCTGCGGGACGCACGTCGCGGTCTGCCTCAGCACGGCCGCAGCGGTTTTCGGATTCGACACCGAGGACGTCACCGACCTGCACGTCCTCAACCCGAAGGGGCATCTCCTCCGCAACCAGCCCGGGCTGGTTGTGCACCGACGCGACGGTGCACCCCTGACCAGCTACCGCGGGCGGCGGCTCACCACACCGGCGTGGACCGCCGTCGAGGTGTCCCGAAGCGTGCGCAGACCACGCGCGCTGGCGACACTCGATGCGGCCTTGAGGAGTGCAACCTGCGATCGCCGTGATCTGCTGGCCGCGGCGGCGGCGCAGAGCGGCCGGCGGGGGATCGTGACCGTCCGCCAACTCATCCCGATGGCCCGGCCGGAGTCCGAGTCACCGATGGAGAGCGAGGCCCGGCTCGCCATGCTCGACGGCGGCCTGCCGGAGCCGACACTGCAATTCGAGATCGTCGACCGGGACGGACTCGTGTGGCGAGTCGACTTCGCGTGGCCGGAGTGCAGGGTCGCCGTCGAGTACGAAGGGTTCGATTGGCACAGCTCACCGGAGGCTCTTCGGCGGGATCGGCAGAAGCGCGCCGCCCTCGAGGAGATCGGGTGGCGGGTCGTCTCGATTGTCAGCCACGACGTGCGTCGACAACCCGATGTGATGGTGCGCCGAATCGATGCCCAGTTGAGCCGGGCGCTCGCGGCGTGAGCGCTCACCGAGGTACGTTTTCGGCCGGCGATTGCGTACCGGGCTGCGCGCTCGCGGCAGGCCGATGACTCTAAGCTGTGAACCCGTGGGGATCTCCAAAGTCGAGCGGCTGATGAACCTCGTCATCGCGTTGCTGTCCACGCGCACGTTCATCAGTGCCGAACGGATCAGGGAGACCGTCTACGGGTACTCCGACAACGCCAGCGACGAGGCCTTCTCCCGGATGTTCGAGCGGGACAAGAACGAGTTGCGCGATCTCGGCATCCCCCTGGAAACGGGCCGCGCCTCGCAGTTCGACCCCACCGAGGGATACCGAATCAACCGCGACGCGTACGCCCTGCCCGCAGTCGACCTGACCGCCGACGAGGCGGCCGCCGTCGCGGTCGCCACTCAACTGTGGGAGTCACCCGAACTGATCACCGCGACCCAGGGCGCGCTGCTCAAACTGCGCGCCGCAGGCGTCGACGTCGACGCAGGGGACGCCGGCGTCGCCATCACCTCCACCGCAGGCATGCCCGGCATCCGCGGATCCGAGGAAGTGCTCGGAATCCTGTTGTCCGCCATCAACTCCGGTCAGGCGGTGCAGTTCCCGCATCGACCATCGCGCAGCGAGCCGTACACCACACGCACCGTGGAACCGTGGGGCGTGGTCACCGACAGGGGGCGCTGGTATCTGGTCGGTCACGACCGCGACCGCGACGCCACCCGGACCTTTCGGCTGTCGCGTATCGGTGATGACGTGAAGGTCATCGGTCCGGCAGGCGCGGTCAGGCCGCCCGACGGGGTCAACCTGCGCGAGATCGTGCACCGGGTGACCGGCGACAGGCCGACGGGAACGCAGGCCAGAGTATGGGTGGCCGAGGGTCGCGCGACGGCGCTGCGCCGGCTCGCGGTCGTGCTGGGCGCGCGCGAACTCGACGGTCGGCCCGGCGAGGAGATCAGCATCGACATCGGGATGACCGACCGGTTGGCCCGCGAGATCGCCAGCTACGGCGCCGACGCGGTCGTGCTCGAACCGCAGTCGCTGCGCGACGAAGTGCTCGAACGGCTGCGGGCGCACGCGGAGATGGGCGCATGAGCCCCATCAGCGAACGCTTGGTCCGGCTGCTGAACATGGTCCCGTATTTCCAGGCCAACCCGCGGATCACCTACGCCGAGGCTGCGACGGACCTCGGCGTCACCGAAAAGCAGCTGCGCGACGACCTCAACCAGCTGTGGATGTGCGGGCTGCCTGGCTACGGGCCCGGTGACCTGATCGACTTCGAGTTCTCCGGTGACACCATCGAGGTCACCTTCTCCGCGGGCATCGACCACCCGCTCCGGCTGACCTCGCCGGAGGCCACCGGTGTGCTCGTCGCGCTTCGTGCCCTTGTCGACGTGCCCGGCGTGGTCGATCCGGAGGCTGCGCGCAGCGCGATCGCGAAGATCGAATCGGCGGCGGGCACGGTCAGCCACGGCCACGAGGCCGCCGTCGACGAGCCTGCGCCGGTGGAGAGCCAGGCCGCTGCAGCGGTGCGCGAGGCGGTGCGCCACAACCGCGCGCTGACCATCGAGTACTACTCGGCCTCCCACGACATGCTCACCAGCAGGGTGGTCGATCCGATCCGCGTGGTGCTGGTCGCCGAGCACAGCTATCTGGAGGCCTGGTGCCGGTCCGCCGAGGGGGTGCGGCTGTTCCGATTCGACCGCATCGTCGACGCGTCCGTGCTCGACGAGCCGTCGACGCCGCCGGAGCCCGCCGTCGCGGCGGCACCGGACACCTCGCTGTTCGATGCGGATCCGTCGCTGCCCTCGGCGACGTTGTCGATCGACCGATCGGCGTCCTGGATGTTCGACTACTACCCGCTGCGGGTCGTGCGGGAACTGCCCGACGGGGCGTGTGAGGCCGAGATGACCTACGCCTCCGACGAGTGGATGGCCCGCTTCGTGCTCGGGTTCGGCTCGGGGGGGCGGGTGCTGGCACCGGAACCGCTGGCACAGCGGGTTCGGGATTCGGCGACGGCGGCAC
>JAEZKH010000384.1 GCA_023415515.1 Actinomycetes bacterium
GCCCAGCGGATCATGCTCATCGCCCGCGACGGCGGCTGCACCAAACCCTGCTGCACCCGCGGCGCCTACCACTGCCAAGCCCACCACGCCAACCAAGACTGGCAACACGGCGGCAACACCAACGTCAACGACATGACCCTCGCGTGTGGCACCGACAACCGCGACGCCGACACCGGCGGCTGGACCACCACCATCAACCCCCGCGGCGAATGCGAATGGACACCCCCACCCGACCTCGACCACGGCCAGTCGCATCAACTACTACCACCGCCCCGAAACACTCCTCCGACCACCCGACGAGCAGCAGGTGTTCACCGAACCCCCACCCGACACACCCGCCGGACCCGACCCACCCGACAACCACGCCGCCTGAGATTTGATTCCGCTGTGGGACAACGCCGTTCTGCGGACAGCTAGCTCGCGTTCTGCGCTTCGTACAGCCGCTTGTACAGTCCGCCTGCTGCCATCAAACTGCGATGGTCGCCCTCTTGGGCGATGCGGCCGCCCTCCAGCACCAGGATCCGATCCGCCACCGCGGCAATGAAATCCATGTCGTGGCTGATGACCACGCAGGTGCGCATCCGCGCGTAGTCGCGGATCACGCCGGTCAGCCTGGCCCGTTGATCGGCGTCCAGGTTCTCCGTCGGCTCATCGAGCAGCAGAACTTCGGGAGCGCGTAACAGGCAGCGCGCCAACGCGATCAGTCGTTTCTGCCCGCCCGAAGGCACCTGTACGTCGATCACGGTGTCGTAGCCGTCGCGCATCTTCGCTGGGTCGGTGATGATCGAGTCGACATTGGCGGCTTCGCACGCGGCCACGATCTCGGCGTCGGTGGCGTCCGGCCGTGCCAGTCGAATGTTCTCCCTGATGGTGTCCTTGGTGAAGAACGGGAACTGGGCCAGCTTGGAGATCTGGTTGCGCAACGAATCGATGGTGACCCCGGCGATATCGTGACCGTCGAGCAGGATTCGGCCGCTCCGAGGGTCCAGGAACCGCAATGCGAGGTTGAACACCGTCGACTTTCCCGACCCGGTGCCGCCGACCAGCGCGACGGTTTCGCCCTCCCTGATCGAGAAGGAGAGGCCGTCGAGGATGTTCACGTCCCGCGTGTAGCCGAAAGTCACGTCGGAGAACACCAGGTTGCCGTGGATCTCGGAGCCGTCGCCGAGCGTGACGGCTCCGGGCCTGTCGACGACTGAGGGCGGCGTGTCGAGCAGCTCGTAGGTCGACGCGGCGTTCGGCGCGACCGCGTGGTAAGTGGTGTATGCGCCCATCACACGCTGCGCCGCGCTGAACATCCTCGGCACCATGCCGGTGAACACGATCAGCCCGGCGAATGTGAGCCCGAAGTCGGCACTGAACCCGATGCCGACCAACAGCACCACCACGGTGGACAGCGCGACGAACACCTGGGAACCGTTGGCGGTCGCCTGCATCCATACGACGGACCGCGCATCGCTTCTTGCCGCTTGGTCGGAGACAATGCGAAAGCGCTTGCTGCGCATGCGCGCAGCGTTGAACATCTGGATTTCGGCGATGCCGCTCACGGTCTGCTCGACCTCCGTGGCCATGGCCCGGTCCGCGCTCATGACGTGGCGCATCGCGGCTTGAACCGCGCGGCCTGCGACCCTCAGCGTGATGAGCGCCAGCGGTGTGAGGATCAGCGCAGCGAGCGTCATCTGCCACGAGATGGCAAGCAGATAGGCGATGACCACGGCCAGCACCGCCGCATCGATGAGAGGCGGAAGCAGGCAGTCCGTCAGAAGCCGTTGCACCCCCGCGGGTTCGGAGGTCACCCTCTGTATCAGCTCGCCGGTGCGTGAGGTGGCGAAGTAATCCAGCGACAGCGACTGCACATGGTCGTAGACGCGTTGCCGGATGTCCACCAGAAGCACCCGCGACACCTTGGCGCTGACCCACGCGTCGACGAAGTACATCAGCTGGTTGAGCAACAGCGAGCCGGCCCACACCACGAGTAGCACCGCGAACGGCACGGGCCCGGCCAGCGATCGCAGCAGTCCGTCCTCACGGGCGACCAGCGGTCCCCGCATGTCCCACACTCCACCGAGGTTGCCGCGCTCGCCTGCGTCGGCGATGACCTGTACCAGCGGCCCGAAGGCTGCGGCCGAAACGTACGGCAACGCCGAGGCGATCACACCGATCACGAGCGAGACGACGATCAGCCCACGCACAGCGCGCAGCATTGCGACACTGCGCCACACCAAACCCCGGGTCGTCATATGGGCAGGATCCTGGGGGGTGCCGTCGCTTGTCCTACAGTCGAACAGTGACAGCTCAGAAGATGCCACCTGCCCGGCTCGCCCGCGCGATCGAACGCGCACGCCATCTCCTCGGTCGAGCACATCAGCGCACCGTGCCTCCCGCAGCGGCCATGATGGACATGATCCTATGGGCCTGGCGCGTACAGGGTATCTCTGTTGCCGCGGAACTGAAGGTCGCCGACGCGCTTGCCGACGGACCCCTGACCGCCGACGAGTTGGCCGCGCGGGTCGGTGCGAATCCCGATGCGCTGGCCAGGTTGATGCGTGCGCTGATCAGCGAAGGGGTCTTCACACGGCGCCGGGACGGGCGGTTCGCCCTCAACGCCCTCGGTGAGACCCTGCGGTCGGATGCCCCGATGTCGATGGCGGGCATGGCCCGGATGGTCGGCCACCCGGCCTACCGCGAACACTGGAGCGGCCTGGTCGACGCGGTGAGAACCGGCGAGGCCTACCCGCCCAAACTGCGCGGCATGGGGTCATGGGAGTGGCTCGCGACGCAACCCGAGATCAACGCGATCTTCAACGACGCCATGACGAGCGTCTCGGAGTTCGCGGTCGCGCCGGTGGTCGCCGCCTACGACTTCTCGCCGTTTGCGACCGTCGTCGACGTGGGCGGCGGCCACGGCCGTTTGTTGTCGGCGATCGTCGCAGCGACCCCCGGTCTTCGCGGAATTCTGTACGACCTCCCGCAGGTCGTCGAGGGTGCGCCCGAACTACTCGCCAAATACGCCGTGGCCGAGCGGATCACGGTCGAAGGCGGCTCCTTCCTCGACTCCGTCCCCAAAGGCGGCGACGCCTACGTGATGAAGAACGTCATCCATGACTGGCCCGACGCCGAGTCCCTGACGATTCTTCGCAACGTACGGAAGGCAGCCAAGGCCGGCGCCACGCTGCTGCTGGTCGAGTTCGTGATACCCGAGCACGACCGGGAGTTCATCGGCAAATGGGCGGACATGGAGATGCTGGTACAGGTGGCGGCACGTGAGCGAACCGCAGCCGAATACCGGAACTTGTACCACCAGAACGGTTTTCGGATGACCCGCGTGGTGCCCACCGCGGGACCGATCAGCATCATCGAGGGGAAGGCGGTCTAACTCTGCGCGACGGCCCGGCCCCCGTCGAGCGCGATGACGCGGTCAGCGACCGCAGCGACGAAATCCGTGTCGTGGCTGACGATCACGCAGGTCCTCTCGGCCGCGTACTCGCGGATCACCCGGATCAGCCGCGCTCGTTGGTCCTTGTCGAGGTTCTCCGTCGGCTCGTCCAGCAGAAGCACCTCCGGTTCGCGTAGTAGACAGCGCGCCAGCGCGATCAGCCGCTTCTGCCCTCCGGATGGCACCTGCACGTCGACAATGGTGTCGTAACCGAGCGGAATCTTGGTGTGATCGGCGATGACGGAATGCACTTGGGCCGTCGCGCAGGCGATCTCGACCTCGTCGTCAGTCGCCTCCGGCCGTGCCATCCGGACGTTCTCCCGGATGGTGTCCTTGGCGAAGAACGGGAACTGGGCCAGTTTGCAGACGTGGGAGCGGAGCGATCCGATGGTGACGCCGGCGATGTCGTGGCCGTCGAGGGTGATCTGGCCGCTCTGCGGTTCGAGGAAGCGCAGCAACAGGTTGAACACGGTCGTCTTGCCACACCCGATCGGGCCGACCAGTGCGACCGTTTCGCCGGCTTCGATGGTGATCGACATCCCGTCGAGCACGGTCTGGTCGGGCGAGTAGCCGAACGTGACATCGGAGAACACGATGGTGCCGCGGACATCGGTCAGCGGCCTGGCATCCGGGCTGTCGGCCACGGTCGGTTCCGTGTCCAGCAGCTCGTAGGTGGCCACCACATTCGGGTACACGGAGCGGTAGGCCGTGTAGGCCGCGACGATCCGCTGCACGGCGGCGAACATCGTCGGCACGAAGGCGGTGAACACCACGAGGCCCGCGAACGTCAGCCCGAAGCTCGCCGAGAAGGCGACACCGGCCACCAACACCAGCACGGTGCTCAGCGCGATGAGAACCTGAACGCTCGTCGTTCCAGCGTTGGTCCAGATAACCACCATCGCAATACTTTTCGAGGCGGCTTCGGAGACAGCATGAAACCGGGCACTACGTCGTGGCTCGGCGTTGAAGGTCTGCACCTCCGCTATGCCGCTGACCGTCTCCTCCAACTCGCCGCCGAGCATGCGGTGCGCCGTCATCATCTTCTGTGTCGCCGCCTGAACCCTTCTGCCGGTCGATCTCAGCGCGATGAAGGCCGGCGGGGACAGCACCAGTGCCACGAGGGTCATCTGCCACGAGAGCGCAGTGAGGTACGCCAGTGCCGCCACCAGGACGACGCCGTCGACAAGAGGGGGGATCAAACACACCGTCAGCAACCGCTGGACAGCCGCGGCCTCCAACTGCACCCGCTGCATCAGCGCGCCGACGCGGGAGCCGGTGAAGAAGTCCAGCGACAGCGTCTGGATGTGATCGTGTACCCGCTGACGGATGACCGTCAGCATCCGCCAGTCCACCCCGGCGTCGATCCAGGACTTGGCGAAACCGAGCAGTTGCGCCGCCAGCAGCGCGAACGCCCAGATGGCCAGCAGGACAACGAAAGGCATCGGGGTGGCCAGCCAGCCCAGCGGACCGCTTGCGGCACCTCCGCGGCGACTCAGCAACGAGCCATCGAGGCCCCACACACCTGCGAGGTCCCCCTGCATGCCCGCATCGGCCACCGCCTGCATCACCGGTCCCAGAGCGGCGTTCGAGACGAACGGCAGCGCAGACACCGCCAGCCCGAGCCCGATCGACGCGGCGACGGCGCCCTTGACCTCGCCCAGCATGGCCGCGCTGCGCCACACGTAACCCCCCCGCGTGCGACGTGTTGTCCTCATCGCTACTCCCACACCAGGACGTTGGGCAGCGACCGATCGACCGCTCTCAGCAGCGTGTAACCGACACCGGCGACCCCGCGGAACAATCCGAGGTTGAACTCACCGGTCCCGCCACTCCACCGGTA
Organism: Actinomycetes bacterium; assembly: GCA_023415515.1. Classification (GTDB taxonomy): domain Bacteria; phylum Actinomycetota; class Actinomycetes; order Mycobacteriales; family Mycobacteriaceae; genus Mycobacterium. Next base: position 5,277 of record JAEZKH010000384.1, read on the forward strand.
ATCGCCTGCTGAGCGCCGTGTTTCGACGACGGCGAGCAGATGCTCGGCGGCCAGCTCCCCCAACTCGTCGCGACCGAGCAGCTCACCGGCCTCGGCGAGGAACTCGATGCTGCCAAGCGTTCCGCAGCACAGGGTGTCCGTCGGCGACGGCCACGCGTCCTGCACACCGTCGAGCGCGCGGCCGATGTCGTGTGCGTGCACCTCCAGCGGCTCGTGAGCATGTCTCACCATGGCGATGCGGGCCAGCCCGATCCCTGCGGAGCCGTAGCACCACTTGCACGGCCAGGCCGAGTCTGCGATGCCCCGCAGATCCGCCCAACCGCGATGCGCGGCGTCGAACGTCGAGTTCTCGAACGCGATGCACTCCGTCGCCTGACGGGCGAAGGTCGCGTCGCCGGTCGCCGCAGACAGGGATGCCAGGCTGTAGGCGAATCCTGCTGCGCCGTGGGACATCCCGTTGAGCGGATGGCCGAAAACGGTGCTCGTCCAGGTGCGCGCGCCGGGGTCGCCGATCCGGTCGCGGCTCATCAGCCATCGCCCACACATCGTTGCGCGATCGAGCGCTTCGCCGTGTCCGGTCTGTCGATACAACCGGAGCAGCCCGAGAACGGCGCCTGCGCTGCCGCTCAGGACGTCCAGATGCTCGTCGGCGGCGACCACGTCGTCGGTGATCAGCGCGGCTGCGGCGTGGGCGTCGTCGAGAACGGCCTCGTCGTCGAGCAGGTCCGCGATCACCGCAAGGGCGTAGACCACAGAACCGAGGCCGAGGCCTCCGCCGACGCCCACCGCCCGTGCGATGCGCGCCGGGTTGCGACCGTGCAGTTGCCGTCGCAATCCCGCCACGGCCGACAACGCCAACGATCTCGCTTCGGCGTCGCCGGCCAGCGATGCATACGCGGCCAGGAAAACCGCGATGCCGCAGCTTCCGTTGTACAGTTCCGGCCCGAGGACGACGAGCTGTGAGATCTCCGAGTCGCCCAGCCAATCGAGGCCGATCCACGCCGCGCTTCCCGCCCGCCGAATCGCCCGTGCCGACAGAGCCGCTGCGATGGCGGTCGCCTCGTCGACGAACACGGCGTCGGTGGGTGAGACGTCGGACGGAAGGACGGCCAGCGGACGCGGCGGTCGATGCCGCAGCAGGTCGGTGTTCTGCCGGATCACCTCGAGCTGCCATTCGATCTCGCGGTCGTCGAGCCCACGCAGGCGAGCCGCGGCCCGCTCGATACCCGGCCCGGTGTCGGTGGTGAAATAGGGCACGTTGAGCTCGACCAGCGCCGCGCGCTCGTCACGCAGCAGCGGCCACAGCGGGTCGGATTCGACCTCCCAATCAGAAAGGCGCGCAACGAAATCCGCTTGCGCAGACCAGACCGCGCCGTCACTCATCGAGTGGCGATCCCGCAAGCGGTTGAGCAGGAACCCGTAGAACCGCGTCGGCCTGATGACCGTCCGGATCCGGCATTCGGTGAAGCCGTCGAAGAGCACGGCGGCGTCTTGCTGCCGCAGAAACCGCGCATAATCGGCGAAACCCCCGATCAGGTCGTCGACGTGGTCACCGAGGCTGCCGCGCCTACCGTCGACGTAGGGCAGGTTGGACACGGTTGCCACGGTGTCGACCACCTTCACCGGGCTCATCGAGTCGGAGTTGATGTCGGTCCACGCCACCGTGACCATGGGCGACGAGTTGGAGTTGACGCCGCCGATCACGAAAACCCTACTCGTGGAATGTCTTCCGTAGGCGGGCAGCAATCCGATCGTGAGCACGGAGTCGACCACCGTCTGCATCGCGGATGCGTACGCCTGTCCGCTGTCATCGTCGGGTCCGCCGTAGAGGCGTAGATCGGCGGGCTGCAGGATCATCTCCAGATCGATGGGCAGGGGATGCGCACCCGCCGCGAGGATGTTCTCCTGATGCATGTCCACCGCGGTGAAGACGTGAAACAGTGCCATCAGGGCACCCGCTCGCCGGAAGAACAGCGCGAACTCCTGCGGGTGGTCACATTCCGTGTGCTCGACGAACTCCGTCCAGCCGTAGCCGTCCCGGACGAGTACCCGCGCCGCGCGCAGATGCACAGGCGGGGCGGCATCGCCGAGCCGGTCCACCAGCGCCGCCCACGCGGCGTCGACGCGCAGGTCCTTCGGCTTGTAGACGACGCGCGCGCCGTCGAGGAACTCGAGGATCCGCACCGCGCGGCCGAAGTTGTGCCGGTCCGACAGCCTGACCTCGATCGCCGCCACCGGAGATGGTGCGTTCCTACCGTGCAGGTCGCGCCGGATCGCCGTGAAATCGCCGGCCAGCCGGGCGATCAGCTCGCGCGACGAGTCGATCCACTGCCGCGTCAGCGACGTCAGCAGCCGCAGCAGAACGGGCTTGGCCTCGAACAGCCGCCGGAATCCAGCCGCCGTCATGTCCGCGAGGAAGTCGCGATAGCAGGCACCTCGGTCACGCGCTTCGACGAACAGGTCGTAGATCGCAGGCGCTGCGAGCTCGGACAGGTCGGTCATCAGTGCGTTCCGCAGATCGCGCACCGCGCTGTCGCAGAAGATGTCCCGCGCCAGGGACAGTCCGTCCCAGAGCCGAGCCTCGGCGACCTCGGTCACGGGGATGAACAGGTGGCCGAACGGCACCGGCACAGCGGCCTCGCCGTCGGACGGGCGTTCCAGCGCGGCGGCGACCCAGCCGACGTCGTCGAGCCAGTGCGGTGCTGCGCCGTCCACAGAGAGCGCGGCCATCGCATCCGCGCGCGTCAGCCCGTCGCGGTTCAGACGTCTGATGAACAGCTCCGGATCGGCGCCCGACGCCGCCCGGCACCAGGCCGCATACCGCCGGTGCGCGAGCCCGGAGTCGCGATTCTCCGGGGCGACCGCGGGGCCGGAAAGTAGCTCGTCGATCGTCGCAGCGCGGGTCGCGATGCGCTCATAGGTTGACGTCACGCGCTCCCCCGAACTGATCAGCCGGGTGCTGCGCTCTTAGCTGCGCAATGATCCGGCTAATTCACAGAGAAACCTCAGAATATTCCACGACCGGCCGTGCTTGCGCTGCTCATACTGCTAGAAATTTGACTTTCCCGTCAGCATCCAGGCAAAGCGGGGACAGTCAAAGGAACGGAAGGGACCTTAGCCATGAGCGCCGCAATCAAGGACGACGTGTTCGCGAGGGACATATCGGACGCCGCACTCGAGAACATGGGCGGCATGTCGCCCACCGCGCAGGCGGCGTGTTCGCTGTGGAGCAGCTACGAGGCGTGCGGCTGCACCTGCTGACCATCCTTGTCCGACGGCGTGCCCTTCAGGCCGCGCCAGAACAGGTTGATCATCAGCTCGGCCGCCTCGTCGACATCGGCGTCGCCGGTACTGACCCGGTTGGCGACCGCTTCGCCGGCACCCACGAGCGCGACCGCCATCATGTTGAAATCCGCGTCGGGTTCGGGGTGCCGCGTGCCCGACTGGAGCAGCCTGGCGACCAGGTCGATGATGCGCTCGCGGCCCTCCCGCACCGTGTGCGCGAACGCCTGTGAACTGGTGGCCTGGGTGTAGAGCACGATCCACGAGGCCCTGTTGGTGTCGATGTAGTTCAGAAACGACAGCACCGCGTTGCGCAGCAGATCCTTCGGGCTCTGGCTGAAGTCGATCTCACCGCGCACGGTTTCGACGAACCGACCGAGTTCTCGGTCCAGGCAGGCCCCGAACAGTTCCTCTTTGGAGCCGTAATACAGATACAGCATCGGCTTGGAGATCTCGGCCTGTGCGGCGATCGCGTCCATCGATGTCTCGTGGTAGCCGTTGATCGAGAACATCTGCACCGCGGCGTCCAGCATCTGCTGCTCACGGACGGCACGCGGCAGCCGTTTGGTCCCACCTGCCATCCGACCAGGGTAACTGCTCAGGGCAGGAGTTCGGTTCTGCGCTGCTCCTCCCACAACGCCATCCTGGTTCGGGCCGGCTCGCCCAGCGCGTCCATGACCAGCGGAATCAGCAGCTCGGTGAGAAGGAACCCGGCCGCCATGGATTGGTAGGCGGTGCCGACCGTGCTCGACGCGGCGAGCACCACCTCGGCCTCTGGCGCGACCGGGCACGCGAGATCGTCGGTGATGAGCAACACCGTCGCCCCGGCACGGTGCACCCGCAACGCCAGGTCGGCGACACTGCGCTGATACCGGTGGTAGTCGAACAGCACGACGACGTCGCGCCGCGACAACTCGAGCATCGCGCCCATGTCGGCGCCGTCGGGATCGCCGAGCACCCGCACCCCGGGCCGCAGCTGTTCGAGATGGGCGGCCAGGTGCACGGCAAGCAGGTGCGAGAAGCGACCGCCGTGCAGATACACCGACCGCCCGGTGTCCGAGAGCAGCGCGACGGCCGCCTCCAACGCCGAATCTGGAAGCGCGGCAAGGGTTTCGAGAGCCCGCTCGTTCTGGGCGCGCGCCTGCCGCAGCAGCCGGTCCAGCGGGCCGCCCGCCGGTGGTGCGTCTGGAAGCCGGGTGATCGGCCCGTTCGACTGCGCGGACAGCTCGGCGCGCAGCGCGACCTGCAGGTCGGTGAACCCGTCGTAACCGAGCGACTGCGCGAACCGCAGCACCGTGGGCGGGCTGACCTCGGCGCGTTCGGCGAGCCGGGCAGCGCTGGCCAGGCCCGCGCTCGGATAATCCGCCAGCAGCGCGCGGCCGACCCGGCGCTCGGCCTTGCTCAGCGATGACAGCGCGGCACCTGCCCTGGCGGCGACCGTTTCGGTCATGGCTTCGAGGGTGTCATCAGTGGGAGCGTCGTCATCGACAGATCGTTCATCGAGACCGCGGTGACGCTTTCCGGCTCGAGCGGGCGCCAGTCCAGGTCGCCGAAACCGGTCGAGGCGATCACCAGCCGGTCCCCGGCGGTGCGCGCCCAGCGCATGCCGAAATAGTCCTCCAGGTGCTCGGCGGGCAGTTCCGCCGCGGTGATCTCGGCAATGTCCTCGTCGGGCAGTCGGCTGCGGGCGTGTGCGTGCACGGCGATCATGTGGTCCTCGCCGAGTACCAGTGCGTTGAGGCTCGCGGTCGGGAAGGCCTCGCGCAGCTGGGATACCGCTCGACGGACCGCCTCCGGCAGGTTCGGTGACGAGGGTCGGTGTGCGCGGATCAGGCCGAAGTACCGTTCGCTGTCGGTCGACCCGCGGATCGTCGCGGCGATCTCGGGGCCGAGCAGGGCGTCGAGCTCGCTGATCGGCTTGATGGAACCGTTGTGCGCCATGGCGATTCGGTCGGCGAGGAACGGATGCGAGTTCTCCGGTCGCACGGGTATCCCGGTTGTCGCCCAGCGCAGGTGTACGAGGCTTGCCGCTGACCGTCGATCCCTGGTGGCGGTGCCGAACTGCGGGTCGTCGGCCGCACTGCCCGCCGAAACCGCGACCTCCGGATCGTGTCCCGGTAGTCGGACCCGGGCGATGCCCCAGCCGTCGCCGTGGATCTTCGTCAGCGCTACGAAGTCCTCGAGGACCTGCTCACCCGCGCCCTGCGAGACCGAAATGGGGGTCGCGGAGACGACGCCCAGCAGTCGGCACATGGCTGAACCCTTCGACGCGTGACAGACGAAATTTTATGTTTCGTTCCTCTAGCGCAGATCTTAGAGATCATGAAACATTTATGACATAAATGGCCCGCACACTCGTACGTCGAGGAGGTTGACTGCCGGTGCCCCATGACGTCGAGGAACTGCGCTCGCACGGTGTTGCGCTGGTCGCGGGCTCCATCACCGATCTGGCCGGCGTGACCCGCGCCAAATACGTGCCGGTTCACCGACTCGAGACGTTCCACCGCGCAGGCATGGGCGTCTCGCCGTCGTGGAGCGTCTTCTGCGTCGACAGCGGCATCGCGTTCACGCCGAACATCGGTGTCGACGGCGATCTGCGGATCCGGATCGACCCCGCCGATCTGCGACTCGTCGACGACGGAGTCGCCTGGGCGCCGGGCGACCTCACCACCCAGGACGGCGCGGCCGCCGACCTGTGCACGCGGTCGTTGCTCAAACGTGTCGAGAAGGACCTGAGCGCCAGGGGCCTGACGGCCATGGTCGGCGCCGAACTCGAATGCACGATGCTCACGGCGGACGCGGGTCACGCATCCACGCAACCGTGGTCGCCATACGGTGTGCGCACCTCGCTTGACCGCTCGGCGTTCCTGGTCGACCTGGCCCACGCCGCCGAGCGCGCCGAGTTGCCGATCGAGCAGATCCACACCGAGTACGGCCACGACCAACTCGAGGTATCGATCGCGCCGACCACTCCCGTCGCCGCCGTGGACACGGTCGCCGCGGCCCGCATGGTGATCGGACGGGCGGCCGCGCGACACGGGCTGCGCATCTCCTTCTCACCGGTGCCGTTCGACGGTGAGGCCGGTAACGGTGCGCATCTGCACCTTTCGCTCGCCGACGGTGATGGACCGCTGTTCTCCGGCGGCGAGGGCAGCCACGGTGTCCGCACCGCGGGCGGATCGGCGATTGCCGGGGTGCTGCACACGCTGCCGGACCTGCTCGGCGTCTATGCCGGCTCGGTGCTGTCCTCGGCGCGGTTGAAGCCGGGCAACTGGGCGGGTGCCGCGCAATGTTGGGGCCTGGAGAACCGCGAAGCCGCGGTGCGCTTGATCGCCGCGACCCCCGGCACCCCGCACGGCGCCAACATCGAACTCAAGCTCATCGATCCCAGCGCCAACCCCTACCTCGCGGCGGTGTCGTACATCGGCAGCGCGCTGCGCGGCATCGACCAGGCCATGGAGCTCCCCGCCGAGGTGCCGACGGATCCGGCCAAAGCCGCGCAGCCGCCCCCGGTGCTGCAAACCGACCAGCAGACGGTGATCAAGACGCTGGAGACCTCACCCGTTGCCGCCGAACTGCTTTCGCCGCAGATCATCGAAGGCCTCGTGGCGGTGCGGCGTCACGAGATCACCACGTACGGCGACCGGCCGCTGGCCGAGACCACCCAGGCGCTGCGCCTGGCGTGGAGCTGCTGAGCGGGCGAGACACCAGGAATGCCAGGAGAGTGCCAGGAAGGTAAGGAGACGGCGATGACCACAGAAACGCCTGCCGGGGCAGCGGGTGAAGTCGACCAGATCCCACGGCGGCAGTTGCCGTTCTGGGTGGCGTTGGCGTTGTCCGTGGCGCTCGTCGGGCCGACGCTGGCGATGTCGGGCAACGGCCAGGGCCTCATCGGCACCGTCGGGAAGTCCATCCCGCTGGTGTTCTTGATCGGACTGGTCGGCGTATCGCTTGTCGGTTACAGCTTCGTGCGGCTGACCCGCCACCTCAACCACGCCGGGTCGTCGTACGGACTGGTCGGCGGCACCATCGGACCCAGGACCGGGTTCTTCGCGGGCTTCGCGATGCTCGGCGCCTACTGGATGTTCTCCATCGGAACGCTGGCGTTGACGGCCGCGTTCACCGGAGCGTTCATCTCGGAGATGCAGCCGGACAACGAAAACCCCTACCAGCCACCGTGGTTGGCGATCGTGGTGATCGCCGCGATCATCTCGTTCTTGCTCGCAGGCCGCGACATCAGGTTGCTCGCCAAGATCCTCCTCGCCATCGAGGGCATCGGCATCCTGGCCATGTTGGTGCTCGTGGTGGTGATCTTCGCGAAGGGCGGTGCGCCGTCGACGGGCATCGACTTCTCGGTGTTCTCGTTCTCCGGCAGCGGTGTTTCGCCGTCGGCGGTGCTCGCGGGCGTCGTCGCGGCGTTCCTGTCGTGGGCCGGTTTCGAGGCGTGCGCCTCGATGGGCGAGGAGACCGACAACCCGGGACGCAACATCCCGAGGGCGCTGGCGGGCACGTTGCTGCTGACCGGTGTCCTGTTCGTGGTGGTGATGTTCGCCCAGGTGAACGGCTTCGGCACCGACCAGGCCGGCTTGGACGCCTTCCAGAACTCCGGAAACACGTTGGGCGACCTCGGCGGAACCTACATCGGGCAGTGGTTCGGCCTTGTCATCATCTTCACCGCGATCGTGTCGGCGTTCGGCTGCCACCTGGCCACGTCGGCGACGTCGGGGCGCATGCTGTACGCGTTCGCGCGTGACGGCTTCGGGCCGAAGGCGCTTGCGCACATCCACCCCGCGACCGGCGGTCCGCGCCGCGCCACCTGGTTGGTCGTCGTCGTCGCTGTCGTGGTCAACCTCGTCTGCGGTGCGATCGGCTGGCCCGACATGGGCACCGGCAACGACGCCATCGACACCTACTTCCTGTTCGCCGTCGCCGGTTCGGCCTGCCTGATGGTGTGCTACCTGCTCGTCGAACTGGCCGCGACGTGGTTCGTCAGCGCACCCAAGTTCGTCGACGTGCACGGCGGCAAGGGCAAGGTCGCAGGGATCGCGCTGCCACTGCTCGGCGCACTCGTCATCGTGGTCGTGCTGTGGTTCAACATCAAGGACGCCGAAACATGGTCGGCCGCACCGCTGCTCGGTTTGTACTGGTGCGTGATCGGCGCGATCATCGCCCTCGCGGCTTCGGGTATCGCCAAACGGGTCGGCGAATCGCTGTCGGCCGAGCTCAACCTGAAGCCCACGTGAGCAGCACGCTCTACCAGCGCGACGAAGCCGCGATAGCCGGGATCGAGAAGCTGCGGTTCTTTCCGCTCGAGGTGGTCTCCGGGCACGGGTCGACGCTGGTCGACCCCGACGGTCGCGAACTGCTCGACCTCTCGGCGACGTGGACGGCGTGCGGGCTCGGGCCCCGCCCCCCCGGCGGGGG
>JAEZKH010000391.1 GCA_023415515.1 Actinomycetes bacterium
GTGGGCGGCGGTCCAGCCTCCGCGAGCCCGCGCCTGCGGCGCGCCACACGCGGGCGATCCAGTCGTCGTCCTCATCGGTGACGAGGTTGGCCATCACCCGCACCGCGATGTTCATCAGAGACGTCGAGCGCATCGCGATGGGCCCCGTCGCGGGCAGAAACCGCGGGATCGTCAACAGCAGCGCCAGCCGGCGCGCGACCGAGAACCCGCGCCCATAGTGCTGCTGCAGCAGCGCAGGCCATGCCGACGTCAGATCGCCCGCACCGAGCATCTCGGCCGCCAACCGCCCGGTCTCCAGCCCATAGTCGATGCCCTCCCCGTTGAGCGGGTTCACGCACGCCGCGGCGTCACCGATGAGCATCCAGTTCGGCCCCGCCACCCCCGACACCGCACCGCCCATCGGCAGCAGCGCCGAAAGGCCCAGCCGCGGTTCACCCTCGAAGCCCCACTCCTGACGTCTCAGTGACGCGTAGTACGACATCAGCGGCCGCAGCGCGGCGGCGGCGGGCCGCTTGGCCGTCGCGAGCGCGCCGACGCCGATGTTCACCTCTCCGTTGCCCAGCGGGAAGATCCAGCCGTAGCCGGGCAGCACGTCACCGTCGGGCGAGCGCAATTCCAGATGCGAGGTGATCCACGGCTCGCTGGCGCGCGGCGTCGCGATGTACCCGCGGATCGCCACCCCGTAGACGGTCTCCCTGTGCCATTGCCGACCCAGCGCCCGGCCGAGCGTCGACCGCGCGCCGTCGGCGACGATCAGATGCTCGCAGCCGACCCGGGCGCCGGAATCCAAGAGCACCGACGACACGCGCCCGGCCGAATCGTGTTCGACGTCGACGGCTTTGACGCCCAGCATCATCTTCGCGCCGTCGTCGACGGCAACCATCCGGATGCGGTCGTCCAGCTCGGTGCGCGGCACCGCGCTGCTGGTGTGCGGGAACGACGGGCCGGGCCAGGCGATCTCGACGTCGGCGCCGAAGCCCGACATCCGCAGTCCGTGGTGGGCGATGCGGCCGTCGAGCCACGCACCGAGGCCGAGCAACCGCATCTCGGCGATCGCCCGCGGGGTCAATCCGTCGCCGCATGCCTTGTCGCGGGGGAACTGCGCGGAGTCGATCACCAGCACGTCGCGCCCGTCGCGGGCCGCCCAGGCCGCTGCGGCCGAACCCGCAGGCCCCGCACCCACCACGACCACTTCAGCGCTGGTGTTCACACCTCCCAGTATGTTGGCAGGGTGAGGACACCGGCGAGTGTGGTGGCGGGCGTTGACTTCGGCGACCCGGCTTTTGCACAGGATGTCCGCGACGGCGTGGCCCGTATCGAGGATCTGATGGCCACTGAGCTGGGCAAAGCCGACGAGTTGATGGCCGAGGCGGTGCAGCATCTGTTCCAGGCCGGCGGCAAGCGGTTCCGCCCGCTGTTCACCGTGCTGTCCGCGCGACTCGGCCCCGATCCCGACAACTGGCAGGTCACCGTTGCGGGCGCGGTCATCGAGCTCGTGCATCTGGCCACGCTGTACCACGACGACGTGATGGACGAGGCGCAGGTGCGGCGCGGCGCGGCGAGTGCGAACGCCAGGTGGAGCAACAACATTGCGATCCTCGCAGGCGATTACCTGTTCGCGACGGCATCGCGGCTGGTGTCCCGGCTCGGCCCGGACGCCGTACGGGTCATCGCCGAGACGTTCGCCCAACTGGTCACCGGTCAGATGCGTGAGACCCGCGGCAGCGCCGACCACGTCGACTCCGTCGAGCACTACCTGAAGGTCGTCTACGAGAAGACGGCCTGCCTGATCGCGGCGTCCGGCCGGTTCGGCGGGACGTTCTCCGGCGCCGACGACGAGCAGATCGAGCGCCTCAGCAGGCTTGGCGGCATCGTCGGGACGGTTTTCCAGATCTCCGACGACATCATCGACATCGACAGCGATCCCGACGAGTCCGGCAAGGTGCCCGGCACCGACCTGCGCGAGGGCGTGCACACGCTGCCGGTGCTGTACGCCCTGCGCGAAACCGGTCCCGACGCCGACCGGCTGCGCGAGCTGCTCTCCGGCCCGGTCGAAGACGACGACGAGCTGGCCGAGGCGCTGAGCCTGCTGCGCAGGTCACCCGGCATGGCGGCGGCCAAGGAGACCGTCGCGTCCTACGCCGCGCAGGCCCGCGACGAGCTGGCGCATCTTCCCGACGGACCGGGCAGGCAAGCGTTGGCGGCGCTGGTGGACTACACCGTCAACCGCCACGGCTGAGGAACCTGCGACCGCGGTCGAAGCGTTGACCAAGCGAACACCTACCGCGCCACCCGCGGATCGGAGAAAGACCGGAGGACGCTGATGAGCTGGCATTCAGGTGCCAACACGGCCAAGACCTTCTTCCTATTGGCGTTGTTCTCGGCGCTGATCGTCGCCGTCGGCGCCATGTTCGGCAGGAACATCATGTTCCTGGCGGTGCTGTTCGCCGTCGGCATGAACGTCTACGTCTACTTCAACAGCGACAAGCTGGCGCTGCGGGCCATGCACGCACAACCGGTCACCGAAGTCCAGGCGCCGTTCATGTACAAGGTCGTGCGCGAGCTGGCCACCACCGCGCACCAGCCGATGCCGCGGCTCTACATCAGCGACACCGCCAACCCGAACGCGTTCGCCACCGGCCGCAACCCGCGTAACGCCGGGGTGTGCTGCACGACGGGCATCCTGCAGATCCTCGACGAGCGTGAACTGCGCGCCGTGCTCGGCCATGAGCTGTCCCACGTCTACAACCGCGACATCCTGATCTCGTGTGTGGCAGGCGCGATGGCGTCGGTCATCACGGCGCTGGCCAACCTGGCGTTCTTCGCGAGCATGTTCGGTGGTAATCGCGACGGTGGCACCAATCCCTTTGCCATCCTTCTGGTTTCGATGCTGGGACCGATCGCCGCGACCGTCATCCGGTTGGCGGTGTCCCGCTCGCGGGAGTATCAGGCCGACCAGTCCGGCGCCGAGTTGACCGGCGACCCGCTGGCGCTGGCGTCGGCCCTTCGCAAGATCAGCGGCGGGGTGCAGCGGGCGCCGCTTCCGCCGGAGCCGCAACTCGCCGATCAGGCGCACCTGATGATCGCCAGCCCGTTCCGCGCGGGCGAGAAGGTCGGCAAGCTGTTCTCCACCCACCCGCCGATCGAGGACCGGATCCGTCGGCTCGAGGAGATGGCGGGCCGCGGCCCCGGCCACTACTGAGCGATTTCGGCGCGTTTGGTCACGCTGAGAGTGACTGCGCGCGCCGAAATCGCTTAAGCTGGGCCGATGCTGAGCAGAACGATCCTGTTGGGCGGCGTCGCAGCGGCCGCGGTCGCCGCTCCCGGCATCGCCGCCGCAGACCCGAACCAACCCCCGCCGCCTCCGCCGGCACCGAACGTGAACGCGTGGGCAGTGGTGAAGCCGTCGGACTACTCAGTGCTCGCCGATCAGGCGTACGCGTTCACCACTCCCGACGGTGTGACGTGCATGATCCAGCGCAACGGCGGCTACGGCTGCTTCGGCGCTCTTCCCGGCGCGCCGCAGGGCGCGAATCTGGTGAGCGGCCGGATCGGCCAGCCGACCGGTTTCGCCAACGCGGGCGGCAACCCGTTCGCCGTGGCGGGCGACGTCAAGCCGCTTCCGGCCGGCTCGCGGGTGAGCTACCAGACGTTGAGCTGCGGCACCGACGGCACCGTCACCTCATGCGTCGACAGCAAGAATCAGGCCGGCTTCGTGATCAGTCCGGGCGCCACTTGGCTTGTGGGCGAGATCAATCCGCTGATCGACCGGCCCGAGGGCACGAACCCCTACTTCAACTAGCTCAGAATCCCGAGCCGTGTACTTCGTGCCCCGGCTTCTCTGCGGCAAGGCCCCGGTAAGCCTGCTCGACGGTTGAGCCGTGGTTGACGACGCCGTCGACCTCCCGGGCGATCGGCATCGGAAGCCCGTATTTCTCAGCGAATTCCATCACGACGCTGGCCGCCTTCACGCCTTCGGCGACCTGGTTCATCGACTCGATGATCTCGTCGATCTTCTTGCCCGCGGCGAGCTGTTCGCCGACGTGCCGGTTGCGGCTGCGCTGCGACGTGCACGTGACGATGAGATCGCCCATGCCCGCAAGGCCGGCAAACGTGTCGCGATGTCCGCCCATGGCCTCGCCGAGCTTCGACATCTCCCGGAGCGCGCGGGCGATCACCATCGCGCGGGTGTTCTCGCCGATTCCCAGTGAGTAACCCATACCGACGGCGATCGCGTAGACGTTCTTCAGCGCACCGGCCATCTCGACGCCCACCACGTCGTCGGTGGTGTAAGTGCGGAAGCGCTTGGTGCGGAAGAGGTTTGCGAGGTTGGCGGCGAGATGCTGATCGGGCATCGCCAACACAGCTGCGGCTGCGTATCCCTCGGCGACCTCCCGCGCGATGTTGGGCCCGGCCAGGATGCCTGCCGGATGCCCGGGCAGCACCTCGTCGACGATCTGGCTCATCCGGTAGTTGGTGCCCTGTTCGAGGCCCTTCACCAGCGACACCACCGGTACCCATGGCCGCAGTTCCTTGGCCAGCTGTTCGAGCACACCGCGGAAGCCGTGCGACGGCACACCCATCACGATGACGTCGGCGCTTTCGGCGGCCTCGGTGAAATCGGTGGTGGCCCTCAGCGTGAGCGCCAACTCGACCTCGTCGCCGAGGTATTTGGTGTTGCGGTGGTTTTCGTTGATGTCGTCGGCGGTCTCCTGCGAACGCACCCACTGCAGCGTCGGCCCCCGCCTGGCGCAGATGGATGCCACGGTGGTGCCCCAGGAGCCTCCACCGAGGACGACGACTTTTGGTTCGCGTTGAGCAGGTGCCATGGCATCAGCGTATTGCCGCCGCGTGCGGTTGCACTGGCAGTTCGGAAACTGCGTCGCACATGGTCGCGAAGTTAGCTCGCCGCCCCGATTTGATGCGGGTGACCCCCCTTCACCGCTGGTAGCGTCGATTGCCAGGTGGCAGAAAGGCTCCCCGTGCCCGACCCGATAAAGGTGGAACCGCAGAACCTGGCCGCGCTGGCAGGGCGTGTCCGCGAGCAGGCCGATGCACTCCAGGCCGGACATCGATCCTCGGCGGCCACGGTCGACGACGCACAGCGCGGACTCGTCGGCCGTTCGGCGCAGTCGATCGATGCCAGGACAAGACGCTGGCATGCGGCGACAGCCGACTTGCATCGCGTGCTGACCTCTCAGGCCGATGCGCTGTCCAACGCCGCGGCCGCCTACGCCCGGATCG
>JAEZKH010000399.1 GCA_023415515.1 Actinomycetes bacterium
CCGTGACGGTCACCAACGAGGTGCCTGCGTCGCCGACCTGGACTCCGACCACCACCGAACCGACCACGCCCCGAACCACCACCACGACCTCGCCGACGACGTCGACGACGTCGCCGACGACGACCACCCCCACCACGACAACGACGACCACCACGACGCCGTCGATGACGACATCGTGGGTCAACGTGCCGTTCGTGCCGGTGCCGGTGCCGATCCAGGTGCCCAACCAGGGGCCGCCGCCACCGCCGGCATACCAGCCGCCCGTGTACCCGCAGGGCCCCTGGGGATAGCAGTTCGGTGATGGCTGCCGGCGGAACCCCGGTCGATGAGCAGCGAAATCACTGGACCCTTGTGCGGAAGCGCACAATGGACCAATGAGCAGCAATGGCCCGTTCGGGTTCGACCCGGAAGACTTCGACCGAGTGATCCGTGAGGCAGGCGAGGGGCTGCGCGACGCGATCGGCAAAGTCTTCGACATGACCGGCGAACGGGCGGGATGGAGCGTCCTGTTCGACGAGTTCTCCCGCCGCCAGCGCCACGAGCCGGAAACCACCGGCGAGACCGGCGACGGGGTGTGGTCGATCTACACCGTCGACGACGAAGGAAAAGCCCACGTCGAAGAGGTGTATGCGACCGAACTCGACGCGCTTCGGGCGAACAAGAACAACACCGACCCGGCGCGCAAGGTGCGGTTCCTGCCGTACGGCATCGCGGTCAGCGTGCTGGACGCATCACCGGACATCGACGCCACCCCCACCGAAACGGACCAGCCGGAATAGTCGGGTCACCAGCCCGCCCGTCGACTCAGACGTTCTGCGGGTGATGGCAGGCGGCGAAGTGGTCCGGCCGATGCTCGAGTAGGGCAGGCTCGTCGGTCGTGCAGATCTCGGTGGCCCACGGGCACCGGGTGTGGAAGCGGCACCCCGACGGCGGGTCGATCGGACTGGGTACATCGCCTTCGAGCACGAGCCGGTCGCGCGCGGCGTTCCGCTTCGGATCGGGAATCGGCACGGCTGAGAGCAACGCGTTGGTGTACGGATGAATCGGCTTGTCGTACAACTCGTCTGCGCCCGAGTTCTCGACGATCTTGCCGAGGTACATGACCGCTATCCGGTCTGAGACATGGCGTACGACACCGAGATCGTGTGCGACGAACAGATAGGACAGCCCGAACTCGTCCTGAACGTCCTCCAACAGATTGATGATCTGAGCCTGCACCGAGACGTCAAGGGCCGACACCGGCTCGTCGGCCACGATCAGCTTGGGCTGCAACGCAAGTGCACGGGCGATGCCGATGCGCTGGCGCTGGCCGCCGGAGAACTCGTGCGGGAACCTGTTGTAGTGCTCGGCGTTCAGGCCGACGCGGTCGAGGAGGTCCTGGACGCGACGCTTGAGGTCCGCGCCACGCGCCAACCCGTGCAACTCGATCGGGTCGCCGATGATCTGCCCGACCCGTTTACGGGGATTGAGCGACGCGAACGGGTCCTGGAAGATCATCTGCATCTGGCGGCGCGCGGCGCGCAGATCGCGGCGTGACCGGCCGACGAGCTCTTCACCGGCGAACCGCACCGAGCCCGACGTCGGGGTGGTCAGTTGCAGCAGCGCCCGGCACAGCGTCGACTTGCCGCAGCCGGACTCGCCTACCAGGCCGAGCGTTTCGCCCTCCCGCAGCGTGAAGCTGACGCCGTCGACTGCGCGCACCCGCGCGACTTCGCGATCGACGATCATCCCCGACCTGATCGGGAAGTGCTTGACGAGGTCGGTGACCTCGAGGAGAACATCGCCGTCAGCCACATCGCTCCTCACGTGCGCCGCCATGTGCCGCCTTCACTTCCGGGTCCAGCCAGCACCGGTCGAGGTGCGCGCCGCCGGTGCGCGCTTCCAGCGGCGGAAGCTGGGCGCATTCGTCGAAAACGTGTGCGCAGCGCGGAGCGAAGCGACAACCCGACGGAGCCGTTCCGCCGGCGACATCAGACTGAGCGGGGGACAGCAGCGACGGCGGCGCCCCCGGGATCTGGGTCAGGCGCGCGGTACGGGGTTGGTCGAGCCGGGCCAGCGACCCGAGTAGGCCCCAGGTGTAGGGATGCTTCGGCTCGTAGAAGATCTCGTCGAGGGTGGCATTCTCAACGACCTGACCCGCATACATCACCAGCACTCGGTCGGCGATCTCGGCGACCACGCCGAGGTCGTGGGAGATGATGATGACGGCGAGGCCGCGGTCGCGATTGAGCTGGTCGATCAGCGCAAGGATCTGGGCCTGAATGGTCACGTCGAGTGCGGTGGTCGGCTCGTCGGCGATCAGCACGTCGGGTTCCAGCGCGAGGGCCATGGCGATCATCACCCGCTGCCGCATGCCGCCGGAGAACTCGTGCGGGTACAGCCGGACGCGGCGCTCCGGGTTGGGTATGCCCACCGAGCCGAGCAACTCGACAGCCTTGGCCTGAGCCTCCTGCTTGGAGACGTCGCGGTGGGCCCGGATCATCTCGGTGATCTGGTCGCCGACCCGGTAGACGGGGTTCAGCGCGGACATCGGGTCCTGGAACACCATCGCGATCTGTTCGCCGCGAACATCGCGCAGTTGGTCGTCATCGAGCCCGTTGATCTCGCGGCCGCGGTAGTTGACCGAGCCGGTGATCCTCGCGTTCGGCGCGCGTGTCAGACCGGTGAGCGTCTGCGCGGTAACGCTTTTCCCGCATCCGGACTCGCCGACGATGGCAAGCACCTCGCCCGCGGCGAGATCGAACGAGACGCCGTCGACGGCCTGCACCACGCCGTCTTCGGTGGCGAAGCTGACCCGGAGATCGTCGACGGTGAGGATCGGCTCGCTCATGGCTGATGATTCGCTCGCACGCTCACTCATGGCTGATGATTCGCTCGCACGCTCGCTCATGCCGGCGCCGCCTCTCCGAGCCGGATCCGCGGATCGAGCACCGCGTAGAGGATGTCGACGATCGTGTTGAACAGCACGATGAAGAAGGCGCCGAACATCACGACCGCCATCAGCGGCGGCAGATCCAGCGAGCGGATCGCCTCGCCGGCGTACAGGCCGACGCCGTCGAGGTTGTACACGGTCTCGGTGAGGATCGCGCCCCCGCCGACGACCATCCCGAAGTCGAGGCCGAACAGTGTGATGACGGGGATCATCGAGTTGCGCAGCACGTGGCGCATCCGGACCTGCCGCTCCGAAAGCCCCTTCGCGCGCGCGGTTCGCACATAGTCCTCGTTCATGGCGTCGAGCATGTTGGAGCGCAGCACCCTGCTGTAGATGCCGACGAACAGCACGGCCAGCGTGAACCACGGCAGCACAAGGTGATAGGCCCATTCGCCGGGGCTCTCCGTCAGCGGCACGTAGCTGCCGGTCGGGAACAACTCGACCTTGAACGTGAGGAAGTACAGCAGCATCGCGGCCAGCCAGAACACCGGCATCGAAATGCCGACCAGGGAGAGGATCGTCAGGGCGCGGTCGGTGAACCTGCCCGCGTGCACGGCGCTGAGATAGCCGAACAGGACGGCGAGCGACATCCAGATCACCGCGGCGCCGATGCACAGCGAGAACGTCGCCGGCACGCCCTCCCAGATCTGCTGAACCACGTTGCGGTCCTTGGCGTATGAGGTCAGCTGACCGGTGAAGATCTGCTTCATCATCGTCAGGTATTGGACCACCAGGGGCTTGTCGAGGCCGAGGTCGGCGCTGACACGGGCGATCAGCGCCGGGTCGGCGTTCTTGCCCGCGATCCGCGCGGCGGGATCCGAATTCGGGATGACATTGAAGATCAGGAACACCACGACCGAGATCGCGAACAACACCGCGACCATCCCGAGCAGCCGCCGCACCACGAAGCGGCCCATCAGTGCTCCAACCTGATCTTCGCCCGCGGATCCATCGCGTCACGCAGGCCGTCACCGAAAACGTTGAGCGACAACACCGTCAGGATGATCATCAGGCCCGGCACCACGGTCAGGTGTGGCGCGGTGAAGATCACCTGGTATCCGTCGGAGATCATGGAACCCCACGATGCGTTCGGCGGCCGGACGCCCGCGCCGAGGAAGGACAGCGCCGACTCCAGCAGCATGTTGTTGGCGATGTTGAGCGTGAAGAACACCACGACGGTGGACAGGATGTTGGGCATCAACTCGGAGAACATGATCCGTAGCGGACCCTTGCCCTGGGCGACGGCGGCCTCGATGAACTCCTTCTCCCGCAGCGCGAGGATCTCCCCGCGGATCGGCCTGGCCACGTACGGCACGTAGACCAGCCCGATGATCAGAATCGGTATCCAGATGGAGTCGCCTGCGATCTCGAGCGGGCCGACCTTGAGGCCGCCGATGGCCAGCGTGGTGCCGAGCGCGATGCCCAGAAGCAACACGGGAAACGCCCAGATGATGTCCATCGCGCGCGACAGCACGGCATCGATCCAGCCGCGGTAGTAGCCGGCGAGCAGGCCGACGATGACGGCCAGGATCGTCGTCACCGCCGCGGCGGCAAGACCGACGTAGATGGAGGTGCGTCCGCCGTACATCAACCGCACCATCACATCTCGGCCGTTCTGGTCGGCGCCGAGAAGGAACTTACCGTGCAGGCCCGGCCCGATCGGGGTGCCGTCGGGGGAGACGACGTCGGCCTCCTGACCGTCGATCATCACCGTGTCGGTCAGGTGGTTCTCGTTCGGCCCGGTGTGCGCGACATGCTCGGCCCACAGCGGCGCTGCGAGACAGAACAACACGATGAGCACGAACAGCACAGCGCACGCCAGGGCAACCTTGTTGCGGCGCAGCCGGAGCCAGGCCAGAAACCAGGGGCTTCGACCCCGGATCTGCGCGGTCGGCACCCCGGCGGGAATCGGCGGCTCGCCGGGTGCCTCCAGCGAATCAACGGGTGAGACCATCCCCTGCTACTTGATCGCGAACGACGTGTAGTCCTGGTTGAACAGCAGATGGTGATAGGACTTGTCGAAGTCCATGCGTTCGGACAGGAACGTGGTGAACTGCTCGTTTCCGTACGGGGCCCAGACCGCCTGCTCCATGTACGCCTTGTCCAGCGCGGCGTACTGGTCCTCTACCCCGCCGTCACCGATCAGCTTCGTCAACAACTCGTCCATCTTCGCGTTGTTGGCGCCGATGTTCACCCGCGACAGGTTGTTCCCGTTGGTCGGCAGGATGCTGTCGCCGTGCAGGAGTGGGCGGAAGAAGTCGTCGGGATGCGGGAAGTCCTGGAACCAGTCGGCGAACCCGGTGTCGACGTCGGGGGTCGACTGATTGCCCACCGTGGTCCAGTAGACGTCGCCCGCAATCACTTTCAGCGTCGCGTTGAAGCCCAGCTGGGTCAGCAGATCGTGGTAGTACTCGCCGATCCGCTTACGGTCGGGCTCGTCGTCGGTCCACACCGTGATGTCCCTGTCAGCCGGATTAGCCTCGGCGATCAGTTGTTTGGCCTTGTTCATGTCCGGTCCGGGGTACAGCTTGAACTCCTGGTAGCCGGGCATGCCGGGGGGCAGGATCTGCTGGGTGGGATGCAACCGACCGCCGAAGATCCGGTTGAGCGCCTCGGGGTCGATGGCGTAGTTGATCGCCTGGCGCACCTTGAGGTCGTTGAACGGCGGCCGCTGCATGTTCATGAAGAAGTAGTAGGTGTTGATCGAATCCTCCATCCGGAATCGATCGCCGTACTTCGCCTTGACCTCGGCGAGGCGGTCGGCCACCGGCGGGTCGAGCATGAAATCGACCTTGTTCTGCTCGACGTCGGTGACCTGAGCGCTGTTGTTCTTGTTCTCGTTGACGACGATCTTGTCGACTCCTGCGTCGGCGACCTCCGTGGCGCCCGCGTCCTTGACGGTCTGGAAGTTCGGATTGCGTTCCATCGTCAAGGTTCTCGGCGCATCGACCTTGCTGATCATGAACGGCCCACTGGCCGGCGGCGGATTGTTCGTCGCATCCTTGTCCAGCGGGGTGGTCGGAGGCACCGGGGCGGCGAACATCAGACCGAGGATGTTCTCGAAGGTGCCGTTGGGTTCGGTCAGCGTGATGGTGATGTCGCCGGTGTTGTCATCGGTTTCGATGCCGCTGATGGTCTTGGCCTTGCCCTCGGCGTAGTCGGTGGCGCCCACGATGACGTCGAAGAACACCGAACCGCCGGAGTCCGTCTTGAACAGGCGCTGGATGCCGTAGGCGAAGTCGGATGCCTTGATGGGCGTGCCGTCGGAGTACTTCATGTTCGGACGGAGCTTGAGCTTGTAGGTCTTTCCGTCCGGCGAGATGTCGGGCATCTTCTCAGCCAGTGCGGGCACGATCTCGGTGCCTTCCTTGCCCCTTGCGTGCTTGTAGGTCAGCAGCGGCGTGTACACGTTCCACAGCACCTCCCACCCCTCGACGGTGTAGGACAACTGCGGGTCGACATAGTCGGGGAACGACGTCAACGCGATGTTGATCTCGCCGCCGCCGCCACCACCACCGCCGCTCTTCTTGCCGCACGCGGCGGCACCGAACGCCGTGAGGGCGATGACGCAGGCGATGACCACGATGTTGCGCAGTGCTTTCATGGGGCTCCCTAGGGCAGGTGATCTCAGAAACTCCCCTAACACCTACGCCACATCGCAGTGCTTGGCCGGGCCTTCGGGGAATCTCGCTAATGCACCCTCCGCCACGGGAAGACGGCCCGCAACTCGACGCCGGGCACGGTTTTCGTCGACTATGTCGGCCCCGAATTCGCTCGGACGTCTCGCCGGACGTACCGCGGCGCGCAACCACGCTCGTGGCACCGTCCTTCTCCGGTTTTCGATGGCGTCAATTGGATTTCCCAGAAGGTCGGGCGGGGCTAGAATTTCTTTTCACAGAAGGTCGGATCTACGCCAAGGGGAGGCCTTCGATGAGGATTTCGACGTGGATGAGGTCGTGCCGTCTCGGCATCGTCTGGATCGCGACGCTCGTGGCCGGGATCGTGGCAGCGCCGGGGATCGCGAACGCAACCGAGTGTGGATGGGGGACCGTCTTCGATCCGCCGACCAACACATGCGTCGCTGCCCCGGCCCCGCCGCCCGCACCGCCGCCGCCGGCCTGGAACGGCGACGTGACGCCGTTCTTCTCGGTCGGTGTCTGCGTACCGATACCGGTGCCCTTCGCGCCGTCGGTATGCGCAAGCGTGTGATCTACACGAACGTTAATTTTGCTGAAACCCTGGTGTTGTTTCGCTGAATGTGCCACCATGGGCGCTGATCCCTGCCAAATTCTTGTGCAGGACCGAGATAAGGACACTCAATGCGGACACGAAGCCGTTTGCCCCGTCGACTCGCAGTAGTTGCCGGGTTGGGCGCCGTTGCGGCTATGGGCCTGATCACCGCTGGTTGCTCGAAGGAGGAGGAAAAGGCTCCCGAGACCTCGACGACCACCACCACGTCGACGACGACGTCACCCGCCGCCCCGCCGACGGAGACCCAGAAGGCGCCGCGCATCGATCCGCAGGCGCCCAACCAGTTCACGCCGCCCGTTCAGGCGCCGCCACCCTCGCAGGTCCAGCCCGGCGAACACGGTCGGCACGTCACCAACGGCTCCTGAGCCGACTCCACAATGCGGCGTCGAATTCCGGCGCTCGTAGCCGCGTCGTCGCTGGTCGTCGCATCCAGCCTGGCCGCCGGGTGCGGTCAGGCCGGTGCGCCGCTCATCGGCGGTCCGTTTGCTGCCCTGCTCGCCGATTCGACCTACCTGGGTCCGTCGCGCGCTGACGCTGCGCAACTGACCGTCGCGCTGCCCGATTCGGCGCGCCCGGGCGGGTTGATGGACTGGGCGGTCGGGCGTGACCTACGCGTGCGGTGGCAGCCGGGCCAGCAGTGGGCGGTCGTCGAGGGCGCCCCCGGTGCTCTGGCCGACGCGTTCGGCGTGCCGGTGAACGACTACCGCGCCCCCAAGGGCAGGCAGTTCTACGCCTCACCCGAGCAGCCGTCGGTGCCGGCCGAACTCGACGGGAGCGTGGCCGCGCTCGGCCGGATCATGAGCTACATGCCCCACCGGACCAAGAAGCCGGACATCCTCGCGCGTGACGTGCCCAAAGGCGGGCTGACCCCGCAAGGCCTGCTCGACGCCTACAACGCCGGTCCCCTTGCCGAGCAGGGGCACACCGGCAAGGGCGAAACGATCGTCTTCTTCGAGTTCGACGGATTCGACCAGAAGGACCTCGACACGTTCGCCGACACATCCGGGCTGCCGCGGTTCACACCCGAGGTGATCGGGGGGCTGCCGGAGAAGGCCTACGGCGAGACGGCCATGGATCTGCAAGTGGCACATGCGATTGCGCCCGATGCACAGCTGGTCTACGTCAATGCCAGACCGACGCTGGAGGGTGACGGCGGCTACGAGAAGATCGGCGAGATGTTCTCCGAAGCCGACCGGCGGTTCCCCGGCGCGGTGTGGAGTCTGTCGATCGGATGGGCGTGCGACAAGTTCGTCAACGCCGTCGATCTCGCGCCCGCCGAGGCGGCGCTGATCGCAGCGCAGAAGAACGGCACCACCGCCTTCGACGCGACAGGCGACAACGCCGGTCTCGAATGCAAGGGCGCAGACGAGTGGTCGTCGCCGCCCGGACCCGATGACGTCGGGCTTGACGCGCTCTCGTCACTGCCGACGATGACCGCGGTCGGGGCGACGACCCTGTCCACGGGACCTCGTGGCCAGTGGCTGGCCGAGTACGCGTGGTTCGACGCCCCGCTGTCCCAGGGCACCAGCGGCGGCGTTTCCGCGCTCTACGAGCGGCCGGCATGGCAGGACCGGCTGGCCGCGGGCCGAGATTCGGCACAGCGCAGGCTGTCTCCCGATGTCGCCGCCGTCGGCGATCCGTTCACCGGCGTCCGGTTCATCTTCGGCCAGAGCGAGTACGTCGGGGCGGGAACGTCGCAGGCGGCGCCCATCTGGGCCGCGCTGGCGGTGCTGATGAACCAGTATCTGAAAGCGAACGGCGGACGCGCGCTTGGCAACCTCAACCCCATGCTGTACCGGGTGGCGGCCGGTTCGGACCTCCCGGGTTTTCGTGACGTCGGCCTTGGCGGCAACGCGGTCGACTTCGCCAAGCCCGGTTACGATCTGGCGACGGGACTTGGCAGCCCCAACACCTACAACCTCGTTCAGAACATCCTGAGAGCGCAGCGGCAGGCAACGGGCGGATGACACGACCTCGCGCAGGCGGTGGAGGCTCGGCCGCCACGCAGCGCGGGGTCACCGGTGGACCGTCGGCCGGCCTCGAGATGCAACGGTATGCGCCCGTGCCCGAGGAACCGGTGGTGCGGCTGTCGGTGGCGAGTTCACTGTTCCCGCAACTCGAGCGACATACCCGCGCGGCGTTCCGGTCCGGTCTCGCGGCCATCCTCCTGCTGCTGATCGTCCTCGGGCTACTGCGGTGGCAGGCACCGCTGATCGCGATCAGCGCCCTCGCGCTGCCGTTGATGTTCCTGCTCTACCTGCATGCGGCAAACCTGTTGCGTCCCTCGATGCTTCGCGTCTTCCTGCCGGCAGCACTCCTCGGCGCCGGGCTTGGCTTCGGCTGGGCATTTGCGACCGGCTCACTGGTCGCCGACTTCTACGACGTCTCGCTGGCCGACAGGGAATCCAGAAGGCTGGCAACACTTGTCGGCATCGGAGTACCTATCGGCGGGGCGATTATGATGCTGGCGCCGGTGGCGATCGTGCGTTTCCTCCGCCCGCCGCGGGACACGTTGGACGGCTTCACGATCGGGTCACTCGGCGCGATCTGCTTCACCGCCGCTGCGACGTTGACGCGGCTTGCGCCGCAGTTCGCGACCGGACTGGTGGCCGGTGACCGACCCGCCACCGTGCTGCTGGTGCAGGCGGGCGTGCAGGGCGTCGCGGCGCCCATCACCGCGGCCGCCTTGGGCGGACTGGTCGGAGCGACACTGTGGCTGGGTCGTCGGAACCTGGTGGCGTGCAGCGTGTCCGCGACTGTCGCGGTATACGCCCTGCTCGGCGTCTCGGAGATCGTCCCTGCACTCGAGGGGCTGCACCTCGGTGCGCACCTGATGCTCACGGTCGTCGCCCTGCTGGTTCTGCGGATCGGGTTGCAGTACTGCTTGCTCGACGACGTCCCTGCGGACCGGCGCGTGCGCCGCGACGACGATCCGCTTCCCCTCGCGAGCTTCGGGTGGATGTTCACGTCGTTGGGCGCCGGGCTCGCGGTGGTGGCCGCGGCGGGCGTCACCGCGTCCGTTCTCGCGACGCCGCCGCGTCCGCGGTACACCTGCCCGCCCGACTGCGGACGTCCGCCCATCGGGCAACCGATCGATGCGAATCCACGGTTCGTCGCCGAAGGCGGCGAGTTCTCCGTGCAGTACCCCGGCCCGGGCTCGTACTACACGGCCACGCTGTACCCGGACTGGGTTTCGCTGGAGTATTCCGGCGGCGACACCGGAACGCTTGACCTGTGGGGCGAACCCGCAGAGGAGCGCACGGCCAAGCAGGTCATCGACGACATGATCACCGAGTACTACCCCGACGCGACGCTGCACTACGAGATACCGAATGCGATGGTCGGCTACCAACCGGGATACGGCGCCGTGTTCGACCAGTACCCGCAGGACTCCAGCGGCAGTTTCACCCGCCTCCGACTGGTCGCACTCAGCGCGGTCAAGAAGGATTACGCCCTGATCGCGCTGGCGGTCGGGCCGTACCACGAATACACGCCCGCCTTCGGGACCGGCCATCCATCCGGGGCGAACCTGGCGCTGGCCCTGGACATGGGCAAGTACGTGAACAGCTTCCGCTGGTTTGATGCGCCGTCGGCCTGAGGCCGGAGCCGACCGCGAAGTGGTGACGACATCGAACCGGTCGAGCGTAAACTGCCGGCTCGGTTAAGACACCCGACCGATTCGACGCTGTGATCCACGCTACGCGCCGCGACCTGGTGTCAAGCGGTTGCCACCCCGCTGAGCTGCGGAAACGTTACCGTTCCGTGATAATTGCTGGTCAGGGTGCTGCCAGCGGTTTCTAAGGGTTCATTGAGGGAGGATGAACATTTCGCTCTTTGCTCGTATGGTGCTAGCTGATGGGGAGGCATAGTGTCGCTCGCCGCCGACGGATAGCGCCGTCGGTCGCCCCAGCGGCTGCAGTGATCGCCCCCTACGCCCTCTTGCTCGCCGCAGGCGGAGATGTCTCGGTTCCCGCTCCCGTCAGCGACGCCGACGCAGGCAGTCAGATCGTCGATGACGGTCGCAGCGTGGAGGTGGTCGCCTCGGCGCCGACAGCCTTGGCGGCCGCACCGGCCGGCCCGGACGCGACGCCAGGCGCCGAGCAGGTGCAGTTCGCGACGGCATCCAGGTACCGGGTCTACGACCGCGAGGCCGAGCGGGTCCTGCCGGTGGGAATCGCGCCGGAGAAGGGGCTGCAGGTCAAGACCATCCTGGTCGCGCGCAGCATCAGCGCGCTGTTCCCCGAGATCCAGAACATCGGCGGCGTGCGCCCGGACTCGCTTCGATGGCATCCCAACGGGCTGGCGCTCGACGTGATGATTCCGAACCCCACATCGGCGGCCGGTATCGCGCTGGGCAACCGGATCGTCGCGTTCGCGTTGGAGAACGCCGATCGTTTCGATCTGCAGGACTGCATCTGGCGTGGGCAGTACTTCACGCCGAGCGGGGTGAAGGCCGGCGGTTACGGCCACTACGACCACGTGCACATCACCACGCACGGCGGTGGTTATCCCACCGGTGACGAGGTCTACATTCGCTGATCCCGGTCAGCTGCGCTACGCCTGCCACGCGCGCGCCGCGATCAGCTCGGGAACCAGCACCTCGGTCAGCAGTCGCACCGTGTCGTTCCCATCGCCGGGATAGCGGAGGTTGTACTGCGTTCCCGGCACGACCCCGCCGACGCCGACCACCGTGCTGCCCCGCTGCATCGTCCACTCCGCCAACTGCGCTTCCCACTTCGACCCGGCGAACACCAGCAGGCGGTAGTCCAGCGTCTTGGTCAGGTACACGTCGACATGGCTCCAGTCGCCCGTCTCGCACCCCACCGCGGGAATCCTCGGACCTTCCCGCAGCATCAGCGCACCCTGCTGGGCCGAAGACAGCCTCCCCGCCGGCGCCGCCAGATACATGCCCGCCGGACCTAGCAGCGGTTCGGAAACCTCGAGCCGCCAATCGCTTTCGCCATCGAGCAGATACGCGCTCGCATCCGCCGACAACGCGACCGCGTTCGCCAACGCGTCCGTGCCTGCGCCGGTGAGATGACACTCCAATGCGAGCAGCATCGCCAGCGTGTGCTGGTAACTGCGGCACGCGACCCCGCCCACTTCCGGTTCGGCCGACAGCTCCACCACTGCGTCGCTGTGTTCGGTGATCGCCGAGCCTGCGGTGTTCGTCAACGCCACCGTGTGCACTGAACTCGGCAGGCGCGCCAACGCATCCAGCGTTTCCGCCGAACCGCCGCTGGCCGACGTCGCGACCACCAGCGTGCGCTCGTCCCATTGCGGAAGTAGTTGTGAGGACGCCAGTTCCGACGCCGCAACCAAGCCCTTCGCCCGCATTCGCGCGGCAGCGACCCCGCCTGCGTACGCCGACGATCCCATCCCCAGCAGCATGACGCGCTCGATTCCCGACGGCACCGCGTCGGCCCACGGGTTCCGCTTGCTCAGCGAGGACGCGAGTCGCGCCAACACCTCCGGCTTGCGATACAGGTCGGCGGCGAACCCGTCAGGCTTCACGGCAGATCCCCTCGTCGAGAACCGCAGGCAACGCGGCATCGGGCACATACATCCACCGAGGCAAATATCTTGCTGCATAGATGATTTCGCGGAGCACCTGCTGCAGTCGGTACGGATACAGCGCCGTCGCGTCATACAGATCGGCGTGCCCGAGGCCGGCGAGACGACTCGCATACGCGTCGAGAAACGCCGACCGCACCGACGCATCGAACTCCGCCAGCGCGCGTGCGTCCATCGCCGTGTACCTCGCGGCGACGATCGCGGCATGGGCGAACGACTGTGTCATCCCTGCGACATCCGACGCCGCCGGAATCGGCAGCATCCGCTCATGGGGTGCCAACACCGGATTGCCGTCGAAGTCCGTCACCACGAACCGCCCGCCGCTGCGCAGCACCTGGCCGACATGCAGGTCACCGTGTCCTTCGATCACCGGCGTGCCTGCCAACCCGCCGAGGCGACCGAGGGCGGCGGAGATCTCGTCGCGTCGCTCACGAGCCACCACCACACTCGGCGAATCCGGCAGTGCGCACACGGTATCCAGCGCCGCCGACGCCCCGGCACGCCACCGCTCCGCGTCCTCCTGCGATGCGGCAGATGCCGTGCCTGCCAACGCGGCGTGCAGATCCGCGACCAGCACACCGACCTGCCGCGCCGCTCCGAGAGCCGCATCGGCACGGCGGCCGCCGAACCCGTCACCGGCCTCGGTGATCATCTCGACCGCCCACGTCCACCCGTCCACCGCGCCGGGCAGATACTGATCGACGCTGGCGACCAGCGTCTCCTCGCCGCCCGAAGGCCGCCATGTGACGAGACCCCATGGTGTGGGCATCCCGGTGAAACCCGCGGCACGGAGCACGTCGATCCGGCGCGGCGCGGGATGCGGCCCCTCTTGCAGATGCGCGGCCCACTTGACCACCGCGGCATCGCCGACGATCACCGACTCATTGGTTTGGTCGACGTCGATCGCCCTCTCGCCGAACGCCGTTCGCTGCGACCACGAACGGAGCTCGAACCTTCCGGCGCGCGCCGATTCCGCTTGCGCGGCGAGCGCGCGGAGCAGCGCCTCGGCGACCCCGTCGCCGGCCGAGGCGCGGCGCCACCGCCCCGAGGAGTCCCCCGTCG
>JAEZKH010000407.1 GCA_023415515.1 Actinomycetes bacterium
GGCCAGCGGATCACCGGTGCGTCGCGCCCAGTGCGCGTAGGCCCGCAACAGCAGGGCGTTGTCGTAGAGCATCTTCTCGAAGTGCGGGACCACCCACGAGGCGTCGACGCTGTAGCGGGCGAATCCGCCCGCCAGCTGGTCGTAGATGCCGCCGCGGGCCATCGCGGTCGCGGTCCGCTCCACGGTCGCCAGCGGCGCGGGGTCGCCGGTGCGCTCGTGGTTGCGCAGCAGCGCCTCGAGCAGTGCCGACGGCGGGAACTTCGGTGCGCCTTGCGGACCATTCGCGAAGCCGCCGTTGACGGTGTCCTCGTCGGCGAGCACAGCCGCGACGGCGTGGTCGCACAGCTCCGTGGTCACTGCGGGTCCGCCGCCGGGCAACCCCGACGCCATGGACCGCAGCTCCCCGATGATCTGGTCGGAGGCCCGCTCGACGTCGTCGCGGCGGTGCTGCCAGGTGTCGCTGATCGCCGCGAGCAACTGCAGGAAGTTGGGCTTCGGGTAGTAGGTGCCGCAGAAGAACGGTCTGCCGTCGGGGGTCAGGAAGCAGGTCATCGGCCAACCGCCCTGGCCGGTCAACGCGACCGTGGCCGTCATGTAGACCGAGTCGATGTCGGGCCGCTCCTCGCGGTCGCCCTTGATGCAGACGAAGCCCGCGTTCATCACCGCCGCCACCTCGTCGTCCTCGAACGACTCGTGGGCCATCACGTGGCACCAGTGGCAGGCCGCGTAGCCGATCGACAGCAGAATCGGCACGTCCCGCTCGGCCGCCTCGGCCAGGGCCTCTGGCGCCCACTGGCGCCAGTGCACGGGGTTGTCGGCGTGCTGGCGCAGATACGGGCTGGTGGCCTCCACGAGGCGGTTGCCCGGTGCGGCGCTCATGCTCGCCTCACGCTCGTCCCCTGCCGTTCGGGGGTGGGCCCACCGGTCCTCGCTCGTTCCTCACTCGCGTTCGACTTCGGCCATCACGGCGCCTTGCCGTCCGTATCCGACTGCTCGTCGACGACCTCGTCGGCCGCGTCGGCCGCGCCGTTCGCGGCCGTCACATCCTTGGCCTCGAAGGTCTCCGGCAGCTTCTTGAGCCGGTTGTTCATCGACCGGACCAACAGGAACGTGCCGACCAACAGCAGCACCACGATCAGCAGGCCGAACGGGCTGGCCTTGCCGAAGTCGGGCCCGGTGTCCCTGGGCGCGTCGTCGGCCAGCAGGCCGGCGATCATCACCAGCGTGTCAGTCATCGTCCACCTCGATGCCTTCGAACAGGTCGGTCTCGGGCAGGCTGACCGGAACCCGGGAGCGGGCCAGTTCGAACTCCTCGGTCGGCCACAGCCGCTGCTGCCACTCGATGGGTGCGGCGAAGAAGTCGCCCGCGGGGTCGATCTGGGTGGCGTGTGCCCGTAGCGCGTCGTCGCGCTGGGAGAAGTACTCCGAGCACTCGATGCGCGTCGTGACGCGGCCGGCGAACACGTCGACCTCCGGGTCCCAGTGCTTGAGCCATTTGTCGAACGGCCCAGTCTGACCGTGTTTGGCGAACTCCTCCTGCAACAGTTGCATGCGCTGACGCAGGAAGCCGTGGTTGTAGTACAGCTTCTTCACACTCCACGGTTCGCCTGCGTCGGGATAGCGCCGGAAGTCGGCCGCGGCCTCGTAGGCGGCCACCGACACCTGGTGGCAGCGGATGTGATCGGGGTGCGGATAGCCGCCGTTCTCGTCATAGGTGGTCATCACGTGGGGCCTGAACTCGCGGATGACTTTCACCAGCGCTTCGGTGGGCAACTCAAGCGGTACCAGCGCGAAGCAGCCTTCCGGTAGCGGCGGCAACGGGTCGCCCTCCGGCAACCCGGAGTCGACGAAGCCGAGCCAGTGGTGCTCGACGCCCAGGATCTCGGCGGCCTTGCGCATCTCGTCGCGGCGGATCTCGGCCATCCGGCCGTGCACCTCGGGCAGGTCCATCGCCGGGTTGAGGATGTCGCCGCGCTCGCCGCCGGTCAGGGTCACCACCATCACCCGCGCACCTTCGGCGGCGTAGCGGGCTGTGGTGGCGGCACCCTTGCTGGACTCGTCGTCCGGATGGGCGTGCACCGCCATCAACCGCAGTTGCTTCAAGTGGTCCTCTTCGTTTTCTCAGTGTTGAATCACGCGGAATATTCCAACCACATCGGTAGCCCTATAGTTCCAGTCCTAGTAGATGTATCCGACCGACGGGGCTTTAAAAACGGACATGATTGATCGTCCCGCAGCCCGCTACGGCCAGCAGCGCTTGTCGCGCAGCTCACGCCGGTGGTGGGCGATCGGCCTGACCACGCTGGTCCTGGTCGCCGGCGTGGTCGTCGCGATCGTCGGCTCCCAGCGCCTCGGCAGCGGCGACGTCCAGGGCGAACTGGGTGGCTACCAGCTCATCGACGACGAGACGCTATCGGTGACGGTCAAGGTCACCCGGTCGGACCCGTCGCGGCCGGTCGTCTGCATCCTGCGGGCCCGCTCGATCGACGGCAGCGAGACCGGACGCCGCGAGGTGCTCATCCCGCCGTCCTCGCAGAAAACGGTCAACGTCACCGAGACCGTCAAGTCCACCCGGCCGCCGGTGGTCGGCGACGTCTACGGCTGCGGCACTGACGTGCCGGCCTACCTGGTGAGCGGCTGATATCGGCTCGGAAACGGCCGGGCGAAGAACAATAGGCCACCGAATCGTGAAATCGCGCCGAAGTGGCGGTGGTAACATCGTCGGATACACGGTTCCTGCTGGGACCGTGTATTGCTGCTTTTGCGCGCTGATCGAGCGCCCACCGACGCGGCAATACATACGGGGGCTCTCAGCAGAAGAAACAGAAACAGACTCTCCACGCGAACAGCGCGAAGACGACGACAGGAGCGCGACGACATGACCGACACCCAGGTCACCTGGCTGACCCAGGAGGCACACGACCGGCTGAAGGCCGAACTGGACCAGCTCATCGCCAACCGGCCGATCATCGCCGCGGAGATCAACGACCGCCGCGAGGAGGGCGATCTCCGGGAGAACGGTGGCTACCACGCAGCACGCGAGGAACAAGGTCAGCAGGAAGCCCGTATTCGGCAGCTGCAGGAACTGCTGAACAACGCGAAGGTCGGCGAGGCGCCGAAGCAGTCCGGTGTCGCGCTGCCCGGATCGGTTGTCACCGTGTTCTACGGCGACGACAAGTCGGACGAGGAGACCTTCCTGATCGCCACCCGCCAAGAAGGCGTCAGCGACGGCAAGCTCGAGGTGTACTCGCCGGCGTCGCCGCTGGGAAGCGCGCTGATCGACGCCAAGGAAGGCGAGAGCCGCACCTACACGGTGCCCAACGGCAATACCGTCAAGGTGACCCTGGTCAAGGCTGAGCCGTACCACTCCTGACGCGAACCGAGTGAAGCCGGCGCGTTAAAGTCCGTCCGTGGCGCAGATCGCCGAGGACTTGTTCCTACTCCTGTTGGACAACGCCGAGTCGCAGCCCGGCGTCGACCGGGCCCGGCGCAACCGCGTGTTGTCCGGCGCCGTGCTTCTGGATTTGGCCCTGCTGTGCCGGGTCCGTCCGACGATCAACGGCGAACCGGTAGCGCCAGGCAAATTGGTGGCTCTTGCGGGTCCGATGCCGCTTGATCCCATCATGGATCCAGCGTTCGAGCTGTTGGCGCGGCGGCCGCTGACGCCGTCGGCGGCGATATCGAAGCTGCGCCGCGGCGTGCAGGACAACATCGCGGGTTTTCTCGAGCACACCGGACAGATACGCCGTGTTCAGTTGCGCACCAGCCGATTCAGCCATCACCCGGCCTCCTGGCCGGTCGTCAACCGTGAGCGGGTGTCGCAGGCACGCTCGGCGCTGCTGTCTGCGCTGTTCGACCGGGAGCCGCCGACGCCGTCGACGGCCGCTATCGTGTCGCTGCTGCACGCTGTCGACGGTCTTGGCGCGTTGCTGAGCCTCAACGACCGCGGGTGGCGATGGGTTCACATGCGTGCCAGCGAAATCGCAAGCGGCAGTTGGGTCGACGAGTACGAGACGGCGCTGCCGGAGATGAACCTGGCGGTCACCGCCTCGGCGATGCGGCACGCACTAGCCTAGCGCCTGCTCCAGATCGGCCAGCAGATCTGGGGAGTCCTCGATACCCACCGACAGCCGGACCAAGTCATCCGGCACCTCCAGCTGCGAACCCGCCGTCGACGCGTGCGTCATCGCCCCCGGATGCTCGATCAACGACTCGACCCCGCCTAGTGACTCGGCGAGAATGAAAACCTCTGTGCGCGAACAGAAGTCTCGGGCGGCCTGAACGCCGCCGCGCATCCGGACAGACACCATGCCGCCGAAGGCGCTCATCTGCCTTGCGGCGACCTCGTGACCGGGATGACTCGCAAGTCCCGGGTACAGCACAGTGTCGATCGCGGGGTGGTTCGACAGGAACTCGGCGACGAGCGCGGCGTTTTCGCTGTGCCGCTGCATCCGCAGCGACAGCGTCTTGAGGCCGCGCATCGTCAGGTACGCGTCGAACGGGCTCGGGACCGCTCCTGCACCGTTCTGAAGGAAGCCGAACGCCTCGTCGAGTTCACCGTCGCTGGTCAGGAGTGCCCCGCCGACGACGTCGGAATGTCCGCCGATGTACTTCGTCGTCGAGTGCAGCACGATGTCGGCGCCGAGGACCAGCGGCTGCTGCAACGCGGGCGAGGCGAACGTGTTGTCCACCAACACCTTTGTGTTTGACGGCGCCGCCACCTGGGCGATGCCGCTGATGTCGGCGATCGACAGCAGCGGATTGGTCGGCGTTTCGACGATGATCAGTTTGGTGTCCGGGGTGATAGCCGCGCGCACCGCGTCGAGGTCGGCCAGCGACACCGCTGTGTAGTCGATGCCCCACTTCGTGAAGACCTTGTCGATCAGGCGGAACGTGCCGCCGTACGCGTCGTCGGGCATCACCACGTGATCGCCGGGGCGTAGCACCGCCCGCAGTGCGCAGTCTGTTGCGGCCATTCCCGAACTGAACGCGCGCCCGTACACCGCCTCCTCCACCGCTGCCAGCGACGCCTCGAGCGCGGCGCGCGTCGGGTTGCCTGTGCGGGCGTACTCGAACCCGCCGCGCAGGCCCCCGACGCCGTCCTGGGCGAATGTCGAACTGGCGTAGATCGGCGCGTTGACGGCGCCGGTCTGCGGGTCGGGACGGAACCCGGCGTGGATGGCTTTGGTGGCCAGACCCTGCCACCTGCTGTGCTCACTCATCACCGCCCAGCGTAGCCACGCACCCGAGGCGGGATATCGTCAGCCGATGGAACAGTTCCGCCGCGGCGACCTCGTGTTCGACGTGATCGACGCCGGACCCGCCGACGGACCGGTCGTCATCCTCTTGCACGGCTTCCCCGAGCTCAACATCATGTGGCAGCCGGTCATCGACCGGTTGACCACGCAGGGCTTTCGCTGCCTGGCGCCGCTGCAGCGGGGTTACTCCGCCGGTGCCCGGCCCAGCCGAAGGCGCGACTACCGCGGTTCCGAGCTCGTCGCCGACGTTCACACGCTGATCGAGGCCAGTGGTGCGCAGCGGGTGCACCTGGTGGGACACGACTGGGGAGCCGTCGTCGCGTGGTACGTGGCGCAGGAGCACCCCGATCGCCTTCACACGGTGAGTCCGCTGTCGGTCCCCCATCCCGCGGCGTTCCTCAAGGCCGCGGGCACCAGCCGTCAGGCACTGGCGTCGTGGTACATGCTCTTCTTCCAGCTTCCGTGGATACCGGAGCGGGCGCTGTTGCATCCGCGTGTGCAGAAGGGCTTCCTCGACACCAGGGCAGACCGCGAACTCGGCTTGGCCGAATTGGACGCGATGAAGGCCGGCGCGCTGACCGGGGCGCTGAACTGGTACCGCGCGATGGCGATGAGCAACCCGCGGGCTGTCCGCAGGAAGGTCAACGTCCCGACGCTCTACGTGTGGAGCGACGAGGACATCGCGCTCAAGGAGAAGGGGGCGCGGCTGTGTGCCGACTACGTCGTCGGCGATTACCGCTTCGAACGGCTGGCCGGCTCGCACTGGATCGTCGAGGAGCACCCCGACACGGTGTCGCGGTTACTGCTTGAGCGGTTCGAGACCCACGCCCACTCCTAGGTGTGTCGGCGGTTCTCTCGGCCGGTGCGGCGCGATCGACGACGTCTAACCCTTTCCGCGCGCGCTCGGTGGAGGTGTAGACATGGACCATGAGCGCTACCGCCCGAATCGATGACCTGCTCGACCTCGATGCGCAGCTGACCCCTGAAGACAAGGAACTGAGGGAGACCGTCCGCCGCTTCGGGGAACAGCGGCTGCGGCCGCACATCGCCGAATGGTTCGAAGCCGGCGAGGTGCCCGTCCGCGAACTCGCCGCCGACCTCGGCAAGCTCGGCGTGCTGGGCATGCACCTCGAGGGTTACGGTTGCGGCGGCTCGACGGCGACGGCGTACGGGCTGGTGTGCCAGGAGCTGGAAGCGGTCGACAGCGGCCTGCGCAGCCTCGTCTCGGTGCAGGGCTCGCTGGCGATGTTCGCCATCCACCGCCACGGCAGCGAAGAGCAGCGCAAGCATTGGCTGCCCGACATGGCCACCGGTGACGCCATCGGGTGCTTCGGGTTGACCGAGCCCGACTTCGGCTCCAACCCCGGCGGCATGCGGACCACGGCGCGACGCGACGGCTCCGACTGGATCCTCAACGGGACGAAGATGTGGATCACCAACGGATCGGTCGCCGACGTCGCGGTGGTGTGGGCGCGCGCCGAGGAGGGCGTGCGCGGCTTCCTGGTGCCTGCCGGGACGAAGGGGTTCACCGCCACCGAGATGAAGCGCAAGCTGTCGCTGCGCGCATCGGTGACCTCTGAGCTTCACCTCGACGACGTGCGCCTGCCCGCAGACGCCCAACTTCCGGAGGCGAAGGGGCTTTCCGGCCCGCTCGCCTGCCTGTCGGAGGCGCGCTTCGGGATCGTGTTCGGCAGCGTCGGTGCGGCGCGGGACTGCCTTCAGACCACTCTCGATTACGTCGGCACTCGCGAGGTGTTCGACAAGCCGCTGGCCGGATACCAGCTGACGCAGGCCAAGATCGCCGACATGGCAGTCGAATTGGGCAAGGCGCAATTGTTGGCACTGCATCTCGGCAAGCTGAAGGACGAGGGACGCATCCGGCCGGACCAGGTCAGTTTCGGCAAGTTGAACAATTGCCGGGAAGCGATCAAGATTGCCCGACAGTGCCGAACCCTACTGGGCGCCAACGGGATCACGCTGGAATACCCGGTGATCCGGCATGCCAACAATCTGGAGTCGGTGCTGACCTACGAAGGCACGTCCGAGGTGCACCAGATGGTCATCGGAGAAGCGCTGACGGGCGTCAGCGCTTTCCGATGAACCTCGATCACGGGGTGAGCGGTGCGATCTGAGCGCCGCTGATCCGGCGCCACGCAAACACCAGGAACAGCGCAGCGACAGGAACGGCCACCAGCAGTCCGATGCCGCACACCAGTGCGCCGACGAAGACGATCGCAACCCCGACCAGCCAGGTGAGGAACGCGTTGCCGAAGTTGGCTTTGGTGGTTTCGAAACTGGTCTTGACGGCGTCGACGGCGGACAGATTGCGGTCGAGAAGCGCGACCACGGTGAAGATGAGCATGATGCTCGCGATCACGCCGGGTATCACACACAGGAAGAACCCGATCGTGGTGATGATGCCGACGATGAGCCCGGCAATGACCACCTGACCGATGTTGCGCGGCCGGAAGAACGACCCGACGGCCACCTGCTGCCCGTTCGCTATGTCGAGAACACCGCTGAGAAAAGCGGATTGGATCGCCGCGGCGACGATCAGCATCACGAACCAGCCCACGATCGAAACGAGAATTCCGCCGAGCCCCATGGAGGTCGTGCTCCACGAGTAGGAGAAGCCGCTCGAGTCAGAGGTGTAGCTGCTCGCTCCCGGGCTGAGCGCTGTCTGCAGCAAGTTGATGATCACCTGCAGCACGATCACGACCAGCCCGAAGACGAGCGTCGCGATGACGAGCGGGGCGGCGTTCTTGCTGAACTTGTTCCATGCCCACGAGAACGCCTCGCCGACGTTGAACGGTTGCGCCCCACCGTAGCCCGGCGGTCCCGCAGGAGGATAACCCTGCGGACCGGGCGGATATCCCTGTGCGCTTGGTGGGGGTGGCGGGTAGCCACCCTGCTGCGGTGGCGGGGGGTAACCGCTCGGTGGCGGCGGTGGCGGGTAGCCACCCTGCTGCGGTGGCGGGGGGTATCCGCTCGGTGGTGGCGGCGGCGGGTAGCCACCCTGCCCCGGTGGTGGATAACCGCCTTGTCCCGGCGGCGGATAGCCACCCTGCCCCGGCGGCGGATAGCCGCCGCCTGACGGAGGCGGTGGCGGTGGTGGATTGGTCATCCGAACCTTCCCAAGTCGAAGTCAGCTGTTACAGGGGAACGGCGATCGTCGAGATGATCTTGTCGACGAGCGTCTGCCGCTTGTCATCCCACAACGGGAACAGCACAGCGATGAGCCAGACGATGCCGCACAGGCCGGCAGCCACCAGGTAAATGAGTTCGCGAACTACCGACATGCCGAAACCTATTGGCTGACCCGTCTTTTCGCTGACAATCTTGAATTTCATGATTCCCTTGCCGATGCTGGATCCCGTCGTGCCCTGGCGGTAGCCGAGGTTCCAGATGATGTAGGCAAGTGCGATGAGGCCGGTGAGGAAGACCGAGATCTGGCCGGTCGTCGACGCGCCGGTGGCGCAGAACTCACCGAGGTCGTACTCGGATGTGTCGGTGATGCAAGCGGTTTCGCGGGTACCGATCAGCAGCAACCAACCGATGCCCTCGAGGATCAGGACCGGGATGTAGTCGATGATGTACGCCAACACGCGCGTACCCCATGGTGTATACGCCTCTTTCGGCAACGCACCCGCCGGTCCGGCCTGCGGAGGGAACCCACCGCTCTGCGGCGGCGGATATCCACCGCTTTGCGGCGGTGGCGGCGGCGGATAGTTGCCCGGGGGCGGAGGAGGAGGCGGGGGGTAATTACCAGGGGGAGGTGGCGGTTGATCAGTCATTGACGCCTTCCACTTTCATTAGCTGGGAATCAGCGTGCTTAATGTACCTGAGAAGTTGCTCACAACAGGGTCTTCGGCAAGAACCGCGCCGCGAGTTGTCAGACCGCTTTCCGGCCCGTGAATCGAGCCGATTCGTCGGGCTAACGCCGAACGTTGCCGTCGGAGAGGAATCCCAGGAGGTCGTGGCGGGTCAGGACGCCCACCGGCTTGCCGTCCTCGACGACCATGACGGCGTCGCAGTCCCGAAGCGCTTTCGCGGCCTGGCTGACCATTTCGCCCGCGCCGATCAACGGCAGCGGCGGCAACATGTGCTCCGATACCGCGTCGGCCAACTTTGCGCGGCCTTCGAAGACCGCCGAAAGCAGTTCCCGCTCGGACACGCTTCCCGCCACCTCGCCTGCCATCACGGGCGGTTCGGCGCCGACGACGGGCATCTGGGACACGCCGTACTCCCGGAGAATGCCGATGGCGTCGCGCACGGTCTCCGAAGGATGCGTGTGCACCAGGTCGGGCAGCGCACCTGACTTGCCGCGCAACACATCTCCGACGGTGGCCTGCTCGAGCGAACCGTCGAGCCTGCTACGCAGGAATCCGTACGACGACATCCATGCGTCGTTGAAAACCTTTGACATATAACCCCGTCCACCGTCGGGTAACAACACCACGACGACGGACTCCGGACCGGCTTTCACCGCGACTTCGATCGCGGCGACCACGGCCATACCGCAGGATCCGCCGACCAGAAGGCCTTCCTCACGGGCCAGTCTGCGCGTCATGTCGAACGAGTCGGCGTCGGAGACCGCGATGATCTCGTCGGGCACCGACGGGTCGTACGCCGACGGCCAGAAATCCTCGCCCACCCCTTCGACGAGGTAGGGCCTGCCGGTGCCACCGGAATACACCGAGCCTTCGGGGTCGGCGCCGACGATCTTCACCCTCCCGTCGGACACCTCCTTGAGGTATCGCCCGGCGCCGGTGATGGTGCCGCCGGTGCCGACGCCCGCCACGAAATGCGTCACGGTGCCGTCTGTGTCGTTCCAGATCTCGGGGCCCGTGGTCTCGTAGTGGCTGGCGGGGCCCATCGGATTGGAGTACTGGTCGGGCTTCCACGCGCCGTCGATCTCTTCGACGAGGCGGTTTGACACGCTGTAGTAGCTGTCCGGGTGGTCGGGTGGCACGGCCGTCGGGCACACCACGACCTCGGCGCCGTAGGCACGCAGCACGTTCTGCTTGTCCTCGCTGACCTTGTCGGGGCAGACGAACACGCACTTGTAGCCGCGCTGCTGGGCCACCAGGGCCAGGCCGACGCCGGTGTTGCCTGAGGTCGGTTCGACGATGGTGCCGCCCGCTTTCAGGGCACCGCTGGCCTCGGCCGCGTCGATCATCTTGACGGCGATGCGGTCCTTGGAACTGCCGCCCGGATTCAGGTATTCGATCTTGGCGGCGACCAGGCCCGCGCCGGCGGGCACCACCGAGTTC
>JAEZKH010000409.1 GCA_023415515.1 Actinomycetes bacterium
GGCGTGCCCAAGACCATCGACAACGATCTCGAAAACACAGCATCAACGTTCGGTTTCGACACCGCTGTCGCCTTCGCCTCGGAGTGCATCGACCGGCTGTTCACCACAGCGACATCGCACGGCCGCATCATCGTGGTGGAGGTGATGGGGCGCTACGCCGGATGGATCGCATTGCACGCGGGCATGGCGTCGGGGGCGCACGCGATTCTCATTCCCGAGATTCCGTTCCGCCTAGAGCCGGTGGCGGCCCTGATCACCGGCCGCGAGGAGCGCGGCGCGAAGTTCTCCATCGTCTGCGTCGCCGAGGGCGCGCACCCCGTCGGCGGAGAACTGGCGGTCATCGAGAAACAAGTGGGGCGGGCCGAACGTCTCGGCGGCATCGGAGCCAAGGTGGCCGCCGAACTCGAGCGGATGACGGGCCGAGAGACCCGCACCGTCGTGCTGGGCCACCTGCTGCGCGGAGGGTCACCGACTTCGTTCGACCGGTTACTTGGCCTGCGCTTCGGTGCCGCTGCGGTGCGGGCACTCGACGACGGGTATGACGGCATCATGGTGGCGCTCAACCCGCCGA
Source organism: Actinomycetes bacterium (assembly GCA_023415515.1). Classification (GTDB taxonomy): domain Bacteria; phylum Actinomycetota; class Actinomycetes; order Mycobacteriales; family Mycobacteriaceae; genus Mycobacterium. The sequence goes on from JAEZKH010000409.1 coordinate 572, forward strand.
CCGTGGACTATGTCCCCCTCGAGGAAGCCACCCGCAGGCAAAAGCAGGTACCGCTCGGCTGCGACACGCTGCTGACCGCCCGGGATCTGGGGATCAACTTCGGCGATGAGATGCCTACCCACAGCGCCATCGGACGATGAACCTGAGGCCGAGCCGCCGGCGTGGCGATCAATGCGAGCATGGGTGGGGGCAACGTAGTCACCTTCGACGCCCCGCGAACACAGGCTTGAGGGCGAAGGTGCTCTGACGGGGTTTGAGCCGACGACCTGCTGAACGGCGTGACTGCTGCTCCAACAACGGGATTCGGTTCCTGCCAGGCCTGGCAACCGGCGCCCGCGATCGTCTGTGCCGCGTTGTCGTAGGCGGCGGACATCTCCGGTGGCACACCTCAGCGAGGTCGGCCTCGCACTCGCGAAGTACCTGTGATCTGCCGGGCTGACGGCCTCCTCGCTACCATCGACTCGACGTTTGCAGGGGAGGATTCGACATGCCGCAGATGGTCCGCGCCGCAGAGGTGAGGCACCGGTGACCATCACCCCGACCGAGACGCCCAGATTGGCCAACCGCGCCGAGCGCCGCGTCTATCAGGCACTGCGCGAGCAGCTGCAGCCCAACGACCTCGTCGTCGCGGGCCAGCGCGTCACCGACCACCTCAAGGACCACGAGGTCGATTTCGTCGTCGCGATCGAGGGCGCCGGCATCGTCTGCCTCGAGGTCAAAGGTGGCGAAGTCTGGCACGACGGCGACGGCTGGCGGCAGAAACGCGGCGGCCATGACCACCGCATCAACCCCGTCCGCCAAGCGCGCGAAGCGTGCTACGCCCTGCGCGACTATATCGAGAAGGACCCCCGCTGGAGCCAGGGTCGGCTGCGCTGGGACCACGTTGTCGTGTTGCCCAACACCGAGTTGCCCGACGACTTCGCACTGGCTGAATGCCCGCGCTGGAAAGTCATCGACCGCAACGACCTTCCCACCATGGTGGCCAAGCTGCGTCACGTCCTCGTCCGCCAGGAACTCGACCGACCGCTGCTCACCCGAACCGGTATCGAGCAGATCACCATCGCGCTGAGCGGTAGGGGACTGCCGCAGCGCGACGTCGTCGCCCGCGCTCTGGCCAACGAGGACGCCGCCGACGCGCTCACCGAACACCAGGGTGTCGTGCTCGACGCCATCCGGTTGCTCACCCGTATCGAAGTCCGCGGCGGTGCCGGCAGCGGAAAGACTTTCCTCGCCATGGAGCAGGCGCGGCGGCTCGCGCAACGCGGCCAGCGCGTCGCCCTGGTCTGCTACTCGCACGGCCTCGCGTCGTACCTGGAACGCGTCACGGCGACGTGGCCGCGCCGCCAGCAGCCGGCCTACGTCGGCGAGTTCCACGCCCTCGGGGTGCAGTGGGGAGCGCCGCAGGGGCCCGACGAATCAGTGCGCACCGAGGAGACCGTCCAGTTCTGGGAACATGACCTTCCGCGCCAGATGGCTGAGCTGGCAATGGATCTCGAGATCGGACACCGCTTCGACTCCATCGTCGTCGACGAGGCGCAGGACTTCGCCGACTCGTGGTGGGAACCGATGCTGATCGCGTTGAAGGACCCCGACGACGGCGGCCTGTACGTGTTCACCGACGAGGGCCAGCGCGTCTTCAGTCGCCATGGATCGCCGCCCGTGCCGCTGGTGCCGCTGATCCTCGACCACAACCTGCGCAACACCCGTCAGATCGCCAACGCCTTCCAACCGCTCGTCGATCATCCGATGCGATTCCTCGGCGGCGAGGGGCCGGCCGTCTCGTTCGTCGCCTGCAGCCGCGATGACGCGCCGAGCGTCGGCGACGACCAGATCGAGGCGCTCCTCGAACAAGGTTGGCGGCCAGAGGCTCTCGCGCTGTTGACCCCCGGCAGCCGCCCCCCCGAACAGGCCGAGCGGCAGAAGGAAGGGCACACGGCGTACTGGGACACCTTCTGGGATGCCGAGCAGGTGTTCTACGGCCACGTGCTCGGGTTCAAGGGTCTTGAGCGCCGCGCCGTCGTCCTCGTCGTCAACGAGGCCAACCAGTTCGACCGATCCCGCGAACGCCTCTACGTCGGATTGTCCAGGGCCCGCGACCAACTCGTCGTGTGCGGAGACCCGGACTTCGTGAGGCAGGTCGGCGGTCCGGACCTCGCGCGCCGGCTCAACATCGAGTCGCCCTAGCCCGGTCAGCTAACTCTGCGCGAGCCCGGATGTCGCACCCCTCTGGGAGAATTGTCTGGTGACGCAAACTCCCGTCGAGCGACTGTTCATCGTGGAATCGACCAATTGGAAGGAAGGGGCGATCACCCTCATCGAGCCCGAGTCCACATACACACCGTGGCGGTGCGGCGAGGCGCAGGCCGAGGAAGGGGACGCCGTCGCGTTCGTGCTCGGCACAGAACCAACGTCGGTGGTGACGCAGTTAGGTCGAGTGGGTGCCGACGGGGATCAGACCCGAGCACGGATCGCATCCGATTCGAGCGGGCCGATCGGGCTGATCGACCTCGAAACTCTGGTGATGATGACCGGATTCCGCTACGACGGCGACCCTCGCCACGACTGGGTACTCAACGGCGAGATGGCCGTTCGAATGCAGCTGGCGTTGGAGGACTGCCGGTGCCGCGGTGACCAATACTCGAGATACGGCCACAACCCAGTCGCGGCGGCGAGGATCCTGCTCCAATCTCGCGGGCGGTGCGAGGGCTGCGGCGACGACCTGTGCCTCGATTCCGATTACGGCTGCGAGCAGCTCCGTATTCACACCGTCGACGCCTATCGACGGGACCGGACTACCGACGACGACCGTCCTGACTGGCCGGGTGTGCTCTGCGATCGCTGCGTCACACGCATGGGCAAAGACGGTTTCACCAACCTGGTCGACTACCGCCTTGCCCAGCATCCGACCTGCCCGTCGTGCGGAGCTCGACGCACCCAAGCCGCGCTGTACGGCATGCGGATGCACAACGACTACGCACCGTGGTACGACCTTCGCGGCTGTTGCGTCACTCCCGACGACTGGACGTGCGGAGACTGCGGGCACACCTGGTGAGGGGTGACCGGCGGTAGCACCCCCAACGCTCGGCGCCGCCGAAGTCGATAAGTTGAGACCGTGGGTGTCACGCCAGCAGACCTGACCGGAACCGAGCGCGCCGTCCTCCTCGTGTTGATGGCGCAGGCGCGCCCGCTGCCCAACCCGGACCTGATCAACCTCGGCCCGAAGCTCGACAAGCCCAGCCGCGACAAACTCAACGACGCAGGCCTCATCGAGACCACCCGCGAGAACGGCCGCTTCGTTCACGAGCTCACCGACAAGGGCTGGCGCCTGTGCCGCGACATCGTCTCCGCAGGCCCGCCGCCGCGCTCGACCGGTCCGGCCAAGACGCTCTATACCGTGCTCGGCGCCCTGGGCCGTTACCTCGACACCGCCGACCTGAGCCTCGCCGACGTCTTCGGCGCCCCCGGCCCCGCAAATGAGGCACCGTCGCTCGAAGATCGCATCCGGTCCGTCTACGCCGACCTGGCGCCACGCCGCGGCGGCTGGGTCCGCCTCACCCACCTGCGCGCCAAACTCTCCGACACCGACCGCGACGACGTCGACTCCGCCCTACGCGCTCTCTATCGCGCTCCGGACGTCAGCCTCATCCCCGAAGAGAACCAGAAAGTCCTCACCGCCGACGACCGCGACGCCGCCGTCACCATCGGCGACCAGAACAAGCACGTCATCGCGATCGAGCCGTGATGCACCAGCCGGAACGAGAAGCGCTCGCATCGCTTCGCCTCACCTGGGCGCCGACCACCGACGACCTCTGGCGCCCCCAGGCCGCGACCCACGTCCCCGGCCTCAACGAGTACGCCGTCGACGACGTGATGGCCGCCGTCGGCGACGCCGAACGCGACCCCTTCTCCGCGCCGCTCGGCGTCGTCATCCGCGGCACGGCAGGCACGGGCAAGACCCATCTGCTCGGCCAGATCCGCGAACGAGTGCAGGCCGCCAACGGCTACTTCTTCGTCGTCGAACTGCTCGACGCCGCGAGCTTCTGGGAGTCCGTCCGCAGCGGCGTGCTGGAGAGCCTCGGCCGCCCCGGCGCCAAGCGCGAGACGCAACTCAAGGACCTGCTGTGGGCGCTGTCATCCATCGCCCCGGACGTGTCGCGCGCCGAGCGCCGCGCCATCATCGGCGACGACGACCTCGACCGCGAAACGCTCGACCGCTTCGTCAACTCCCTGGCCAAGGCGCACCGGGACCCCGCCCGCGAGTATCACCAGACGTTGCGTGCACTTGTCCTGCTCGCTGCCGCCGACCTGACCGCCCACGAC